>JBBSCP010000019.1:0-22650 GCA_038250135.1 Acetobacterales bacterium | reverse complement strand
TGCGCACCGAGCAGGCGAAATGGGCCGAGGCCGTGCGGATCAGCGGCGCCCAGGTGGATTGATCAGGGGGATTGATCAGGCTGGGGCGGGCTGGGGTGCGCGGCGCAGTCCGCGTGCCAGCATCACGCCCCAGATCAGCATGGTCGCCACGCCGAGCGTGCCGGCGATGGGGCGTAGGAAGAACTCGATCCAGTGCCCATCCGACTTGATCATGGATTGCACGAAGGTCTGTTCCAGCATCTCACCCAGCACGAGGCCCAGGATGAGCGGTGCGACGGGAATGCCGTGCTCCTCCAGGAACCAGCCGAGGATGCCCATCACCAGCATCAAGACGACCCCGTAGAGGCTGTTGGTCATGGCGAAGCTGCCGACCATGCAGAACAGCAGGATCACCGGCAGCAGCAGGTTTCGCGGCACGCGCAGGATCTGCCGCGCGCCCTTGATCGCCGCCCAGCCGAGCGGCAGCATGATGACGTTGGCCAGAATGAAGATCAGGAACACCGCGTAGATCAGCTGCGGGTTCTCGGCGAATACGGTGGGGCCGGGATTCATCCCCTTCATGTAAAGCACGCCGATGACGATGGCCGTGATGCTGTCGCCCGGGATGCCAAAGACGAGCGCTGGAATCCAGGCACTGCCGAGGGCGGAGTTGTTGGCCGAGGTGCTGTCCACGATGCCCTCGATGTGGCCGGTGCCGAATTTCTCGGGCTCCTTCGAGAAGCGCTTGGAGACGGCGTAGGAAATCCACGCGGCGATGTCCGCGCCCGCGCCGGGCAGCGCGCCGATCGCCGTGCCGATCGCGCTGCCGCGCAGGAAGTTGAACCAGTATTTGCGGAACACGCCGCCGACGCCGCGAAAGATGTTGCCGACCTGCTGTGTTACCATGTGGCTCGCCGCATCGATGGTCACGGCGCCGCGCATCAGCTCACTCACTGCGAACATGCCGATCATGGTGGGCACGAAGTTGATGCCCGACATCAGGTCGATGTCGCCGAAGGTGAAGCGCGGAAAGCCTGCCGCCGGATCGATGCCCACACTCGCCAGCAGCAGCCCGATGAACAGCGACAGGAAGCCCTTCACCGGATCGGCGTTGCTCATGAACACCGCGCAGGTCAGGCCCAGGCAGGCGAGCCAGAAATACTCATAGGAGGAGAAGTTGATCGCGACCTCCGCCAGCGCCGGCGCCGCCGCGATGAGCACGGCGACGCCCACGAATCCGCCGGCGACGGAAAATACCAGGTTCACCCCCATGTTGAGGTTGAGCTGGCCCTTTTGCGTCATTGCATAGGATTCGTCGGCGTAGGCCGCAGAGGCGGGCGTGCCGGGCATGCGCAGCATCGCCGCGGGGATGTCGCCGGCGAAGATCGCCATGGCGGTGGCGGTCACGATGGCGCCGAGCGCCGGCACTGGCGGCATGAAGAAGGTGACCGGCACCAGCAGCGCGGTGGCCATCGTGGCCGTCAGCCCCGGCATCGCGCCCACGAACATGCCAAAGATCGCCGAGACGCCGATGACCGCGAGGACATAGGGGTCGAAGACCAGCCAGAAGGCCTGGATCATCGCGTCCATGGGCGCGTCCTCACTCGTGCGTCCATGGGCGCGTCCTCACTCGTGCGTCCATGGGCGCGTCCTCACAGCAGCGAATCCATCAGCCCGCGTGGCAGCGGCACGCGCATCATTCCTGCGAAAAACCAATGCACCAACAGCGTCATACCAACCGCTGATGGCAGCGCAACGACCGGCTTTGCCTTGAACCATAGGAACAGCACCGCCAGCATCAAGAACGCGGTCGGAATGAATCCGAGCGGCTCGGAGGCCAGGATGTAGAATAGCGCTGCCCCCGGAATGGCGAGGAAGGAAGCGAGCCGCGCCGGCTCGCGTACCCAGTCCTCGATCGTCAGCAGGCGGCCGCGCGCGCGCAGTCCACGCAGAATCAGCATGACCGCGCAGAACCCGATGCCCGCCGCAAGGATGCGCGGGAACAGGTTCGGTCCGTAATCCTGGCCGGGAAAGGCGGGGAAGAAGGTGGTCAGCCACCAGACCCAGCCGGCGAATCCCAACAGCAAGGCCCCCAGCAGGGCATCGTTCAATCGCATCTCGATGCCCTGCGCCGCCGCCGGTTCAGCCGCGCGCCAGGCCCGCGGCGCGCATCGCCTCGCCCATGCCGCGATCTGCATCCGCCATGAAGCTGGTGAAGGCCGCCTGGTCGCCCCACACCACGCCGAAGCCGCGCGCCGCCATGAAGTCCTGGAACTCCCGGCTATCATAGGCCTTCTTGAGCGAGGCGATCAGCGCCTCCTGCACCGCGGGCGGCAGGTTGCGCGGGCCGGCGATGCCGCGCCAGGCGCCGGTGGAATAGGTGATGCCCAGCGTCTCGTTCAACGTCGGCACGGCGGCGAACATCGGGTTGCGCGCCGGGGCCATGATGGCCAGCGCCTTGGCGCGGTTCGCATCGATCATCGAGCGCGCCTCGGGGATCGAGCAGGTGACGATATCGACACCCCCGGCCGCGAGCTCCTGCATCGCCGGCGCCGCACCGTTGGAGGGCACCCAGCGAACATGGTCGCCGCGCAGCCCCATCGCCTGCAGCCAGCCCACCAACGCCAGGTGCCAGATGCCGCCCTGGCCGGTGCCGCTCGCCTTGAAGGTGCCGGACGGACGTGCCTTGATTGCATCCGCCAGCGCCTTGATGTCGGCGAAGGGCGAGTTCTGCGCCACGGTCACGCCCGGCGGGTCCTGGTTCATCAGGGCGAGCGGGGTGTAGCTGGTGGGCTTGAGGTCGGTCAGGCCCTGCCAGTGCATCATCGCGATCTCGACCGTGATCATGCCGATGGTGTAGCCATCCGCCGTCGCCGTCGCGATGGCGGAATGCCCCACCACGCCGCTGCCGCCGGTGCGGTTGACGACGTTCACGGGCTGCCCGAGATCGCGCTCCAGCAGGCTGCCGACGATGCGCGCCGTGGCGTCCGTGCCGCCCCCCGCACCCCAGGGGACCAGAAGCTGAATCGGGCGGCTGGGCCAGCGCGGCTGGGCCAGCGCGGGCGCTGCGAGCAGAGCGGCACCGGCGGTGAGTGCGCCGCGGCGGGTGAACTCGGTCATTTTGGTCGTCCTCCATTGCGTGGTCGTTTCATCGACCTTCCCAACGAAGGTTAGGCCGGCATCAGGCGGCGCCGCAAGACCACGATCAGCCGGCGGGGCGCACGATCAGCACGGTACCATCCACGGCTTCCACCTTCACGCGGTCGCCGGGGTGAGGTGCATCGAGCCCGCGCGGCAGCCGCGCTGACCAGTCGCTGTCGCCGAGCCGCACGCGCAGCCTCCCGCCCTCGACGGAGATCACCACCGCCTCCCGCCCCGCGAGCCCTGCCTCGGGGGTATTGGCGCGGCGGCCGAGCGGCGTGGTCCGCTTGAGGCGCAGGGACCCGAGGATGCCCGCCGCCAGGAGTGCCAGGAAGATCGCCACGGCAATGGGGAAACCCGGCGCCGCCACCAGCAGCACAAGCCCCGTGCCGATCGCCGCCAACCCGGCCCAGAGCAGATAGACGCCCGGCAGGAGCAGCTCTGCGCCCAGTGAAACGAGGCCGGCGAGGATCCAGATCAGCCCTGGCGCCACGGGGTGCCTCCTGCGGCGGGCGGCGCGGTCGGCGCGGGGCCGGGGCCGGGGCCAATGCTGGTGCCGCGCAGCAATTCCATCGCCTGGGCGATGCCGCCGGCCAGACCGGCACTTTCCATCGGCACGATGACCAGGCGCGAGGAGGGGTTGGCCGCCATCGCCTCGAAGGCCTTCACGTATTTCTCGGCGATGAAGTAGCGCAGCGCATCGGCGCCCGCGCCGGCGGCGGCCTCGGAGACCATGCGCGTGGCGTTGGCCTCGGCCTGGGCGAGCGATTCGCGCGCCTCGGCGTCGCGCATCGCGGCGTCGCGCCGGCCTTCGGCTTGGAGCACTAGAGCCTGCTTCTCGCCCTCCGCCTTGGCGACCGCGGCGCGGCGCTCGCGCTCGGCGGTCATCTGCAGGTTCATCGCGCGGATCAGATTCTCCGGCGGCTCGATCTTGCGGATCTCGACGCGGCTGACCTTGGCGCCCCAGGGCTCGGTCGCGCCATCGAGGATGGCCAGCAGGGAGGTGTTGATCCGGTCGCGCGAGGACAGGGTCTGATCCAGATCCATCTCGCCGATCACCGCGCGGATGTTGGTCATGGCCATCGCCACCAGCGCCTGTTGCAGGTTCTGCACGGCATAGGCCGCCTTCGAGGGATCCATGATGCGGTAATAGACGATGCCATCCACCGCGACTGTCGCATTGTCCTTCGTGATGACGGACTGCTCGGGGATGTCCAGCACCACTTCCTGCACGTTCAGCTTGCGGCCGATGCGGTCCACGAAGGGGATGATCAGGTTGAGCCCGGGTTCGAGCAGCCGCGTGAAGGCGCCGAATCGCTCGACCGACCAGACCTCGCCCTGCGGCACGGTGCGGATGCCCTGCGCCACCGTAAACACAGCGAGCAGGACCAGGGTGACAAGCACGATGATGACCAGCGGAAAATCGTTCATGGCGGTCTCTCGGGAGGTTATGGGAACACCCTAGCCCATCGACCCCTTCCGCGCGCGCCCCTTCGCGGACACGATGCCGGTGACGAGAAGGGGAAACATATGCCGGCCACAACGAAGCAGAACCTGCTGGTGATCCTGGCGGATGAGCACAGCCCGAAGGCGCTGGGCTGCGCCGGGCATCCCTTTGTGCACACACCGCACCTCGATGCCTTGGCCGCGCGCGGCACGCGCTTCACCGCGGCCTATACGCCGAGCCCGATCTGCGTGCCGGCCCGCGCCGCACTTGCGACGGGGCGGGAACTGCATGCGATGGGCCGCTACCACGACAATGCCGACCCCTATGACGGCGCCTTGCGCTCCTGGCACCATGCCGCGCGCGATGCGGGGCATGAGGTGGTCTCCATCGGCAAGCTGCATTTCCGCGGCCTGCCTCACGATCCCTCCCGCGGCCTTCCGTCCGACGATCACGGCTTTAGCGAGGAGCGCCTCGCGATGCATGTGGTGGACGGCAAGGGCGACCTGCTCTCCCTGATCCGCGACGACACCGCGCAGCCGCGCAAGGGCGCCGCGAAGATGAGTGCCACCGCCGGCCCCGGCGAGAGCGACTACACGCGCTACGATCGCGACATCACGGCCGCGGCGCAGATCTTTCTGCGCGGCAAGACTGGCAGCGCGCCCAAGCAGCCCCGAGACAAGCCCTGGGTGGTCTTCGTCTCGCTCGTCACGCCACATTTTCCGCTGATCGCGCCGCCGGAACATTTCTACCGTTACCCGCCCGAAATCGTCGGCCTGCCGAAGCTCTACGCGCCACAGGACCGGCCGACGCATCCGGCCATCGTCGATTACGCCACCGCGATTCCCTATGATTCGCATGTGGCCGACATCGCCACCACGCAGCGCATGATGGCGGGCTATTATGGCCTGGTTTCCTTCATGGATGAGCAGGTGGGCAAGATCCTCGCCTGCCTGGCGGATTGTGGGCTCGATGCCAGCACCCGAGTGCTCTACGCCTCCGACCATGGCGACAATGTTGGCGCGCGCGGCCTCTGGGGCAAAAGCGTGATGTATGAGGAGAGTGTTGGCATCCCGATGATCCTCGCCGGCGCGCAGGTGCCGCAGGCGCGCGTGGTGGGCACGCCGGTCAGCTTGACGGATGTCGCGGCGACGGTTCTGGATCTGCTCGGCGTGGCGGAGCCGCCGCCCGAGGGCTCGACCTCGCTGTTCGACATCGCTTGCGGCGCCGAGCCGGATCGCGTCGTGCTGTCCGAATACCATGCCAGCGGTTCGCGCGAGGCCGCCTTCATGCTGCGCGACGGGCCCTACAAATATGTCCGCTACGCCACCTACCCGCCGCAACTCTTCGATCTCGGCGCCGACCCGGAGGAACTCGATGATCTGGCGCGAGATCCGTCGAGCGCCCTGCTGATCGCGCGCATGGAAATCGCGCTGCGAGAGCGGCTCGGCACCGATCCGGCCGAGATCGATGCGCGGGTGAAAGTTCGGCAGGCCGAGATCCTGGCCGCGAATGGCGGGGCCGAGGCGGTGCGCGCGCGCGGCGACCTGCCCTACTCCCCGCCGCCTGGGGTGCGCGCCGCCTGGTCGTGACGCTTTCGGGTCTTGCGCCGGATCAAGGACGCAACCGTGTTCGCCCCGCTAGGTTTTATCCCCGCGACGCAAGGGGTTGAGCATGCCGCATTGGATGAAGTTGGCCGCGCCGGTGGCGCTGGCCATTCTGATCGCCCTGATTCCCGTGCCCGCGGGCCTGGCGCCGCATGCCTGGTTCTACTTCGCGATCTTCGCCGGCGTGGTTATCGCGCTGGTGCTTGAGCCATTGCCGGGCGCGCTGATCGGGCTGATCGGCGTCACGCTCGTCGCGTTGCTTTCGCCCTACGTGCTCTACAGCGCGGCGGAGTTGGCGCGGCCGGGATTCAGGCCGGCCACTGCTTCGCTTGGCTGGGCGCTTTCGGGATTCAGTAACGGCACGGTCTGGCTGATCTTCGCGGCCTTCATGTTCGCGCTCGGCTACGAGAAATCCGGCCTCGGACGGCGAATCGCGCTGTTGCTGGTGCGCAGCATGGGGCGGCGAACCCTCACGCTCGGCTACGCGATCGCGCTCGCCGATCTGGCACTCGCCCCTTTCACGCCAAGCAATACGGCGCGCTCGGGCGGGACGATCTATCCGGTCGTGCGCAACCTGCCGCCGCTTTACGGCAGCTTGCCGAACGATCCCTCGGCGCGCCGGGTTGGCGGCTATGTGATGTGGACGGCGCTCGCCGCCACCTGCGTCACCTCTTCGATGTTCCTCACGGCGTTGGCGCCCAACCTGCTGGCGGTGGAACTCGCCGGGCGCACGGCGCGCGTGACGATCACTTGGTTCGAATGGTTCGTGGCCTTCCTGCCCGTCGGCGTCATCCTGCTCGCCGCGGTGCCCTTTCTGGCCTTCAAGCTCTACCCCCCCGAGGTGAAGGAGGGCGGCGAGGTCGTCGCCTGGGCCGGCACTGAATTGAGCAAGATGGGCGGCCTGACGCGCAAGGAGATCACGCTCGGCGGGCTGGTCGGAACGGCGCTGCTGCTCTGGGTGTTCGGCGAGCCGACCTTCAACGGCACGACGGTGGCGCTGGCGGTGTTTGCCGGCATCGTGCTGACCGGCATCGTGAGTTGGGACGATGTGCTGGCGAACAAACAGGCATGGAACACGCTCGCCTGGTTCGCCACTCTCGTGGCGCTTGCAGGCGGTTTGGCACAGGTCGGCTTCGTCGCCTGGTTCGCGGGGCTGGTGGGCGGCGCCGTGGCGGGCGTGCCGCCGACGCTCGCGCTGGTGGTGCTGGTGGTGGTTTTCTACCTCACGCACTACGTTTTCGCCTCGGTCACCGCGCATGTCACGGCGCTGTTGCCGGTGATGCTGACGGTGGGTGCGGCGATTCCCGGCATGCCGATGAAGTCGCTGACGCTGGCGCTGTGCCTCACACTTGGCATCATGGGCGTGCTGACGCCTTACGCCACGGGACCGAGCCCGGTGTATTACGGCAGTGGCTATCTGCCCGGCGCCGATTACTGGCGGCTCGGCGCAATCTTCGGTGCACTGTTCCTGCTGGTGATGCTGGTGGTGGGAATTCCGTGGATATTGCTGATCAGCTGAGCGGAAACCAGCGGTGGCTCGTCCGCGCGCCCCGCGCCGCTCAACGCGCCAACCGTGTCGCGCGCAGCGAGAAGGCGAGCGGCATGGCCGGCTGCGCCGCAGGCAGGCGGAACAGCCCCGCGCTGGTTCGCTCCATCATCGGAAAGGCGGGCCAGGGCAGCGCTTCATGCTCGTGCAGGAAATCGAGGCTGAAGCCCGCCGTGAATAGCCCGCCGAGGATGACGCTGAAGGGGTGCGCCCATTCATAGGTTTGTCGATGCGCGAGCTTGTCCGGCGCGCCGGTGTAGGTGGTTTCCTCATCGTAGCTGAACGGCGCTTCCACCGGCACGCGCCAGGGACGACGCAGGACCAGGCGCTCGCCCTCCTGCTCCAGCGCATTCATCGCCGGGTGGGAATCCGCGAGGTACAGCGCCCCGCCCGGCGCGAGCAGCGCCGCCACCACCTGTGCCCAGCGTGCCATGTCCGGCAGCCAGCAGATCGCGCCCCAGGTCACATACACCAGGTCGAATGGGCCTTCGAGCAGGTGCGGCGCATCATGCACATCGCCTTCCACGAAGCGGACCGCAACGCTCAGCTCCGACGCCAGGGCCCGCGCGCCGGCGATGGCGCGCGGCGAGAAATCGAGACCCGTGGCAATGGCGCCGCGTCGCGCGAGCCGGATGGTGTCGAGCCCGAAATGGCATTGCAGATGCGCCACGCGCAGCCCCGCAACCTCGCCGAGGTCGGCATCGACGATCGGATCGAGTGTCCGGTCGCCGGCGCGCACTGCCTCGATGCCATAGAAGCCCGTGCTGTCGCGAAGATGGATCTCCGCACGGTTGTCCCAGTTCAGGCGGTTGGCTGCGATCGGGTCCATGAGGGGCCTATCTTATCGCGCGGGCGTATTCTTCGGGGAAGGTCTTGAGGCTGGAGGCCAGCACCGTCGCCGCGCCATCCACCAGCCCGCAGCGACCGCTGCCCGGCAGCAGTGCTGCGAGGTTGCGCAGCGCGTCGATATCCCCGGCATGCCCGTGCCCGGCCTCGATGCGGGCTAGCAGTCGCGCGATCTGGAAGGTGCCGATCTTGCAGGGCGGGCATTGGCCACAACTGCTCTCGGCGAAGAAGCCAACATATTCGGCCGTCTTGCGCAGTATGGACGTGCCCTCGCCCACGACGATCATCGCCCCCGTGCCGAGCCGCGAGCCGCGCGCGCGAAGGCTGTCGAAATCCATCGCGACGTCGAGGTCGGCTTCTGTCAGCAGCGTGTTGGAGGGGCCACCGGTGAACACCGCCTTGAAGCGCCGCCCACCCAGCATGCCGCCGCCATGCACCATCACCAGCTCGCGCAGCGTGGTGCCGAAGGGCAGCTCATGCAGCCCCGGCCGCAACACGTCGCCGGAGAGCGAAAACAGCTTCGTCCCCGTTGCGTGGCCGCGGCCGAGGATGTGCGCGGCCTGCGCCAGCGTCTCGACATTGTTGACCAGCGTCGGCTTGCCATGAACGCCCGATTGCGAAGGGTAAGGCGGTTTCAGCGAGGGGAAGGGAAAGCCGCCGGCGACGCTGGCCACGGCCGCGGTTTCCTCGCCCGCGATGTAGAGGCCGCTGCTTTCGACCACATGCAAATTCACCGCCTCGCCGATCGCCGTCGAAACCTCGCCCAGCATCGCATGCGACTGCCATGCCGCGACCGCCTCGCGCAACGTCGCGAGCGTCGTCGGCTCCCGCGGATTCACGTACAGGGCGATGTTGGCGGCGCGCGTGGCGAGCGCGGCGATCAGCGCGCCCTCGATCACCTGGTGCGGCGTCTGCGCGAGAAGGAAGGCATCCTTGAAGGTGCCGGGCTCATCCTCATTGCCGTTGCAGATCACCCACTTTCCGGGACCTGGCTCGGCCGCGACGGCGGCCCATTTGCGGTGCGTCGGAAAGCCCGCGCCGCCGAGGCCGCGCAGCCCCGCAGCCTCGATCTTCGCGGTGATTCCGGCCGGATCGCGCAATCCCGCACGCAGCCCGCCCGGCCCGGCCGCCAGATGCGCCCCGAGATCCGCGCCGACACACAACGTTTCGTTGGTGAGCGCTTTCACGCCGGCACCCTTGCGGCGGCGCGGAGCAACCCGGCCACATCGACATTGCCATAGGGCGGAAACAGCATCGGCGCGCGCTGGTCGAGCGGCAGTCCCGCCGCCACCAGCCCCCGCTCCCACACCGCAAGATGGGTGAGGCCGACACCACGCGGCCGCTCCTGCCGCACTGCCTCCGCCGCCGCGCTGCCAGCACGACGGCCGAAGGCCACGAGCTCGAGCAGCGCATTGCCCATCAGCCGGTTCAGCCCGTGCAACCCGCCCGAGGCCTCACCCGCGCACAGCAGCCCGCGCACCGCGGTGCGCCCGGCCTCGTCGATGGCGATGCCGCCATTCTGGTAATGCAATGTCGGGCGGATCAGATAGGGCTCTACCGCCGGATCGAAGCCGGCGCGCTGCGCCAGGTGCGAGAGCGTCACCAGTCGCTTCTTCAGGATGCCGGGATGCGCGGCCTCCAGCCCCGGCGTGTCGAGCAGCACGCCAGCGCAGCCTTCGCGTTCCAAGCCACGGCCTTCGGCGAGCTCACGCAGGATCGCTGCCGCCACCACGTCACGCGGTGCCAGTTCATCGATGAAGCGCTGGCCAAGCCCGTTGTGCATCACCGCGCCCGCGGCGCGCGCGGCCTCGCTGATCAGCGTGCCGGCGAGATGCGGTGGCCAGGCGATGCCGGTCGGGTGATACTGGAAACTCTCCATCTCGCGCAGCTTGGCACCTAGCCGGTAGGCAAGCACCAGCCCATCCGCCGTGGCACCGTAATGATTGGAGGTCGGGAAGCCCGACAGATGCAACCGCCCCGCCCCGCCGGTGCTCAGCACCGTCGCACCGGCGCGCGCCAGCATGAGGCGCCGCTGTTCGAGGTCCAGCAGCACCGCGCCGGCACAGGCGCCATGCGCATCGGTCAACATCTCGATCGCCGGGTGGCGTTCCAGCACCATGATTCCGGGCGTGAGCAGCACGGCTTCCCGCAGCACGCGCATCATCTCGAGGCCGGTGTAGTCGTGGTAGGAGAGCAGCCGTGCGGCGGTGGCACCGCCCGGTGTCTTGCGCAGCATGCGGCCGCCAACGCGCTCCTCACCCTCGGCCAGGTCGAAGCCCATGCCCTGCTGGATCAGCCAGCGGATCGCCTGCGGCCCGTCCGAAACCATGGCGGCGACGAGGGCGCGCTCGGCGCGGAAATGCCCGGCGCGCAGCGTGTCCTCATAATGTTTCTGGAGCGAATCATCGGCGCCGATGGCGGCCTGGATACCGCCCTCGGCCATTACCGTATTGCCATCGCCCATGCGCAGCTTGCTGACCAGCAGCACGCGTGCGCCGGCCCGCGCGGCGGTGAGTGCCGCGACGCAACCGGCCCCGCCGGCGCCGATCACCAGCACATCGGCGTCGCGCATCGCGCTGCCGGCGATGTCCACGTCCTGGATCAGCGCGTTGGCGTGCAAGAGTGCGGCGAGCTCGGTGGGGCAGGGCTGGCCGGCGCTGGCGCCCAAGCGCAGCGCCGTCATCGCGCCCGGCGCGTGGTCCGGATGGAAGCGGCGGAGCAGTTCCTCCTTCGGCAGGTTTGGCGGCGGCGCGGCATTGTCGCGTGGCGCGGCGCGTGCCGCCTCCCAGGCGATCATGGCTGCGGCCCTTCGAGGTCGATGGTTTGTCGCCCGGCCTCGATCTCCGCGAGGCGCAGCACGAGGTCGCCGGGGCGGAGCGAGAGGCTGGCACTCATGCGGCGCAGGAACTGGCCGAGATGGGCAGGCGCGATGTGCTCCGGGCAGGCGGCGACGCACAGGTTGCACATGATGCAGTGGTCGAACAGCGCGCCGGCCGCCATGGCCTGGCCCTCGACGGCGAGGTTCACGGCCTTCTCGACCTCGATGCCCTTCGGACACGAAGCGTCGCAGCCGCCGCAATGGCGGCAGGATTTCGCCTCCGGGAAGACCGTGTCGATGGCGCCGAGCGCGGCCCAGGAATCGCCCATCGCGGCCAGATCGTAGCTGTGTGCACGACGCGCCGGGAAGTGATCGACGAAGGAGACCTGCATGCCCGGCTCCGCGCGTGTTTCGCAGGCCAGCGCGGCTTGCGCGATACGCTCGCCCTCGCGCCGCACCAGCACGCGGCAGGCGCCGCAGACGCCCTGGCCCATGCAGCCGACATTCTCGGTCAGCGGCAGCCCGGCCGACATCCAGGCCTGAATGAGCGACGTGCCAGGTGCGGCGGTGATGGCGTGTCCATCAAAGGTAACGTTGATTGGCGTTTCGGTCATGCGCATCAACGTGGCGCGTTGTGGCGGGTTGCGCCAGCAACAAACGCGCTACAGATCGCCCAGCAGGCGCGGCAGGAAAAGAGCGAGCTCCGGCACGAAGGTCACCAGCAGCAGCGCGCCCGTCATCGCCAGGACGAACCAGATCACCCAGGGGATGGTCGATTCCATCGAGCATCCGGCGACCTTGCAGGTGATCATCAGGTTCACCGCCATCGGCGGCGTGAAGGCGCCGATGGCGATGTTCATGGTCAACACGATGCCGAACCAGGTCAGGTCCCAGTTGAAGGATTTCGCGATCGGCAGAAGGATCGGCAGGAACACCAGGAAGATCGAGATCGCATCGATCAACATGCCGGCGATCAGCACCAGCACGGTGATCATCAGCAGCATCACCACCTCATTGCCCGTGATGCCGACGAGAGTCTTGGCCAGGGCATCGAAGGCGCCGACGGTACTGCCGGCATGGGCGAAAATGCTGGCCAGCGCCACGATCATCAGGATCACCGCGCTGATCTCGGCGCTGTCGCGCAGTACGTCATAAATCTGGCGGAACGACATGACCCGATAGATGAACACGCCGACGAACAGGCCGTAGAACACCGCGACCACCGCCGCTTCCGTCGGTGTGAACGCGCCGGAGCGTAGCCCACCCAGGATCACGATTGGTGCCAGCAGGCCCCAGATCGCGTCCTTGAAACTCTCCCAGATCGGCGGCCGTTGCTCGGACAGCATTGGCATGCCGAAGCCGTGCACGCGCGCCAGAAGGATGGCGGGGATCACCAGCGACAGCCCGGCCAGCACGCCGGGAATGATACCGCCGACGAACAAGGCGGGAATCGAAACACCCGGCACCAGCACCGCATAGACGATGAAGGGGATGGAGGGCGGGATCAGCACGGCGGTCGATCCCGCGGCCGCGATCAGGCTGGCGCAATAGGGGCGCGGATAGCCCTGTTTCAGCATGCCTGGCAGCATTACCGCGGCGACGGCGGCGGCGTCGGCCGCGCCTGATCCGCTGATGCCGCCAAGCACCAAGCAAACCATCACGGCGACGATGGCCAGCGCGCCGCGGCGCTGGCCGACCAGCGCGGCCGCGAAGGTCACCAGCCTTGCCGCCACGCCGGCGCGCTCGAACACCATGCCCGCGAGCACGAACATCGGCAGTGCCAGCAGCGGATACTTCGCGATGCCGGTCCAGATATTGGTCGGCAGCGCCATGATGCCGAGCCCTTCGATGGCGATCACCAGGAACCCTGCGAGGCCCAGCGAAACGCCGATCGGCACGCCCAGGAACAGCAGCGTGAAGAACACGCCGAGCAGGATCATCGAGCCTTCGAGTGCCATGGCGCTACACGCCAACCCGCAGCACGCGCACCGCGCGGCCGGCGATGCGCAGGCAGATCACCGCCGACATCACCGGCATCCAGATGGTGTAGTACCAGGACGGCACGCCGAGGCCCGGGGACAGCACCTCGAACCGATACTCGTCCCAGGTATACAGGGCACCGAGCCAGGCAATGGCGGCGAAGATGCCGAAGCAGGCGAGCAGCACGCCGATTTCGATCCGCCGCGCCACGATGGGCGCCAGCCGTTCGGTGAAGAAGGTCATGCGGATATGGCGGTCCGCGCCGAAGGCGGCGGCGGCGCCGACGAAGGTCATCACCACCATCAGCGCCACCGAGTACTCCTCGGTGAAGGCGAAGGAGACGTTGGTGAAATAGCGCACCACCACGTTGGCGAAGGTGATCAGCGCCAATACGCCCATGATGGCCGCGCCGATCGCGCCTTCGATGCTGACAGGAATTCGCGCCGGCGCCTCCCCGAGCTTGAGGCCCGGGGCCTGGATGTCGGCGTGTTCGTTCATCCGGCGTATCCGAAAAGGGGCGGACAGCGTGCGACTGCCCGCCGGACAATCATCAGGCGCGGGCGCCGCGAATCGCGGCCTCGGCACGGCGCACCAGATCGCTGCCCACGGTCTGCGCCCATTTGTCGAAGACCGGGCGCGTAGCGGTGGCGAAGACCTGTTTCTCGGCGTCGCTCAGCGTTGTCACCGTCACGTTGCGGCGCGCCAATTCATCGAGCGAGCTACGATCCCCGCCCGCGCCGAGGCCGCGGCGGCCGGCGACGATCTGTTCCTCCGCCGCCTCGCGGGCGCAGGCGATGACAAGATCGCGGTCGGCGGGGGTAAAGCTGTCCATCACCTGCTTCGAGAGCAGGAAGATGCCGGCATCGGCCACGTAGTTCCAGATCGACAGATGGCGCTGCGCCAGCGTGTCCATGCGGAAGGCGAGGAACAGATTGATCGGGTTTTCCTGCCCATCGATGGCACCGGTTGACAGCGCCGGTTGCAGATCGGCGAAGGACATCTGCACCGGGTTGGCGCCGAGGGCCGTGAAGATCTCGGAGAAGATGGCGCCGGCCGCGAAGCGAATCTTCATGCCGCGCAAGTCTTCTGGCGTGCGCACCGGGCGGCGGGAATTCGACAATTCGCGGAAGCCGTTTTCACCCCAGGCCACCGGCACAACGTCGCGGGTGGCGAGCGCGCGAAACAGCTCCTGCCCGATCTCGCCGCGGATGATGGCATCGAAACCGCGGCTGTCCTGCAGCAGGAAGGGCAGGGAGAACAGGTTCATCTCGCGGATCTGGGGCGAGACGTTGATGGTGCTGAACACCGCCATGTCCACCACGCCCTGGCGCATCGCCACGAGCTCGCGCGTCTGGTCGCCGCCGACGAGCTGGCTGCCCGGATAGACGCGCACATTGATGCGCCCCTGGCTGCGGGCAGTCACCAGCTCGGCCCATTTGAAGGCGCCATCGGCCAGCGGGATCGGCCGATTGCCCACGACCGAGAGCTTGTATTCGCTTTTGTATTGCGTCTGCGCACGCGCCACCATCGGGCTGGCGAGCGTGGCGGCGCCGAGCATCAGGCTGCTGCGGCGCGTGATCAGATGGCTCATGCGGTGTCCTTCCCCATTGAGGCCGCGCCTTGCCGGGCGGCCTTTTGCGTGGCGGAGCATGCCGGCCAGGGGCGTTGTTCCGCAAGGGGGGCTGACCCCGGCGGCTCACGGTGCGCCTCGGCTTCCTCCAGCGCCGACAGATCCTGGCGTGCCCGGTCGAATGGCTCGGGGTCGAGCCCGCTTTCGAAGGGGGCGCGACGAAGCTCGGCATAGACGCGCTTGATCGCGGCCGGCACCGTCGGGTCGCGCAACAAAGTGTCGGTGTAGCTTTGCGCATGGCGCAGCGGCGCTTCGAGGAAGGCCTCGATGGCCGCCACGTCGGGTGCGGGCAGGCCGAGGGCGAGGCGCATCTGCCGCGTCGCACGCCGCCAGTTCCGTACCAGATCGTCGTAATGCACCACCTGCCGCGGCAGCCCGCGCGTTGCTTCCTCCGCCGCCAGCAGGTGCGAAAGCCACAGCCGCAGCGCCAGCGGCCGCGCCATGTCGTCTCGTGCGGCGAGAGAGGCCGCGACCTCCAGCGGATGGCGCACCGCGAGGATGCCCACCGGCGCCGCGCCGAAACGTGTGAGTGCCGGCAGCCACAAGCCGAGCAGCCGGCATAGCCGCGGGTCCTTCAGCACGAAATCGCCGCCATCCGGCAGCAGTTTTTCGAGGAGGGCCAAGGCCTCCAGCACCAATGCCTCGCGCTCCGGGCCAGTAAGGCTCTCGACATCGGGCGGCGTCGGGCTGTCCCAGCCGGTGCCCAGGCGCTTCAGCAGGCGGTCATTGAAGCGGGCGATCTCGGGCGCTTCCCAGAAGCCCTTGGGGTTCTCGGGATGCACCTTCATCAGCAGATTCGGCAGAACCAACCCGTGCAACGACAACACGCGGGTCAGCGCCGAGGTGCCGGAACGGTGCATACCAAGCACGAGCAGGGCGCGGCGCGGCAGGGCTGACGTGGAACTCATGATCTCGGCCTCATGGAGCCAAAATGCACCGTGGCGGCGGGCGTCGCAATCGCGCCCGGCCAGGCTCGCGGCCCGGTTTGGCCCTATCGGTACAAATATGGCGGTCACCCGACCTTGCCGGGCGACGCGCGCCGCCCGAGACTCGCGTGATGCATGCCACGGATGCCTCGATGGCCGCCTGCGTCCTCGCCGTCGATCTCGGGGGCTCCGGCCTGCGCGTGGCGTTGGTCGGGCGAGACGGCGCGATTCTCGGCCTGCACAGCGCGCCGCACCCGCCGCACATCACGGCCGAGGGTGCGGCGGAGGCCGAGCCGGAAGCCTGGTGGCACGGCGTGCTGGAAGGCGCCGATTCGCTGCGGGCGGAGGCGCCGGCCGCCTTCGCAAGAATCGGTGCGATCGCCGTCACCGCCTTCACGCGCAGCCTCGTGCTGGTGGATGGGTCAGGGCAGGTGCTGCGCCCGGCGCTGCTCTGGCAGGACCGGCGGGCCGATTCCGTGCTGCCGCGCCTGCGCGCTGCGAGTCCCGCCGACCACCCAGAGGCGGCGCAGCTCAACGCCTTCCACCCTCTCGCACGCCTCGCCTGGCTGGCCGAGGTCGAGCCCGCGATCCTCGCCCGGGCCGTCGCCGTGCTGGAGCCAAAGGATGAGCTCAATCGCCGCCTGACCGGGCGCATTTCCTCGGACCGCATCTCCTCGGCCCGTCTTGCCGCCGCCGCCGCGCTGCTGCCCGGCCTCGGCCTGCCCGCGACGCTGCTGCCGCTGCTGCTGGCGCCCAGCGCCGTGATGGGGCGCGTGCAGGCTGGGCTGCCTGGCGCGCTGGCGTGGCTTGCGGGCGTGCCGGTGCTGGCCATGGCGCATGACACCTGGGCGGCGGTTCTCGGCCTCGGCGCGCTGCGGCCCGGCCATGCCTATGCCATTTCCGGCACCACGGAGGTGCTCGGCCTGCTGCACACCGAAGCGGCGATGGCCGAGGGGCTGATGACCGTCGATTGGGACGGGCTTTGGCAGATCGGGGGGCCAAGCCAGCACGGCGCCGACGCCCTTGCCTGGCTGCGCGAGATGGGCCTTGCGGCCACGGACCCTTCGCCCGGCGACCCCATTCCCCTGCTGTTCCTGCCGAGCCTGGAGGGTGAGCGCGTGCCGCATTGGGACCCGGCGCGGCGCGGCGCCTTCCTCGGATTGCGGCGCGGCCATGGCGCCGCCGAGATGACCCGCGCGGTGATGCAGGGCATCGCGTTCAACGCTCGCACGGTGTTGGCGCGCGCCGAGGCGGCGGCCGGCCGAGAGGCGGTGGAGTTGCGCGTGGGCGGCGGCGGCGCACTGCCCGGCTGGGCGCAGCTGCGCGCCGATGTGCTCGGCCGGCGCGTGGTCCTGACCGAGGCGACCGAGCCCGGCCTGCTCGGCTGCGCCATCGCGGGTTTCGCGGCGCTGGAGGGGCAGGGCCTGACCGCGTTGCAGGACCAGCTTTGCCGCCCGCGCGCCACCTTCATGCCCGATTCCGCCCGCCACGCCATGGCCACGCGCCTGCACGCCCTGTTCCGCGCGGCAGAGGACCAAGTGGTGCCGATTTCTCACGCGCTTGCCGGCTTCGCCTGAGGCGGCAATGCTGCGCGTCGGCTAAGGGGGGGTTCATGCGCGGTTTCCTGGCACGCTATGGCGGCGCGGTGGCAGGCATCGCGCTGGTGGTTGGCTTCGCGCTGGCCAGCCCGGTGTTTCTCACCGCCGGCAACCTTGCCGTGGTGTTCAAGGAAACCGCCTTCCTCGGCATTCTGGCCGTGGGCTTCACCTTGGCCCTGGTGACCGCTGAAATTGATCTTTCGGTGGCTGAGGTCGCCTCCCTCGCGGCCGTGGTCACGGGCGCGCTGGTGCATGCCGGCGTGGCGCCCTGGATCGCGGTGGCGGCGGGGTTCGGCACGGGGCTCGCCTGTGGGGCGGTGAACGGCATCGCGGTGACGGTGCTGAAGGTGCCCTCGCTGATCGCCACACTCGGCGTGGCCGCCATCGCCAAGGGGCTCGGCTTCATGCTGACGCAGGGCGTGGCCTTCGTGGGGCGCTGGCCGACCTCCTTCACCGGCCTGGCGCGCGGCAGCTTCCTTGGCCTGCCGAACCTGGTGTGGTGGCTCGCGGGGGTCGCGCTCTCGGCCTGGATTCTGGTGAAGTGGACGCGCACCGGCGCGCATATGGTCGCGACCGGGGAGGCCGATGAGGCCGCGCGGCTGGCCGGCATCCGCACGCTGGCGATGAAGCGCCTTGCCCTCACCTTGGCCGGCGCCTGCGCAGGGTTGACGGCGGTGCTGCTCGCGGCGTCGCTGTCCTCGGCCGCGCCGGGGATGGCGAACGACCATTTCCTGTACGCCATCGCCGCCGTGCTGCTGGGGATGACCATGTTCGAGCCCGGCCGGCCGAACATTCCTGGCACCATCTTCGCCGCCTTCACGCTGAAGGTGCTGGGCAACGGGCTCGTGCTGCTGGGCGCCGAATACTATTGGCAGGACATCGTGTTGGGCGCGATCATCCTGGCCTCCGTTGCCCTGTCGGCCAGCGGCACGGGCCGCGCGCCCTTCGTCAAGAAGCTCAATTTTCGCCGCTAAAGGGAGACCACCAGAATGACCGAAACCACCCGCCGCGACCTGCTGCTGGCCGGCGCCGCGCTCGCCACCGCCACTGCCATGCCGGCTCTCGGACAAACGCCCGAGATCGCGATCATCGGCTTCCAGATGAGCAGCGAGACCCATGCCCGCGCCGCCAATGCCGCCGCCACCGCCGCGCGCGCCAAGGGATGGACGGCCAATGTGCTGAACAGCGAAGGCGCGCTGCCGCGGCATGCCGAGCAGCTCGACACGCTGATCCAGCGCCGCCCACGCGCCATCATCGCCTGCATGTCGCGCCCGGTGGAGATGGAGGCGCAGTTCCAGCGCGCGAAGGCCGCCGGCATCCCGGTGGTGACCATCATGGCCGGCGCCTCGACCCACACCGTGTTCGACATTCAGGTGAACGAATACAAGGTCGGCGCCGAGGCCGCGCTGTGGTTGCTCGGCGAGCTCGCCTATACCGGCAATATCCTGACGCAGCGCTTCGAAGGCAATGTCGGCACGCGCATCCGCGGCAAGGTGCTGGATGTGGTGCTCAGCGAGAACACCGGCGTGCGCCTGCTCGGCACCCACACCATGGCGCGCACGCAAAGCTGGCGCGACGACGTGCGCCAGGGCTTCCAGGCGCTGCTGCTGCGCCACGGCGCGCAGACGCAAGGCATCTGGGCCAGCTTCGATGGCCAGGCCTTCGTCATCGACGACCTTTTGAAGGCGCGTGGCGTCAAGAAAGGCCAGGTGAAATTCGTCTCGATCGATGGCGGGGTGGAGACCTATCGCCGCATCGCCGATCCCGAAAGCACGCTGATGGCCACCGTGACGATCCCCTTCGAGGAGATGGGCCGCCGCGCGGTGGAGGCGGTGGAGCGCATTGTCCTGAACCGCGAACCCGCCACGGCGATGACCAGCGGGCCGTACCTGTTCATGGATGCGCAGCTTGTCGATCAGCACAACGTCGCGCGGTTTCTGTAACGCATGAGCCTGCTCGCGCTGCGTGGCATCGGCATGGCCTATGGCGCCGTCACGGCGCTGCGCGATGTCGATCTCGATGTGCAAGCGGGCGAGGTGCTCGCGCTGTGCGGCGACAATGGCGCCGGCAAGTCGAGCCTGGTGAAAATCCTCTCCGGCGCGCAGATGCCGACCTCCGGCACTATGCGCCTCGATGGGGAGGAGCTGCGCCTGCGCGGGCCGCAGGAGGCGCTGCGGCGCGGCGTGGCGACGATCTACCAGGACCTCGCCGTCGCGCCGCGGTTGAGCATTTGGCAAAATGTGTTCCTCGGCAGCGAGCTGACGCGCCCACCCTTTTTCCTGCTCGACAAGCGCCGTATGGCCGAGATGAGTCGCGGCTTCCTCTCTCGCCTCGCCATCGAAGTCGCTGACATGGAAACGCCCGTCGAGCGTCTCTCGGGTGGCCAGCGCCAGGCTGTCGCCATCTGCCGCGCGCTGCGATGGGAGGCGCGGGTGATCATCATGGACGAACCCACCGCCGCACTCGGCGTGCGCGAGACGGCGCAGGTGCTGGACCTCATCCGCCGTCTGCACGCGGAAGGCCGCACGGTGATCCTGGTAAGCCACGCCATGCCCGATGTCGTGGCCGTCGCCGATCGCGTGGTGGTGCTGAAGGCCGGCCGGAAGATCGCCGACCGGTCCGTGACGGAGCTTACCGCCGCCGACCTTGCCTTCCTCATCACTCAGGGTGCCGAGGCGGCGTAAGCGCGGTTTGCGCGGCGGCCATCCTGCGTTACGCTGACTTTACCTGAAGGAAGGAACCACCAGATGACCAAAGAGCAAGCGATGTCGCGTCGTGGACTTGGCGCGGCTGCTGCGGCCGGCGCGCTGGCCACCAGCTTCGGCGCCGTCGCGCAAGCGCCGACATTCTTCCGCATCGGCACGGGCTCGGCCGGCGGCACCTATTATCCGATCGGCGGCATCATCGCGAACGCCATCTCCTGCCCGCCTGGCGCGCCATGCAATGTCGCCGGCGCCACCGATGGCGTGCCCGGCATGGTCGCCGTGGCGCAGGCCACCCAGGGCAGCGTGCAGAACGTCAACCTGATCCAGTCCGGCAATGCCGAAAGCGGCTTCTCGCAGTCCGACGTGATGCACTGGGCCTATACCGGCACGGGCCTGTTCGAGGGCCGCCCGAAGCTCGAGCGCCTGCGCTTCGTGGCGCATCTGTTCCCCGAGCACATCCACGCCGTGGTGCGCCGCGACAGCACGATCCAGACATTCGCCGACCTTCGCGGCAAGCGCATCGCCATCGGGCTGCAGGCCTCTGGCGCACGCATCGGCAGTGAGATGATCCTCGATGCCAACGGCATGCGCGCAGGCCGCGATTTTACGGCCGAGTTCCTCAACCAGGCGCAGGGCACCGAGAGGATGCAGGATCGCGGCCTCGATGCGACGATCACGGTGGTGGGCTACCCCGCCGCCGCCTTCACCGAATTCTGCAGCCGCAGCGGCTGTCGCATCCTGCCGATCGGCGGCGCCGAGGCGCAGCGCGTGATCGAACGCGCGCCGTTCTATGGCTCAGGCGTGATCCCGCGCGGCGCCTATGAGGGCATCACCGAGGATGTGCCGACGCTGACCGTGGGCGCGGTGCTCGCGGTGCGCGACAGCATCCCCGACGAGACCGTCTACGCCATCACGAAGGCGCTCTGGAGCCCCACGACTCGCGGCCTGCTCGACCGTGGCCATGCCAAGGGTCGCGAGATCGTGAAGGAAGGCGCGCTGACCGGGCGCGGCGTGGTGCCGTTCCATCCGGGCGCCGAGCGCTGGTACCGCGAGGCCGGCATCCTGCGCTGATCGTCGGAAAATGAGTGGGCAGACGACGGGCACGAAGCTCGACCTCGACCGTGCCGCGCAGCTCGAACGGGATGCCGATTCCGAGCTGCGCTTCCGCACGCTCACGGGCGTTACCGCGAAACTCGTATCGGCGGCGCTCGTTGCCCTATCCCTTTTCCACTACTACACCGCCGGCTTTGGCATCCTGACCGAGCATTGGCACAAGTCCATCCACCTTGCTGCCGTGCTCAGCCTGATCTTCGTGATGTTCCCAAGCGGGCTGCTCTCCTTCGGCCCGCGCATCGGCAACGTACCGGTGCTCGACTGGCTGTTGGCGGGGCTGGTGATCGCAGCCACGATCTACCTGCCGCTGATCTTCGACGACCTGACCTTCCGCATCGGCAACCCGAGCGAGACGGACGTCGTGATGGGCACCATCATGGTCGTGCTGACGCTGGAGGCGACGCGCCGCGCCATGGGCTGGGTGCTGCCAGCCATTGTGTGCATCTTCATTCTCTACGCGTTGTTCGGCAACCATCTCTCGGGTGTGCTGGCGCATCCGGGCTCCGACTGGGCGGGCTTCGTCAACCATGTGTACCTGACGCAGGAAGGCATTTTCGGGATTCCGGCGAAGGTCGTCGCCACCTTCGTCTTCCACTTCGTGCTGTTCGGCGTGATCGCCACGCGCATGGGGCTCGGCCAGTTCTTCATCGATATCGCGGCGGTGATGGCCGGACGCTATGCGGGCGGGCCGGCGAAGGTTTCGGTGCTCTCCTCCGCCATGTTCGGCTCGATCAGCGGCTCCTCCATCGCCAACACGGTCACCACCGGCTCGCTCACCATCCCGGCGATGAAGAAGGCGGGCTACCAGCCGCATTTCGCCGGCGCGGTGGAAGCGGCGGCGAGTGCCGGCGGGCAGATCACGCCGCCGATCATGGGCGCGGCCGCCTTCGTGATGATCGAGTTCCTCGAAATTCCGCTGACCACATTGCTGATCGCCGCCTCCGTGCCGGCCGCGATGCATTTCTGGGGCGTCTTCGTGCAGGTGCATTTCGAGGCCAAGCGTCTTGGCCTGAAGGGCATGGCGGAGGAGGATATCCCGAAGCTCTGGCCGACCATCCGCGATGGCTGGCCCACGGTGATTCCCCTCGTGCTGCTCGTCTGGGTCATCATAGATGGCTACACCCCCTACCTCGCCGCGTTCACGGGCATCACGGCCTGCGTGGTGGTGGGCTTCCTCAACCCGCGCAATCGCCTCACGCTGCGCGACCTGTGGGTCGCGCTGGACATGGGCGCGCGCTACGCGCTGGCGGTCGGCGCGGCGGCGGCGGCGGTGGGCATGGTGGTCGGCGTGGTCACGCTCACCGGTGCCGGCTTCCG
>JBBSCP010000018.1:0-22865 GCA_038250135.1 Acetobacterales bacterium | reverse complement strand
GCCTGCTGGACCAACGCCTCGGGCCAGGCCAGCAACCCGATGCGGTCAAAGGCATCCTCGAAGCCCGTGATGCGGTTTCTCCTCGATCGACGCCTTCCATGAGCAACCCTGGTGCCGCGCACCGGGGGGGGCCAGTGCCGCGTCGGGCGGCGGCGGGTGGTCAACCTGCCGTCAATCAGGGCAGGATATCCCGCAAACCGGGCAGGACAGGCGCCAAGGCGCGCCGCGGCGCGAAACTGGCCAAGCGCCGCGCCGCGATGCTACATAATTTGCGTGTCCCTGCTCCGCGCCACCCTCCTGGCCCTGCTGCTGCTCCCGGGACTGGCCGCCGCGCAGGCGCCCAGCAACCGCACGCTGCGCGAGGCCGAGCGCCAGGCACAAGACCGCCAGCGCGCCGCCGAAACCGCTGCCGAGCGGCTTCGTGAAGCCGCCGAGGAGGAGGTTCGCCTCGCCGACCGCCGCGTGGAAGCCGCCCGCCTCGCCCAGGCGGCGGAGGCCGAAGTCCTGGAAGCGCGCGACCGCGTGGAGGCAGCCCGCCGGCAGGGTGCCGCCGCGGCCTCGGCCGTCGCCGCCCGCGCCGCCGCACTCCGACCCCTGCTGCCCGCGATGCTGCGCCTGTCGATGTATCCTGCCGAGACCGTGCTCGCCGCCCCCGTCCCGCCGGAGGAGGCACTACGCGGTGCATTGGTGCTGCGCGCCCTGGCCCGCCGGCTGGAGCAGGAGGCCGGGGCGCTGCGCAGCGCGCAACTCGCCGCCGCCCTCGCCGAGGCCGAGGCATCGCACGAGGCCGCAGCGCTGCGAATCGCCGAACAACTCGCCCGCCGGGCAGAGGCGGCGGTGGAAGCTGAGCTTGCCGAGGCCCGGCGCCGCCGCGGCGACGCCGAGGCGAATGAGGAACAGGCCGCCCAGCGCGCCGCCGACGCCGCCTCCCGCGCCGGCGACGTCGCCGAGATGCTGCAACGCCTGGAGCGCGAGCGGCAGCGCCGCACCACCGAGGAACGCGCCAATGCCGCGCTGCGCGCCGCCGAAGCCGCCCGCCGCGCCGCCGAGGAAGCGCGCGAGCGCCGGATCGCTGAGGAAGCCCGCGCCCTTCGCGCGGCAGACGAGGCGCGCGAGCGTCGCATGACGGAGCCCGCCCGCCCCGGCCCCGCCGCTGGCCCCGGCCCTGGCCCCGGCCCTGGCCCCGGCCCCGGCCCCGGCCCTGGCCCCGGCCCCCAAGTCGCCGCCGTGCCACCGCCCGTGGCCAGCGGCGGGCGCGCGCTGCCCGTCGCCGGGCGGATCACAACCCAGTGGGGCGAGGCCGCGGCCGGCGGCCCGCATCGCGGCCAGACCTACACCGCGGCCGGCGGCGCGCGCGTGGTCTCCCCCTGTGCCGGCCGGGCTGCCTATGCGGCGCAATTCCGTTCCTTCGGGCTGCTGTTGATTGTGGATTGCGGGGGGGGATACCATTTCGTATTGGGCGGGCTGGAACGGCTCGACGCTTCGGCTGGGCAGCGACTATTGGCGGGGGAGCCGGTTGGCCTGCTCGGCGGGGCTGGCGCAGGCGGCGGTGCGCTTTATGTAGAGTTGCGACGTAACGGCCAGCCGGTGGATCCCCGCCCCTGGTTCGCGGCGCGATCTTAGGCTGTAGCAAAGTCGTAGACCTGGGGTTTACGGTGTTTTGGATATCCTCGGCCCCTGGGTCGCAGGCATGATGGTCAGATCGGCGGCCCGGCGGGCGTCGCGCAAGGATCGGGTGAAGACATGGCGGATCATGGCGAGCGCAGCGGACGGATGCCGGCAGTCGGCACAAAACCCTTGCATATTCAGGTGAAGGCGGTGGCGACGCCGTCCCGCCGCCGTCGTCTCGGCACCTATGGCGCCATTGGCGCGGCCTTCCTGGCCGGCGCGGTGATTGGCCCCATCATCGCCGTGCCGACCATCAGCGCCTGGGCGCAGGAAGGCGGGCGCGCCGAGACCTACCGCCTGCTCAACCTGTTCGGCGACGTCTTCGAACGCATCCGCGCCGAATATGTCGAACCCGTCTTGGACCGAGACGTGGTGGAGAACGCCATCAACGGCATGCTCCAGGGGCTCGACCCGCACAGCTCCTACATGAACCCGCGCAGCTTTCGCGACATGCAGGTGCAGACGCGCGGGGAGTTCGGCGGCCTCGGCATCGAGGTGACGCAGGAAAACGGCTATGTGAAGGTGATCTCGCCGATCGACGAGACGCCGGCCGCGCGCGCCGGTGTCCGGCCGGGCGACCTCATCACCCATATCAACGCCCAATCCACCCAGGGCCTGACGCTGCAGGAAGCGGTGGAGCAGATGCGCGGCGAGCGCGGCAGTACCATTCGCCTGACCATCCGCCGCGAGGGCGAGCGCAACCCGGTCGAGCTCAGCCTGACGCGCGACGTGATCCGCCCGCAGGTGGCCCGCTTCCGGCTCGATGGCAACGACATCGCCTATGTCCGCCTCTCCGCCTTCAACGAACAGACCGAGGGCGCGCTGCGCCGCGCCATCACCGCCATGCGCAACCAGGCGGGCGGCAACCTCAAGGGCGTGGTGCTCGACCTGCGCAATAATCCCGGCGGGCTGCTCGATCAGGCGATCCAGGTGTCTGACGATTTTCTCGAACAAGGCGAGATTGTCTCCACCCGCGCCCGACGCGCCGAGGATGCGCAGCGCTGGAACGCCCGCGCGGGCGACATCGCGCAGGGCCTGCCGATCGTGGTGCTGATCAATGCCGGCTCGGCCAGCGCCAGCGAGATCGTCGCCGGCGCTTTGCAGGACCATCGCCGCGCCGTGGTGATGGGCGTGAAATCCTTCGGCAAGGGCAGCGTGCAGACCGTCATGCCGATCCCCGGCAATGGCGCCATCCGCCTGACCACGGCGCGCTACTACACGCCCTCGGGCCGCTCCATCCAGGCGACCGGCATCGAGCCCGACATCGAGGTCCTGGCCGCGCGCCCCGACCCCAACGCCCCGGTGCGCGACCGCGAGGCCGATCTGCGCCGCGCGCTGCGCAATGACGGCGAGCGCAGCGGAACCGCCGCCACGCCGACCCCGGCACCACCACCGCTGCCGCCGCTGAACCTGCCGGCCAGCATCCTCGACCGCGTCGTCCGCATGCCGGCCGAGGGCGCCCCCGCCTTCGACCCCACCAAGCCCGAGACCGACCACCAGTTGCAACAGGCGGTACAACTGCTGCGCGCCATCGCCGCGCTCCCCCCGGCACAGCGCCGGGCTCAGCGCTGAACCTCAGTCGGGCGACCTCATGCGCTTCCTGACGCGCAAGGCCCTCGGCTTGTTCTGGCTGGGGCTGGTGGTGGTGCTCGGCGTGGGCGTCGGCACGCTGGAATGGCTCGGCCCGCCGGAACGAATGCCTCCCTCCGTCGCCGCGCCGGCCGAGGCCCCGCCCCCGCCGCCCCCTGCGTTGGTGGTGGCGCCGCCCGCCGCACCGGCCGTCGTACCTGCGATGGCAGCACCTCAGCCGGCAGCCTTGCCCGTCGTTGCAGCGCTCCCGCCGCCTGCCCCGCCACCTGCGCCGCCACCTGCGCCTGCGCCCCCGCCGCTCGCCCCTGTCGCGGCGCGGCAGGCGATGGCAGAGCCGACCATCGCGGCCCCGGACCCGCTGCTACTGGAACGCACGCGCCAGGGAATGGTGCCGCAGCTTGGCCCGGAGGGGCGCACCAGCATCCGCACCTACGCCCGCACCTTCGACCGCGAAGACCGGCGCCCGCGCATCGGCCTGATCCTGGGCGGCATGGGCCTTAACGCGCAGCATTCCGAGGAAGCCATCCGCCGCCTGCCCGGCGCCATCACCCTCGCCTTCAGCCCCTACGCCACGCGCCCCGAACCGCTGCTGGAGCGCGCCCGCGCGCGGGGCATGGAACTGCTGAGTGCCCTGCCGCTGGAACCTGCCGGCTTTGGCGCCCGCGCCGATCCGGGCGACCGCGCGCTGCTGACCGGTCTGCCGATCGGCGAGAATCTGGAACGGCTGGATTGGGCGCTGTCGCGCATCCAGGGCCAGGTCGGCGCGATCGGCGCCGAGGGGTCGATGCGTGGCGAACGCTTCGCCCAAAGCGCCGATCTGCTCGCGACCCTGCAGATCACGCTGACCCAGCGCGGGCTGCTGTATGTCGAGCCGCGCCCCGGCGGCCCGCAGCCTGCTCGCGCCTTCGGCCGCGCCGTCGATGTGGTGCTGGACGAGCCCTCCCCCACCCGCACCGAGGTGATGCGGCGGCTCTCGGAGCTCGAAGTGCTGGCGACGCAGAACGGCTCGGCGCTCGGCCTCGCGGGCGATCCAGTGCCCTCGGTGGTGGCGGCGATCGAGGCCTGGGCGCAGACGCTGCAGGAGCGCAACTTCGTCATCGCGCCCATCACCGTGCTGCTGCGGCGGCCAGTGGAAAGCCGGTAGACACTACCTCGGCAGGAAGGGGTTCGTCCGTCGTTCCTCGCCGAAGGTCGAGCCGGGGCCGTGGCCACACAGAAAGCGCATCTCGTCACCAAGCGGCAGCAATTTGCGCGTGATGCTGTCGATCAGCGCCGCATGGTCCCCATAGGCGAAATCGGTACGGCCGATGGAGCCGCGGAACAGTACGTCGCCCACCACCGCGAAACCCAGCGCCGATGAGGTGAACACCACATGCCCCGGCGCATGGCCCGGGCAGTGCAGCACACCGAAGTCCTGGCCGGCGATCTGTACGACCTCGCCTTCGGTAAGCCACCGGCCGGGCGTGACGCTGGCCAGGCCCGGGATGCCGTATTGCGCCGCCTGGTCTGGGATGGCGTCGAGCAGGGGCTGGTCATCCCGGTGCGGCCCCTGCAACGGCACGGGCGAGCCCTGCGCGGCCTCGAGCGCCGCCTTGAGCGCCGCCGCGCCGCCGGCATGGTCGAGATGGCCATGCGTCAGCAGGATGTTGTCGATGGTGCAGCCCGCGCGCTCAATCGCGGCCAGGATGCGCGGCACGTCCCCACCGGGGTCGATCACGCTGCCGCGCCCACTCTCGGCGTCCCAGATCAGGGCGCAATTCTGCTGGAAGGCTGTCACGGCAATCTGGGCGGCTTGGAGCTTCGGCATGGCCCGCAGGTGCCGGCAGGCGCGGACGCCGTCAATAGTCCGGACCGCAGGGCGGAGCGGCCGAACGGCCGCCGCCGCCAATGCCGCGAAGCCAAGCGGCCGGAGGGCCGCGAAGCCAAACGGCCGGAGGGCCGCGCCTGGCGTCTGAGGGATCAGATATAGACGCCCTTCATGCCGCCCGCCGGGTAACGCGTGCCGGCGGCGGCGCCAGGCGGCACGGCAGCGTCGATGCTGGCGATCTCCTCGGTACGCAGCGCGACCTTCAGCGCGCCGACATTCTCGTCGAGCCGCGACGGATTTCGCGTGCCGGGAATTGCCACCACATCATCACCCTGTGCGAGCAGCCAGGCGAGGGCGAGTTGCGCCGGCGTGCAGCCCTTTGCCGCCGCCATCGCCTCGATGCGCTGCACCAGCGCGCGGTTGTGGTCGAAATTCTCCGGCAGGAAGCGTGGATGCTGCGCGCGCCGCCCACCGACCGCGGCCAAGTCCGTGATCGCGCCGGTGAGGAACCCGCGCCCGAGCGGCGCATAGGCGACGAAGGCGATGCCGAGCGCCCTGGTCACGGCACGCGTCTCCGCCGCTTCGGTCCGGTATAGCAGCGAATATTCGGTCTGCACCGCGGCGATGGGATGCACCGCATGGGCGCGGCGGATGCGCTCGGGATTGGCCTCCGACAGGCCAAGGAAACGCACCTTCCCCTGCTCCACCAGCCGCGCCATCGCGCCGACCGTCTCCTCCACCGGCACAGCCGGATCGACGCGGTGCTGGTAGTAAAGGTCGATGACATCGGTGCCGAGGCGCTTCAGGCTGGATTCGCAGGCCTGCTGCACATAGGCGGCGGAACCATCCACGCCATTGCCGCCACCCTCCCGCTTGATCTGGCCGAACTTGCTGGCGAGGAATACCTCGCCTCGCCTTCCCTTCAGCGCCGTGCCGATGACCGTCTCATTGTGCCCCCAGCCATACATGTCGGCGCTGTCGAGATGGTTGGCGCCGATGGCGATGGCGTGGTGGATGAGGGCCACGGAGGCCGCGTCATCCGCATCGCCATAGACGCCCGAGAGCGACATGCAGCCAAGCCCAATGGCCGGCACCAGCGGGCCGTTGGTGCCAAGGCGACGCTGCGTCAGAAGTGGGGGTGTCATGAGCGGCTCCATGGTCAGGGAAGGGTGAAGCCGATGGCGTCGAGGGCGGCGCGCGTGGCCGGCGTGGCGAGGCGCGCCATCACCTGCCGCGCCATCGCGCTGTCCTCGACGATGGCCGCGGCATAGCCGGTGGACAGCGCGAAAGGCGCCGGAAAAGGGCCGAGCAGCGCCACGCCCGGGCGGCCCACGATCTCGGTCGATTGGCTGACGGCAAGCTCGACCTCGCCCCGGCTGCACGCCGCCACCGCCTCGACGCCAAAGCGCACGAGCGTGGCCTTGGCGAGGAGTTCGGCAGTGATGCCGAGCTGCGCGACCACCGCTTCGAAATGCTTGCCCGCCGTCGCACCGCTGCTGCCATCCGCCCAGCCGATGCTCTCACAGGCGAGCAACGTCGCGCGCAGCTCCTCGGAAGTGCCGAGGGGTCGCCGCTTCGCACCGTCGCGCATGGCGAGGGCCGTGGCGGTTTCGCCCATGCTCAGGCGCGTGCCCGCCACCAGCAAACCATGCGCGGCAAGCTGGTCGAGCGCCGCGTCGCTCAAGATGATCACGCCCGGTCGCTCGCCCGCCAGCACGCGATCCCGCAGCGCGCCGACCGTGCCCCAGGCGATCTCGCCCGGCCAGACCTCATGTTCCAGAGCGGCCTTCACCGCGCCGCAAAAGAACAGCATCACGCCGTGCGTTCCAGAACTTCGAAGCCGCGATTGCGGTCAAGCACGTAGACGAGGCCCTTGCCGTCCGTATCGACATCGTTGCATTGCGGACTGGTCTGGCCCGGCGGTGGTTCAGCCAACCAATGCGCGACTTCGCGCGGCGCGGTCGGGTCCGCGATGTCCACCACACGCACGCCGCCGGCGAACCAGGCGGTGTAGAGGCAGGTGTCGTGCATGCGCTCCTGGAACTGGTGCGCCCCGAAACGATCGCCGGTGTGGATGTAGGGGTTGCCTGTCTCGGTCAGGTGCCACATCGACAAGGGCTTGATCTGCGCAGGGTCCGCAACGTCGAAGACCCACAGCCCGCCATGCAGCTGGCCCGGCTGGTGCTCATGCTCCTCATCGACGCCAACCGCGATCTGCCGCCCCGCGACGGGGAAGGGCACGCGCATGATGGTGTGCGTCGGCTCCGGGAAGGGCGGGTGGTAGCGGAACTCGCCGACGGTGCGGGGCTTGGTGATGTCGGTCACGTCGATGGCGCGGATGCCGGCGTACCATGCGGCCGCCCAGAGCATGTTGCCTTCGCGCAACGTATGATGCAGCCGGTGGTGCTGGCCTTCCCAGTCCGGCACCTCGCCAGCCGCGACATGCTGGCCGGGCATGTGCCAGCGCGAGACCTCACGTGGGTTGGCGGGATCGGCGAGGTCGTAGATCACCAGGATATTGCCGACATAACCCTCCATCTCGGTCGAGATGTAGGCGTAGTTCGCATCCATGTCGAAACGGTGCACGCCGATTCCGCCGGTGAGGTGGTGCTTGAGCAGGCGCGGGCGCGTGCGGTCCGAAATATCCCAGGTGCGGAAGCCGCCTTCGGCATAGGGCGGCGCGGTGAGGGAGGCGCGCGCGCGCGGCAGGAAATCCACTTTCACCTTGATGGCGGCCGCAAGTTCCTGATCGGTGATCGGGCGGCCATGCTGCGCGAGATGCGCGGCCTCGATGGCCGGGATGCGCTTGGCGCGACGCAGCGGGTGGCGATCATCCTGCTCGACATTGGTGATCATGAGGTCGCCGGCCACGCGCACCTTGTGGGTGTGCGAGCCGATCGATGGCGGATCGAGTGTCGCGACCACGCGCGGATTGCGCGGGTCCGAGATGTCCACGATCGAGGTGCCGTGCGGCGGCTTCATGTGGCCGATATAGGCGTGGTTCCCCTGCACGGTGACCTGCCCACCTCCCGGCATGTCGAGCCAGGCGAGGCGCTTCATGCCTTGGGCGGAGACGCTGCCGTGACTCAATTCCACTGTCCTTGTTCAAAGGGCCGCGCGGCGCGCCAGCACGCGCTCACGCCAGATCGGCACGACGACGGAAATCACCAGCAGCACCCAAAGCGCATTGGCGATGGGCGAGGAGAACAGCACCATGATGTCGCCCTGCCCGATGCGCAGCGAACGCAGCAGGTAGCGCTCGAAGATCGGCCCGAGCAGCACGCCGATCAGGATCGAGGTGACGTGGTAGTTGGTCTTTACCGCGATGTAGCCGATCACGCCGAAGCCGATCGCGAGCGCCATGTCGAAGATGTATTCGCGGTCGGCGAAGGCGCCCACCACCGTCAGCCCAAGGATCAGCGGCACGATGATGTGCACCGGCACGCTGACGACCTTCGACGCATAGCGCGCCATCGGCACGATCAGCGGGATCATCATCAGGTAGGCGACAGTCATCATCACGAAGACGCCATAGGCAATCTGCGGCTGTTCCTGGAACAGTCGCGGCCCCACCACGATGCCCTGGTATTGCAGCACGATCATCATCACCGCGGCTGTCGAGCCGCCCGGCACGCCGATCGCCATGGTCGGCACCAGCGTGCCGGAGGTGACGCCGTTGTTGGCACTCTCCGGCGCAATAACGCCGGGCGGGAAGCCGGTGCCGTAGAGCTCCGGCGTCTTCGAGAACAGGCGCGACTGCTGGTAGGCGACGAAGCTTGCGATATAGGCGCCGGCCCCGGGAATGACGCCGACGACGAGGCCGAGGAAGGCCGTCCAGACGATCTGCCACCAGTACTTCACGCACATGCGCAGACCATCGAGCGTATCCGCCCATTGCGGGCGCTGCACGACGGTGGGCTTCGTGCTGCCGAATTTCTCATCGAGCATGACGAGGCATTCGCTGACGGCGAACAACCCGATCAGCACCGGCACCAGCGGCAAGCCATCATAGAGCTCAAGCAGCCCGAAGGTGGCGCGCGGCGTGGAATAGACCTGGTCGGTGCCGATCGCGCCGAGCATCAGGCCGAACATGCCGCCGATCAGCCCCTTCAGCATGTCCTTCGCCGCCAGTACGGCGATCAGCGTCAGGCCGAACAGGATGATCACCACCATCTCGACCGAGCGCAGCAACAGCCCGACTTGCGCGAGGTAGGGCAGCACCGCCAGCACCGCGACGGAGGTGATCAGCCCGCCGGCGACGGAGGCCACGAAGGACAGCACCAGCGCCTGTTGCGCCTGGCCGTTCTTGGTCATCTGGTAGCCGTCGATGCAGGTCGCCGCAGCACCACCGCTGCCCGGGATGTTCACGAGAATCGCCGGAATGCCGCCCGACAGATGGTTCGCGCAATACAGCGATATCATGAAGGCGAGTGCCGGTTCGATATCGACCGCCAGGGTCACCGGCAACAGGATGATCAGCGTGTTCTGCGGCGAGAAACCTGGCAGCACGCCGACCACGAGTCCGAGTGCGATGCCCGGGATGATCGCCCACCACAGGCCGAAGGAACGGCCGAACAGTTCGACGATGGTACCGAGGTCGAGTTCCATCAGTCAGCGCCACCAAGGCCGAGCAGCGCGGCCATCGCATGCTCGAAATAGCCGGCCGGAAAGCGTGTCCCGAGGCCCACGACAAGCGATGCCCAGACGAGCAGCGGCGTGATCACCGACACGCCGATCAGCGTCGGCCAGTGCCGCGCGCCCAGCACCCACATGCAGGCGAACAGCATCAGGGTCAGCGCGATGGTGGTGCCGAGCAAGGGCAGCGCGAACAGAAAGGCGACGCACAGGCCAAGCAGCGCGAGCCGCACACGGTCGGTCTTCGCATCACCGCCGAGTGTCGCACGAAGGCTTGCCTGGCCGCGCGCCACCTGCACGCCGATACGCAGCACCAGCAGCGCCACCAGCACCAGAAGGAGGAAGCCGATGACGACGCCGTTCGCCTTGGCCTCCCACGCCAGTTCCTCCACCGTCCAGAAATAATAGACGGTGAAGCCCACGGCGAGTGCCGGGATGATGAGTTCCTGCCCGACCGGCTTCGGGGCGCTGCCCTGCTGCTGCAAGTGCTCCCCTGGCATCAACGTTGCGCGGAAAGCTGCTGGCGATAGCGGTTGGCGAGGTCGATCATGCCCAACGCGTATTCGGTGCAGAGCGCGCGATTGCCAAAGCGCACCGTCTCGTCAGGCTGGCCGGCGCGGGCCAGGGCCGCGCGGAAATCCTGGTCGTTGAAGACCCGCGCGGCGGTTTCCTCCAGCAGGCGGAAGCGATCTGGGTAGCGATCGATCGCCCGAGTGTGAATCGCCCAGGAGCGCGAGGAATAAAGATCCGGGATGGAGGTGCCGAAGACCTGGTTGACGGTCGGCGCATTTTCCGTGAGCCGCGCCACGACATTCTCCTTCGCAAAGACCGCGAGGACCTTGAGCCGCCCGGCCTGCGCTGTCAGGCCCGAGACCGGCAGCGCGCCGACCTCGGCCTCGCCGCTCATTACCGCGACCATGGTCGGGCTGCCACCGCCATAGGGGATCAGGTTGAAGCGCGCGCCCTGCGCCTCGCCCAGCGCCAGCATGCCGATCGAGGCCGGGTGCGGGATTCGGCTGACGGCGACGTTCACCGGGCGGCGCTTCGCTTCCGCCACGATGTCCTCGACCCGGCGGAAGGGCGAACCCTCCTTCACGAAGATCGCTGAATCATCGATGTCGATTCGGCAGAAATACGAGATGTCCTCGGGAAACTTGAAGCGCGGGCGCTGCAGCGCATACATGATCATCTCCGGCCCCATGTTGCCGAAGAGCAGGTTGTAGCCGTCCGGATCGCGCCGGCTGGTGTAGAGCTCGTAGCCCACCTGGCCCGCCGCGCCGGCGAAGAATTCGTACTCGAATTGACGTCCGCCAAGCAGCTTAGACCAGCCATCGTCGAAGCTGCGCGCGAGACGATCCGCACCGCCGCCCTGACCAGTGGGAATCACCACGCGGAAGTTGCGCGCGGGGAAGGCCGCCTGCGCTTCGGCCATCCGCGGCGCGAGCGTGGCGCCGGCCATCCCGGCAAGCGCCATGCGGCGCGTCATCATGGGGTGGTGCATGGTTCGGTCCTCCCTGTTCGTTCGTGTGTGTCAGGCTTGCGGCGCGCTGCCGAGGTAGATGGGCGCAGGCTGCGCAAAGAAGTTGGCCAGCAGATGCAGCATGATCTGCCGGTTCTTCTGCTGCAGGGAAGCATGCGAGATGCCCTGCATCACGGCGAACTGCCTGTCGGGGTGCGGCAGCTTCGCGAAGAAGGCCAGCAGATCCCCGAGGCTCGCGATGCCGTCATACTCGCCGCGCAGGATCAGCGTCGGGCAGCTTATCTGTTCCGGTTGCAGCACGGGCAGGTGGTTGCACATATCGATGTAGGTACCGATCGGCACGCTGTCGTCCAGCGCAAGAATGGCATCGGCGAAGGCTTCGACGAGGCGCTCATCGCCCGTGCCGGGATGGTCGCGCGTGAAGATCGAGCGCACGAAGGCGCGATCGATCGGCCGGCGCAGCCCGCCCGCGATGTAGCCCGGCAGCTTCTTTTTGCGCTCGGCCAATGTCGGGCTGCCCTCGCCCGTCCAGACGAAGGCGTCGAGCACGAGCCGTGCCACTCGTTCCGGATGCCGCGCGGCGAACAGCGCCGCGCGCAACGCGCCGGAGGAAATGCCATAGACCAGCAGCTTGCGGCCGCCATTGTGCGACAGGATGTGGCTGCTTGCCGCCTCCAGGTCATCTGCGCCGTTTGCGATATCGCAGGTGATGTCGCGATGCTTGGAGGAGCGGCCATAACCCTCCATGTCCACGCACCAGCACTCGTAGCCCTGGCGAGCGAAGACATCCATGGCGGAGGCATCGTGGATGCCTGGCACCTGCAAATCGAAGGTCGGCTGGGAGGCCATGGAGGAGCCATGCACGAACAGGATGGTGCCGCGCTGGCCGCCGGCGCCCTTCCGCCACAGGAACAGACGCACATCGCCCTTCTGGGTCCAATGCTCCGTGCCGATAATGGTGCTCTCCAAGGCCTGGTCCAACCTGTTATCTCCCCAATCGATTGCATATCAGGCTGGTGGCATTGCCGCACGGCGTCAAGCAGCGACAGGTAGGGCAGGCGGCCCAAAGGAATGGTCCACACAATGAGCAAAGTCTCGGTCATCGGCCTCGGCTATGTCGGCCTGCCGACGGCCGTCACGCTGGCCAGCCGCGGGCATCAGGTGACCGGCTGCGACACCGACCCGCGCGTTTTGGCGATGCTCGCCGCCGGCGCGGCGCATTTCCGCGAGCCCGACCTCGACATGCTGCTGGCCGCCTCGCTTGCCACCGGCGCTCTGGCGGTGCAGGCGACGCCCGCCGAAGCCGAATTCCACATCATCGCCGTGCCCACGCCGCTCAACGAGTCGCAGGGCGCGGAACTCGCGCATGTCGATGCCGCAACCGCCGCCATCGCGCCGCTGTTGCGGCCGGGCGACACCATCATCCTCGAATCCACCGTGCCCATCGGCACCACCGAGCGCCTGGCCGCCGACATCGCGCGCGCGCGCCCCGACCTTGCCCAGCCCGGCACGGCACCGGACTGCCTGCATTTCGCCCATTGTCCCGAGCGCGTGCTGCCCGGCCGCATGCTCGCCGAGATCGTGGCGAATGACCGCGTGATCGGCGGCCTGACGCCCGAATGCGCGCAGCGCGCGGCGAGCCTCTACGCCAGCTTCTCCACCGGCGCCGCGCTGCTGACCGATGCGCGCACGGCCGAGGCGGTGAAACTGCTCGAGAACGCCTTCCGCGACGTCAACATCGCCTTCGCGAACGAGGCCGCGGCAATCTGCGACCGGCACGGCATCGACCCCTGGCGCGCCATCGCCCTCGCCAATCGCCACCCGCGCGTCAACGTGCTGCGCCCCGGCCCTGGCGTCGGCGGGCATTGCATCGCGGTCGATCCGTGGTTTCTCGTGGAAGGCGCGCCGGAGGAAGCGCGCCTCATCCGACTGGCGCGGGAGGTGAACGACGCCCGCCCGCGCCTGGTCGCGTCACGCATCCAGGCCGCGGCGCGCACGCTGGATGAGGGTACGCTCGCCTGCCTCGGGCTGAGCTACAAACCCGATGTGGACGATCTGCGCGGCAGCCCGGCCGCGGAGGTGGTGACCGCCCTCGCACGCGCCGGGCTGCGCGTGCTGGTGGTGGAGCCGATGATCGCGGCACTGCCGCCCGCCCTGGCCGCGCTGCCCAATGTCACGCTGGTGACGCTGGAGACGGCATTGGCGGAGGCGCGCGTGGTGGCGATCCTGGTCGCGCATCGCGCCTTCCAGGGGCTGGACGCGGCGCAGCTGGAGGGATGCGCGGTGGTGGATGCGGTAGGGTTGTTGGCGGGGTGCTGAGGCACTGGAGAGGGCAACGCCCCTCTCACAGCGCCCCGCCCCGCCGCCCCGCCATCGCGCCCAAGCGCAGCCGCAGCGCGTTCAGTTTGATGAAGCCCTGCGCGTCGAACTGGTCGTAGGCGCCCTGGTCGTCCTCGAAGGTGACATGCTTCATCGAGTACAGGCTATTTTCGGAGCGCCGCCCGTTGACGATCGTGTTGCCCTTGTAAAGCTTGAGGCGGACCGTGCCGGTCACGCTCGCCTGGCTTTCGTCGATCAGCGCCTGCAGCATCCGGCGCTCGGGCGCGAACCAGAAACCGTTGTAGATGATCTCGGCATAGCGCGGCATCAGCGAATCCTTGAGGTGGCACGCCTCGCGATCGAGCGTGATGCTCTCCATCGCGCGGTGCGCCACGTGCAGGATGGTCCCACCGGGCGTCTCGTAGCAGCCGCGCGACTTCATGCCGACGAAGCGGTTCTCGACCAGGTCGAGCCGGCCGATGCCGTTTTCGCGGCCCAACGCGTTCAGGCGCGTCAGCAGCGTGGCGGGCGAGAGCCGCTCGCCATTGATGCCCACCGCGTCGCCGCGTTCGAACTCGATGGTGATCTCGGTGACGCGATCAGGTGCGTTCTCGGGGCTGAGGGTGCGCTGCCACACCATCTCGTCCGGCGCGTCCCAGGGTTCTTCGAGAATCTTGCCCTCGCTGCTGCTGTGCAGAAGGTTGGCATCGACGCTGAAGGGCGATTCGCCGCGCTTGTCCTTGGCGATGGGAATCTGGTGCTGTTCGGCGAAGGCGATCAGCGCGGTGCGGCTGGTCAGCTCCCATTCGCGCCAGGGGGCGATGATCTTGATGTCGGGCTTCAGCGCGTAATAACTGAGCTCGAAGCGCACCTGGTCGTTGCCCTTGCCGGTTGCGCCATGTGACACGGCGTCCGCGCCCACCGCCTCGGCGATCTCGATCTGGCGCTGGGCGATCAGCGGCCGCGCGATCGAGGTGCCGAGCAGGTACATCCCCTCATACAGCGCATTGGCGCGGAACATCGGGAAGACGAAGTCCTTCACGAAGGTCTCGCGCAGATCGTCGATGAAGATGTTCTCGGGCTTGATGCCGAGCAGCAGCGCCTTGTCGCGCGCCGGGCCGAGTTCCTCGCCCTGGCCGAGATCGGCGGTGAAGGTCACCACCTCGCACTGATAGGTGGTCTGCAACCACTTCAGGATCACGCTGGTATCGAGCCCGCCGGAATAGGCGAGCACGACCTTCTTCACATCCTTGACGCGCATCATTGGGTCCCCTGGGGAAAGCGGCCGGAACATGCCTCCGCGGGGCCGGGCGGGCAAGCCAGCGCGAGGGGCTTGCAGAGACCCTGGCCGGCGGCGAAAACTTGGCCCATGCGTCTGCTCCGCCCACTCCGCCTGCTCCTGCTCGCCCTGCCCTGGATGCTGCCGCCCGCGCCGGTGGCGGCCGAGGCCACGCCGCTGCTGGCCCTGCCCGGATATCCCGGGCTGCGGCCGGAGGATCGCGGCAATGTCGAGCGCTTCCTGCGGATGAACACCCCGCGCGTGCTGGCACTTGGGGCGGATGGCGCCTTCGGATGGCGCTCCGGCGGCGGCACAGCGGAGGAGGTGGAGCGTGCGGCGCTGGAAAGCTGCCGCCGACGCGGCCGCGGCCGGGCTTGCGAGGTGGCGGTGCGAGACCTCGCCGTGCTCGCCCCTGGTCTCGCCCCCGTCGCACCCTGGACGCCCCCGCCGCCGCCGCCCGGCACGCGGATCGGCGGCGAGCATCATGACACCATGCCCGATGGCCGTTTCGTCTGGTGGGGCGCTGCCCGGGCCGCCGGCGTGGTGGTCTGGGCGCATGGCCGCGGGCCGGAAGGCGTGGATAGTCGAGGCCTGCAACCGCAATCCTGGACTCGGCACTTCAACAATGCCGGCTACGATGTCTGGCGCTTCGACCGCCACCCGGATGAGGACGGGCTGAACCGTGCCGCCGCATGGCTGCGCGACGATCTCGCGGCGCTTCGGGCGCGCGGCTACCGGCGTGTCATCGTCGCGGGCCAGTCGCGCGGGGCGTGGAACGCGTTGCAGGCGCTGGCGAAGCCGGGCCTCGCCGATGTGGTGATCGCCATGGCGCCGGCCGCGCATGGGCTGGAGGACAGCCCGATTTTTCGGCGCCAGGTCGAGGATCTGCGCCGAGTCCTGCTGGCCGCCGCCGCCGGCGGGGCCCCGGCGGCGCGCGTCGCCGTGGCGAATTTCCGCGACGATCCCTTCGATGCCGATCCCGAGACCCGCGCCACGGTGCTGCGCGATTTCGCGCCGCGCGCCGCAGCCTTTCTTCTGCTGGACCGGCCGGAGGGTTTCACCGGCCATGTCGCCGGCGGCAGCGTGCGCTTCAACGATCGTTTCGGCGCCTGCCTGCTGCGCTTCGCTACGGCCGAGGCGCCGCCCAACGCCTGCTGAACAGCCCGGCGATGCGCGCGAACAACCCCGGCACGGCCCACATCGCCGCCAGCACCGTCAGCCCGCACAGCACCGCGCTGATCGGCCGCGTGAAGAAGGGCGAGAGGTCGCCGCCCGACAGCACCAGGCCGCGCAGCAGGTTCTTGTCCAGCAGGTCGCCCAGCACCAGGCCGAGCACCAGCGGCGCCATCGGAAAGCGCAGCTCGCGCAGCACGAAGCCGAGCAGCCCGGCGCCGAGCATCACCCAGATGTCGAACAGGCGCGAGGTGATGGCGAAGGCGCCGACCGTGCACAGCACGAACACGATGGGCATCAGGCGCGAGCGCGGGATCAGCAGCACCCACAGCAACGGCTTCACAAGCAGCAGGCCATAGACCAGCTTCACCATGTCGGCGATCACCAGCATGGCGACAATCTGGTAGATGAATTCCGGCGTGGTGATCGCCAGCATCGGCCCCGGATTCACGCCGTGGATCATCATCGCCGCCATCAGCACCGCGGCAGGCGCGCTGCCCGGCACGGCGAGCGTCAGCACCGGAATGATCGCGCCGGGCACGCAGGCACTCTCGCCCGTCTCGGCGGCCATCAGCCCCTCGACACTACCGCGGCCGAACATCTCGCGCTCCGCGCTGGCGCGCTTGGCGGCGGCGTAACTGCTCCAGGCGGCAATGTCCTCGCCCAGGCCCGGCATGGCGCCGATGAAGGTGCCGATCGCGCCCGAGCGCAGGATGGTGCGCCAATACTGCGTCACGTCGCGCAGGCGGGGGATGACGCTGTCGATCTTCGAGGACACTGCCTTCACCACCGGCCCGCGCATGGCGTTCAACACCTCCGCCACGCCGAACACGCCGACCAGCACCGGCAGCAGGCCGAGCCCGCCGGCGAGGTCGCCATTGCCGAAGGCAAAGCGCGCATAGGCGTGGTTCGTCTCCTGCCCGATGGTCGCGATGAACAGGCCGATGAAGCCCGCAATGTAGCCCTTCAGCGCATCGCCGCCCGAGAGCGAGCCGGCGATGACGATGCCGAACACCGCCACCCAGAACATCTCGTAGCTGCCGAATTGCAGCGCGAACTCACCGAAGCTGGGCGCGAACATCGCGAGGATCAGCGTACCGAACAGCGTGCCAAGCCAGGAGCCGAGCGTGGAGATGCCCATCGCGCGGCCGGCGAGGCCTTTGCGCGCCAGCGGAAAGCCATCGAGCGTGCTCGCCGCGCTGGCCGGAGTTCCTGGAATATTCAGCAGAATTGCGGACCGGCTGCCGCCATAGATCGCACCGACATAGACGCAGATCAGCACGAGCATCGCCACCTGCGGACCCATTGTGAAGGTCAGCGTGGTCATGAGCGCCACGCCCATCGTGGCGGTCAGGCCTGGCAGCGCGCCGATGACGATGCCGATCAGCACCGCCCAGAAGGCGTGGAAGATCGCACCGCCCTGCAACACATGGGCGAAACCACCGGCGAGCATCGAGAAGGGATCGTTCAAGGCAGGCGCACCAGGAACAGCCGCTCGAACACCAGCGTCACCGCAAGCCCGGTGCCGAGGCCGAGCAGCGCCGCCTCGATGATCCGGCGCGGCCGCCCTGCCGGCCCACGATCCCACTCGAAGGCCGTGGTGAAGGCGAAGACGAACAACGCTGCGGCCATCCAGAACGGTAGCGTGCCGACCATCACGCCGGCGTAGAGGATGCCAAGCGCCGCCGCCGTGCCGAGCTGGCGCGCATCGGCCCGGCTCAGCGCCGGTGCGTGCTGCGCGGAAGCGCTCAGCGCGCCGCGGCGGATGGCGCGCAGGCCGAGCAGCACGGACAGGCCCGCTATGACGATGCCGTAGAAGCCGGGCACGATGCCCGGGGCGGTCAGCCCGCTCTGCGATTGCTCGGCGAAGGTCGGCATGTTGAGCGCCAGGCCCAACACGCCGAGCCCGAAGGCCAGCAGCACCGCCGCCGTGTAGAGATCCGCCCGCGGCGGCAAGGGCGCCCGATCGCCGGCGAAGGGGGAGGCCGCTCCCTCCTCCGGCGTTGGGGTCATGCTGCGCCCTCAAACGTCGGGCAGCCGCTCCGCGGCCTTGGCTTCGCGGCATAAGCCGCGGGCCGCGTTCGCGGCCTCGGCCCTTCGGGCCGCAAGTCGGAACTGCGTCCGCCAGGGCTCACAGGCGCTGGATGCCGAGCGTATCGGGGCTGACGCGCGCCGTGCCGCCATCGAAGTACAGCCACGCCGTCTGGCGCACCATCTTCCACGCCTCGTCGAAGGCCTGCTGGCCATGGAGCGGGCTGAACACCGCCGCGCGCTGCGCCGCGTAATCCTTGAGGCGCTGGCTGTTGGCGATTTTCTCGCGCCAGACCTGACCCACCGTATCGACGACGTTCTGCGGCACGCCCTTGGGCGTCCAGATGCCGAAATAGTTCAGCGGCGCGGGCACATTTGGCAGGAACTGACGGATCGAGGGCAGCTCGCCCACGCCTTGAAGGGTCACATTCGTCTCGGCCTGGACGGCGAGCGGAATCAGGCGGCGCGCGCGGATCATCTCGGCCGCCTCGACCAGCAGCACGGCGCCAAGCGGCGTCTCGCCGCTGACGGTCGCGATCATTGCCGGGTTGCCGCCATCATAGGTGGCGTGGCGATAGGTGATGTTGGTCGCGGCGCGGATGGCCGACATCATGTTGTGGCCGGCCGAGCTCACCCCCGCCGTCGCCACCGCCATGCTGGCGCCGCGCGTCCGAAAAGCCTCCATCGCGCCGTTGAAATCGCGGATGCCGGCCTGCGGGTTGGCGACCAGGATGTTCACGTTGGCGACGGCGAAGAACAGGTTCCAATCCGCCAGCATCGTGTCCAGCAGCCCGAGCACCTTGTAGCAGCCGACATCGACCGCTGCACCGGCGGCCCAGGTCATGCCGTCCTTCGGTGCCTCCAGCGCATTGCGCGTGCCGATGGAGCCCGAGGCGCCGGGCTGGTTCACCACGACGAAGCGCTGGCCGAGGGCCGATTCCAGCTCGGTCGCGACGATGCGCGCCATCTGGTCGGTGCTGCCGCCGGCGGCCCAGGGGACGATCAGCGTCACCGGGCGGTCCGGCCGCCAGCCGGCCTGGGCCTGGCCGACGACCTGGGCCTGGCCGAGGGATGGCAAGGCGAGCCCGGCTCCCGTGGCAGCCAGAATGGTCCTGCGTGAAATCGTCATGGGTGTCTCTCCTCCCGCGGTTCTTTGGGTAACCCGTCGGTTACTTGCAGGATGGGGCGGCTTCGCCTGGCGCGTCAACCGAACTCAGGCCCGGCGAGCACGAAGTTTTGGCTTGGGTCGCCGGGCGGCGGCGCACCAAGCGTCATGCGAGTGAAGGAGCGCTGCGCCGTGGCGCCGAGCAGGGTGGCGAGGTCACGCGCCGCATCGTTCAGGTCGATCAGCGCCGGCATGGCCAGCGCCTGCTGCGCCGCGGCCACCAGAGCGAGCGCGGTTTGCGCATCGGGCGCCACCACCGGGCCGATCTGCGGCGCCCCTCGTCCCTCCCGCGCCAGCACGAAGCCCCGGCGATCAGGCGTGGTCAGCGCGGCGGCGGGCTGGCGCGCGGCGAAACGGCGCAGCAGCGCCCCACGCGGGGCGCCGAAGGCCGTGGCATCGAGCGCCAGCAGCGCCGGCCAATCCGCGGGTGCGATCGGTCGCGTGGCGGTGGGCAGCGAGCGCAACCCGGCAGGCAACGCCCAGCGCGTGAAGCCGAAGACATCGACGAAGCCGAGCCGCCGATAGACCGGCTGGCCCGCCGGCGTGGCGTCAAGCGCGATACAGGCAATTCCGTTCAGATGCTCGATTGCCCAGCGCATCAGCGTGGTGGCCAGCCCTTCGCGCCGCCGGTCCGGGCGCACGAGCACCATCGAAATCCAGGCGAGGTCGCGGCCATAGGGCAGCACCGCGGCGGTGGCGGCGAGGCAATTGGCATCATCATCCGCGAGCGCCCGTACCGCGCCATGCTCGAGGAACAGCCGCCAATCCGCCGGCGTCTGGTTCCAGCCGATGCGCGCCGAAAGCGCGGCGGCGGCGGGCAGATCGGCGAGGGTGGCGGCGCGGAAATCGGTCATCGCGCCAGGGTCGAGGCAGAGGAGCGAAGGGTCAAGCAAGAACGAAGAACCATCAACTTGCCGAGGTATCCGGAAAGGTTGTCTCCGATGTGTTTGTGGAGAAGGCTCTACGGCTGCAAACCTTCGTACCACCGAAATGGACCTCCGCTGCCTCATGCGTGGCCGTCAGTGGCTCACTCCTCCGATGCATCTCTCGCGCGGATCGGCGCCAGAGCACGATCGATCCTCTCGGATCGATCGTGCTCTAGAAGCGGTTGAATTCACAGCACGAAATCCGTTCACACTGATCCAGAGTGAGCGGGTAGTGCAGTAGTGATGGTTTGCGTTTGGGCATACCTCCGCCGCCATGGCCTACGCGGTGCCAACGCATCAAAAAAAGCCGTCGCGCCCGGTGCCTGCGGGCAAAGGGCTCAGCGCTGCCGCCAGGGAAGGCCATCGGCTTTCCAGCCGGCAATGGCACTGCGGTGGCCCTCGACATCCACCGGGCCTTCAAAGCCATCGGCCACGTTGAAGGCGTGCGGAAATCCCGCCTGCTGCGCCGCCTGCCCCGCCGCCAGGCTGCGCGCACCAGAACGGCAGATGAAGTAGAGCTTCGACATCGGCTTCACGCCAGCGCGATGCAACTGCTCCACGAAGCCGCCATTCACCTGCATGGTCGGGTAAAGCTGCCAGGGGATCAGCACCACCTGCTTGCCGAGCTCCTGCAGTTCAGGCAGGCCGACAAAATTCCATTCCGCGTCGGTGCGCACATCGACCAGCACCGCCTCGGGGTCCTCCGCGATCGCCTGATAGGCCGCGCGCGGGCTGACATCGGGAACACCGGCCATGCTCGACTCTCCATCCTCAATCGTCCTTGAGTCTGGTGTCGCGTGCAGCGCAAAACAACCTCAGGCTGTTTCGCGAAAAATCTCCCGCCCGATCAGCAGCCGGCGGATTTCGCTGGTGCCGGCGCCGATCTCGTACAGCTTGGCGTCGCGCAGCAGGCGGCCGGCGGGATAGTCGTTGATGTAGCCATTGCCGCCAAGGATCTGGATGGTGTCGAGCGCGGCCTTGGTCGCCGCCTCGGCCGCGAACAGGATCGCGCCGGCAGCATCCTTGCGACTGGTGAGGCCGCGATCGCAGGCTCGAGCGACGGCGTAGACATAGGCTCGCGACGCATTGAGTGCTGTGTACATATCGGCCACCTTGCCCTGGATGAACTGGAACTCGCCGATCGACTGCCCGAACTGCTTGCGGTCGTGGATGTAGGGCACCACCAGGTCGAGGCAGGCCTGCAGGATGCCGATGGGCCCGGCGGCCAGCACGGCGCGTTCGTAGTCGAGCCCCGACATCAGTACGCGCACGCCGCCGCCCACCGTGCCCAGCACGTTCTCCGTCGGCACCTCGCAATCCTCGAACACCAGCTCACTGGTAGGCGAGCCGCGCATGCCGAGCTTGTCGAGCTTCTGCGCTGGGCGAAATCCCTTGAAGGTCTTTTCGATCAGGAACGCCGTGATGCCCTTGGCACCCGCCGCCGGATCGGTCTTGGCGTAGACCACCAGCGTCTCGGCGTAATGCGCGTTGGTAATCCAGAGCTTCGTGCCGTTCAATATCCAGCGATCGCCGCGCTTCTCGGCACGCAATTTCATCGAGACGACGTCGGAACCGGCGGAGGGCTCGCTCATGGCGAGAGCGCCGAGGTGTTCGCCGCTGATCAGCCTGGGCAGGTAGCGGCGCTTTTGGTCCTCGGTGCCGTTGCGGCGGATCTGGTTGATGCACAGGTTGGAATGTGCGCCATAGCTGAGGCCGACACTGGCGCTGGCACGGCTGACTTCCTCCATCGCGACGCAATGCGCGAGGTAGCCCATGCCAGCGGCGCCATACTCCTCCTCCACTGTGATGCCATGCAGGCCGAGCGCGCCCATCTCCGGCCAGAGGTAGCGAGGAAACTCGTCGGTCTTGTCGATTTCGGCGGCGATGGGTGCGACGCGCGCATCACAGAAGCCGCGCACGCTGTCGCGCAGCAGATCGACCTCATCGCCGAGGTCATGGTCGAGCATCGGCATCTGGTTCACGGCCATGACTATTCCCTTTCCGCCCATTGCTGGCGCAGCACGCCCCGCATGATCTTCCCCGTCGCCGTCTGCGGCAGGGCGGAGGCGAATTCGACTCGGCGCGGATAGCAATGCGCGGCGAGGCGATGGCGCACGAAATCCTGGATCGACGCGGCGAGCGCAGCATCTGCCGCCACATCGGGCTTCGGCACGACAATCGCCACGACGATTTCCGTGCGCAGCGCATCCGGCACGCCGATCACCGCGGCCATCGCCACGCCAGGATGCCGCGCGAGGCAATCCTCCACCTCACCGGGACCGATGCGATAGCCGGCGGAGGTGATGACATCATCGTCGCGGCCGAGGAAGAAGATGTGGCCGTCCTCATCCATCGTCGCGCGATCGCCGGTGAGCAGCCAATCGCCGCGAAACTTCTCCCGCGTTTCGGCCGGGCGATTCCAATAGCCGAGGAACATCACAGGGTCAGGCGCCCGCACGGCGATGATGCCCTCCTGCCCCGTCGGCACGCACGTGCCATCGACGCCGAGGATCGCGACCTCATGCCCCGGCACGGCGCGGCCCATGCTGCCAGGCTTTACCGGGAACATCCCCGCGCTGTTCGAGACGATGAGGTTGCATTCCGTCTGCCCGTAGAACTCGTTCATGGTGAGGCCGAAGACCTCACTTCCCCAATCGAGCATCTCCGCACCCAAGGTCTCGCCCCCCGTGCCGAGGCTCCGCAGTTGGTGGCCGAATCGCGCGGGGTTGGGCACGCCGCGCATCATGCGCAGCGCCGTCGGCGGCAGGAAGGCGTTGCGCACGCCGTGTTCG
>JBBSCP010000017.1:0-23549 GCA_038250135.1 Acetobacterales bacterium | reverse complement strand
CTTCTCGCCCTTGATCGCCGACAGTGCCACCTTCGCCTTGAAAGCAGGGCTGTGGGTCCGTCTCGTCCGCTTCGTCATGTTCGCTCCTGATCCGCGGCAACATTGCCGCCGTCAGGCAGAAAATCTACCTATCGGGCTGTCCGAATTTCCCAGGCCACCTCTCCCGACCGATATATGCAGAAGCATAAAAATTGTGTTGAATTGTGAGGCGGCGCGGGCAGCCGCGCGCGGCCTAGGCGGATACGGGGGAGAGTGGAGCAGTGGTGGGCAATCTGCTAGCGCGTGTCGCGGAGGCTCTGACCTCCCGGAGCATCCGCATCGTGGACCTGACGCAGACACTGCGCGCTTCCACGCCGGTGATCCAACTGCCGCCGCCGCTGGCGCCGACCAAACCCTTCGCGCTCGAGGAAATCTCCCGCTACGACGAGCGCGGCCCGGGTTGGTATTGGAACAACATCACGTGTGGCGAGCATACCGGCACACATTTCGACGCACCGATTCATTGGGTTACCGGCAAGGATTACGGCGACGGCGCGACCGACACGGTGGACGTGCAACGCTTCGTCGCGGCTGCCTGCGTGATCGACTGCTCGGCCGAGGCTGCGGCGGATGAGCGCTTCCTACTGACACCCGATCACATCCTGGCCTGGGAAGCCAAGCACGGCCGCATTCCGGCCGGCGCCTGGGTGCTGATGCGTACCGACTGGTCGAAGCGCACCGACCCGGCGGCCTTCCTGAACCTGAAGGAAGACGGCCCGCACGTGCCTGGCCCCAACGCCGATGCCGTGCGCTTCCTGGTCGAGCAGCGCGAGGTGAATGGCTGGGGCGTTGAGGCGGTCGGTACGGATGCCGGCCAGGCCTTTGCCTTCGAGCCTGCCTTCCCCGCGCATCACCTGATGCACGGTGCCAACAAGTTCGGCCTCGCCAGCCTGTGCAACCTGGACCAGCTGCCGCCTACCGGCTCGCTGATCGTGGCGGCGCCGTTGAAGATCGAGCACGGTTCGGGCAGCCCGCTGCGTGTGCTCGCGCTGATCGCCGGCTGAGTCGCGGAGCACCACCTGAACGAGAGGCGCCCGGCTTGTCACCGCGTAAGCCGCGCGGTGCGCGTCTGGCTTGACACAGCATCACGCAGCAACGGGGCACACATGGCGGCACACATGGCACCATCACCGGACCTCACCGCCGCCGACATCAGTGGCGCGCTGGCCATCCTGCCCACACCCTCTGTCGCGGGCGCCGATCACTGGTCCTGCGAGCAATCCGTGGATCTCGACGAGACCGCGCGCATGGTGGAGATGCTCCGCGCTGGCGGGCTCGACACCTTCATCACCGCCGGTAGCTTCGGCGAAGGCGCCTCGTTAACCGAGGGGGAACACCGCGCCTTCACCGATTGCATCGCCCGGACGCTCGGCGGGCGCGGGATGCTGTTCGCCGGCGTGACCACGCTGAACACGCGCGACACGATTTCGCGGGCGCGCGAGTTGGTCGGGCTGGGGGCGACGGGGCTGTTCCTTGGGCGGCCGATGTGGATGTCGCTCGACCACACCGCGATCATCCGCTTCTATGAGGACGTGGCCGAGGCGCTGCCGCGTACGCCGATCATGGTCTACGATAACCAGTTCGCCTTCAAGGCGAAGATCGACACCGCCACCTATGCCGTGCTCAGCCGTATCCCGCAGATTGTCGCGACGAAGCATATCGGTGGGCCCTCCATGGCGGATGATCTGCGCGCGGTGGAAGGCCGGATGCGCGTGCTGCCGGTGGACTCGCAGTGGGCCGCCTTCGCGCGGCGCTTCCCGGATGAATCCTCCGCCTGCTGGAGCGGCAACGCCGCCGACGATCCGCGCCCGCTGGCAATGCTGGCGCAGGCCGTGGCACGGCGCGACTGGGACCGCGCCGAGCACATCTCCGCCCGCATGGCCTGGGCGCAGGCGCCGATGTTCCCCGGCGGCAAGCTCGAGAACTTCGTGGACTACAACATCCCCATCGCACATGCGCGACTGCAGGGATCGGGCAAGGTGAAGTCTGGCCCGCCGCGCCCGCCCTACCTGTTCGCGCCAGAAGCCTACATGGAAGGTGGCCGCGAGACCGGGCGGCGCTGGGCGGGCCTCGCGGACGAGCTGCGCGCGAGCGAGGCGTAAGCGCCGGGCATCAGACCGGCTCGGCCGCGCGTGGCGCCGCGGCGGGCCAGGCGGCTGCCGCATCGTCGGGCGGGATGCTGGCCAGCAGGCTGCGCGTGTAGGCGTGGCGGGGATCGGCAAAGACCTTCGCCACCTCGCCGCTTTCCACCACCGCGCCGTGGTGCATCACCAGCACGCGCGAACACAGGTAGCGCACCACCGCGAGATCGTGGGAGATCAGCAGCAGCGCGAAACCGAACTCCTGCCGCAGATCCAGCAAAAGGTTCAGGATCTGCGCTTGCACCGAGACATCGAGGCCCGAGACGATCTCGTCCGCGACCAGCAGCCGTGGCGTGACGCAGAGCGCGCGAGCAATGTTGACACGCTGCTTCTGGCCGCCTGAAAGCTGCGACGGAAAGCGCTGTAGCAGATCGGGCGGCAGGCCCGTCTCACGCAGCAGTTCTTGCGCGCGCGCAATGCGGTCGCTGGCGTCATGCGGGCGGTCCGCCGCTTCCAGCGCCTGCGTCACCAGCCGCGCGACGGAGCGGCGCGGGTTCAGCGCCGATTGCGGGTCCTGGAACACCATCTGCAACGCACCAAGCCGCACGATTCGCGCACCGCGGTCGGCCGCCGTCACATCGGTGCCGTCCACCACGATCCGCCCGGCGGAGGGCCTCTCCAGCCCCATCACCAGCCGCGCGAGGGTGGATTTACCGCTGCCGCTTTCGCCCACGATGCCGACGAACTCGCCCGGCGCGACATCGAGCGACACGTCGCACACCGCATCCACGCCCGGCGCGCGCCTGCCGTGCCACGCGCGCCGGCCAGGATAATGCTTCGACACGCCCTCAAGCAGCAGGATCGGCGCCGCGCCGCTGGCGACCACCGCCGGCATCGCAAGGCCCGCCGCATCCGTGGCGATCGCACCGGCCAGGCAGCCCGGCGCGCAGCGTACCGCCTGGCCGCCGCCGATCTCGATCACCCCCGGCACGGCCGCGCCACAGGCCGCATCCGCCACTGGGCAGCGCGGTGCGAAGCGGCAGCCGGGCAAGGCGCGCAGGCTGCCGATGCCCGGCATCTGGTCGGGCAGCGAGACCAGCCGCCGCAGCGGGCCGGAAAGCGTCGGGTTCGATGCCTTGAGGCTGCGCGTGTAGGGGTGGCGCGGCGCGCCCATCACGGCGCGCGCCGGGCCGCGTTCCGCCATCTCGCCGGCGTAGAGCACCAGCATCTCGTCGCAGACCCGCGCCGCCAGCCGCAGATCGTGCGTGATGAACAGCAGCGCCGTGCCGTAGTCCGCCTGGAGGGCACGGATCAACTGCACGACATGCGCCTGTGTCGAGACGTCGAGCGCCGTGGTCGGCTCGTCGGCGATGATCAGCGCCGGACGGCTGGCGAAGGCCATGGCGATCAGCACGCGCTGGCACATGCCGCCGGAAAGCTGGAAGGGATAGCGGTCGAGCAGCGAGGCCGGATCGCGCAGCCGCACGGAGTCCAGCGCCGCCAGTATGCGTGCAGGCCGATCGGCCTTCGCCACGCCGAGCCGCGCCAGATGCTCGCCGAACTGCGCCGCCACCGTCATCAGCGGGTTCAGCGCGGTCTGCGGTTCCTGCGGGATGAAGCAGATGCGGTCGCCGAGCAGGGCCAGCCGGCGCGCGGGCGCAATGCGCACCAGGTCCTCCCCGTCGAAGGTCAGCGTGCCGGCGGAGACCGCGAAGGTACCGGGCAGGTTGCCCGCGATGGCGCGGCCCACCATGGATTTGCCCGCCCCCGATTCGCCCACCAAACCGAGCACGCGCCCCGCGCCGACGCGGAAGGACAGGTCCCGCAGCACCGGGATCGCCTCGACGCCGCGGCCGAGCGTGACGGTCAGGCCCTGGGCCGCCAGCACGCTCATGCCGCCGGCCCGCGCGCGACCATCAGCCGCGGGTCAAGCGTGCGGCGCAGCCCGTCGCCGAGCAGGTTGAAGGCAAAGACCGCGAGGAAGATCGCCAGCATCGGCAGCACCACGCCCCAGGGCGACTGGTTCATGAACTGCCGCGCATCGGCGATCATCACGCCCCAGGCGGCGACATCGGCCTCGACTGAGAGACCAACGAAGGACATCGTTGCCTCCACGATCACCGCGATGCCCATCTCCAGGCTCAGCAGCGTGACGACCAGCGGCGTGACGGCGGGCAGCACTTCCCGCAGCACAACCTGCACATGGCTGAAGCCGGACAGCCGCGCCGCCGGGATGTAGTCCCGCTTCATCACCACCAGCACCTCGCTGCGGATGACGCGGCAGAAGCGCGTCCAGTCGATGACGATGATCGCGATGATCACCATGTTCACGCCGGTGCCGAGACCGACCAGCAGGATCAGCGCAAGCACCACCGGCGGGAAGGCCATCCAGACATCCACCGCGCGGCCGATCAGCCAATCCACGCGCCCGCCGCAATAGCCGCCGATCAGCGCCAGTGTCGTGCCGAGCAGCATCGCACCGAACGCCGCCACCACCGCGACATACAGCGCCACGCGCGTGCCGTGGATCAGCCGCGAGAGCATGCAGCGGCCGAGCGAATCCGTACCGAAGGGATAAAGCGCCTCGCCGCCCGCAGCCCAGGCCGGCGGCAGCAGCGTGTACATCAGATCCTGCTCCGCCGGATCATGCGGCGCGATGACCGGCGCGAACAGCGCGACAAGGGCCAGCGCCAGCACCAGTGCGGCGCCCAACACCACGCGCGGGCTGGCGGCCATCCGCGCGATCATGCGGCGCGCAGCTTCGGGTTGATCAGCAGATACAGCACATCCACCACCGCGTTGATGCCGAGCACGAGCAGGCAATAGACCAGCGCCACCACCTGGATCACCGGCAGGTCGTGGTTGCGCACCGCATCCACCATCAGATTGCCCAGGCCGGGATAGCCGAAGATCACCTCCACCAGCACCGTGCCGCCGAACATGAAGCCGGCCTGCACGCCGATCAGGCTGACCGTCGGCAGCGCGGCGTTGCGCAGCGCGTGGCGCAGCAGGATGGTGCGCTCCGGGATACCGCGCAGGCGCGCCTGGGTAACGTAGTCGTCCAGGATCACCTCCAGCAGGGAGGATCGCAGCACCCGCATGATCAGCGGCGCCAGCGCGATCGCCAGTGCGAGGCTCGGCAGCACCAGATGCAGCAGCGCGCTGCCCAGGGTCGCGGCGCGGCCGGCCAGCAGGCTGTCCAGCAGCAGGAAGCCGGTGATATGCGGTGGCAGCGCGAACTCCGGCGCGAGCCGCCCGACGAAGGGCAGCAGCGGCAGCGCCACGCCCAGGCCGAGGATCAGCAGCAAAGCCCAAAGGAATTCGGGGATGGACATCAGCGCGGTGGCCGCGAGGTCCGCCACCTGCTCCGCCGCACGGCCACGCCAGGCGAACATCGCGAGCCCCCCCGCGACGCCCGCCGCCACGCCGAGCACCAACCCGACCGCCACCAGCTCCAGCGTGTTGGGCAGTGCAGTGCCGACCAGCTCCGCAACGGGCCGGCGGAAGTGGATCGAGGCGCCGAGATCGCCGGCTGCGAAGCGCCCGAGCCAGATCATGTATTGCGCGAAGATGCTGCGGTCCAACCCGAGCTCCGCCTTAAGCCGGTCATAGTCGGCCGCCGTCGCGCCGGGCGGCAGCGACATGGCCACCGCATCCGCCGGCAGTAGCCGCAGGACGACGAAGACCAGTGCCGAGACGCACAGCACGATGGGCGCCGCCAGCAGCAGCCGTCGCAGCAGGATCTGGAAGGCGATCAGAGCCATCGGGCGGGGCGCGTCAGGCGGGGCGGAAGGACCACGCCTGCGGCAAAGCCCAGCCATTGTCGTACTTCACGTAGTTCACGCTGGCCTGGTGGACCACCGTGCGCACGCTCTGCAGCAGTGGGATGGAGTAGCCCTTCTCCACCGCATCGCGATGCAGCGCGCGGTAGCCCTCGAACCGCTTGGCCTCGTCCGGCTCGATCAGCAGCGCGGCGATACGATCGCGGTATTCCTCGGCCTTGAAGGCCGAGAAGATGGCGCGCGGATCAAGCAGGTAGCCGCCATACATCTCCGGGTCGCCGGCGGCGTTGCCCCAGTTGAACATCGTCGCCTCTGGCAGCGTATTGGCGCGCAGGCGCTCCTGGTAGGTCGAGAGTTCAATGGATTCGATGTCGGCCTCGATGCCGACGCGCCGCCACATCTGGCCGATGGCACGCGCCATGTCGAAATCGTTCGGGAAGACGCCATTGGTGGTGAAGAACTTGATGCGCACCGGGCGGTCAGGCCCGTGGCCGACCTCACGCAGCAGCGCCACCGCGCGCTCCTCGCTGAAGGGGAAGCTGAAATTCTCGGGATAGCCCGGTGTGCCGCGCGCCGCGGGCACCGAGATCGGCAGCGCGTGGCCCTGGAAGAAGGCGCGGCTGATCGCGTCCTTGTTGATCGCGTGGTGCGCGGCGAGCCGCACCTGGTCGCGCTCGAAGCCGCCGTTGCGGGTGATCTGCAGCAGCATGATGTCCGCGGTCAGGTCGATGCGCGCGGCCAGCCCGCGCACGGTGCCGAGGCGCACCGCCTCGCGGATCGGCACATCCACCGCGACATGTGCGCGCCGTGCTTCCACCGAGGCCACGCGCGCGGTCGGATCGCGCACGATGTCCACGGTGATGCGCGGGATGGCCGGACGGCCGCCCCAATAACGGTCGAAGGCTTCCAGCGTGATGCGGCTGCCCTGCTGGTATTCGGTCAGGCGATAGGGCCCGGTGCCGATCGGGCGGCGCTGGAATTCATCCAGCCCGACGCGCTCCAGATAGGCCTTCGGCACCACGTAACTGCACAGGAAGTACAGCCACGCGATGGCCGAGGGCATGGGCTCGGAGAACTGTACCACCGCGCGCGTCGGCGACGTGACCTCGATGTCGCGGATGCGGCGCCAGAGGAAGGCGGTGTCCAGGCGGCGGCCGCCATCCGGCACCGGTGCGCGCGGCCGTTCGAAGAAGGAATACCGGAAATCCTCGGCCGTCATCCGAGAGCCGTCATGGAACAGCACGTCGTCGCGGAAGGTGAGCTCCAGCGAGAGGCCACCGGCATCGAGATAACGCCACGCCGTGACCAGCGCGGCCTGCGCCTTCATGTCCGTCGCCTGGTCCAGCGGCTGGTCGAACACCATCTTGTAGAGCGATTGCACCGCGGCCAGCGACCGCGCATTCGGGTCCCAGGTCGGCACATCGGCAGGGAAGGAGAGCGTGAGCTGCCCGGCCGCCGCGGCCTGCGCCAGCACCTCCCGGCTTACACCCATCGCCATGAGGGCCGCCGCGCCCCCGGCCAGGACACTGCGGCGATCGAGCATCTGCGTCATCGTCTTTGCCCCCTGTCTGGTTTCGAACATCAGTCACGTCAGCCTAGAGCACGCGGCCCGGATTCAGCAGCCCTGACGGATCGAGCGCGCGCTTCATCATGCCCATCAGCGCCAGCTCCTCCGGCGAACGACTGAGCGCAAGGTACGGCCGCTTGGTCCGCCCGATGCCGTGTTCGGCTGAGACTGAGCCGCCGAAGCCCGCGACGATGCCATAGACCACCCGCTCGATCATGTCCTTCATCGCGGCATCAGCGCCGGGTGGCATGACCATGACATGCAAGTTGCTGTCGGCGATATGGCCGAAAATCACCTGTGCCGCATCCGGCCATTGGGCGGTGGCGGCGGCGCGCAACGCCGTGACCGCCTCGCCGATTCGCGCGCGCGGCACGCTGACGTCGAAGCCGACATAGCGGTCGAAGACGGTGCGGTATTCGTAGGGCGTTTCGCGATAGGCCCAGAGCCGCGCACGGTCCCGCCCCGAGCGCGCCACGACGGCATCACGGATCAGGCCAGCTTCGACGAAGTCGCCCAGCGCATCCTCCAGCCGTGCAGCGTCCCCAACCGCGGCCTCGACCAGCACCAGCAGCTCATGCGCGGCCTCGAAGGGGCGGGCCTGGCCGAGGCGCTCGGTCGCCACGGCGATGAACTCGCGTCACATGCCTTCGAACACCAGCAGCCCGCCGCCAAAGCGACGCTCCAGCGCGGCCAACAGCGCCAGCGCATCCGCCGCGCTGCCAAGCGCGCAGAGCGCGGTGGCGACGCCCTCGGGGCGCGGGTGCAAGCCCAGCACAACGCGGGTGACGATGCCGAGCGTGCCTTCCGAGCCGATGAACAGCTGCGTCCAGTCATAGCCGGCGTTGTTCTTCAGCATCTTGTTGAGCGAGCGCACCACGGTGCCATCCGCCAGCACGACTTCCAGCCCCAGCACGTTGCGCCGCGCCATGCCATAGCGCAGCACTTGGTTGCCGCCGGCATTGGTGGCGATGTTGCCGCCGATCGTGCAACTGCCGCGCGCGCCGAGATCGATGCCGCAGAGCAGTCCGGCGGCCTCCGCCGCCTCCTGCACCACCTGCAACGGCGTGCCGGCGAGTGCGGTGAGGGTGGCGCAGTCGGTATCCACCTCCTCGACGCCGCGCATGCACTCCAGCGAGATCACCACCTCGCCCTCACGCGGATGCGCGCCGCCCGCGAGGCCGGTCAGGCCGCCCTGCGTCACCACGGGCTGGCCGGCGGCGTGGCAAAGCCGCAGCGCCGCCGAAACCTCCGCCGTCGAGCGCGGCAGCACCACCGCGCGCGGCGCGGTGGGCGGCAGGCCGGCCGTATCGGCATGGTGGCGCTCCGGGATCGCCGCACCCTTCAGCACGCGCCCTTCGCCCAGCTCCGCGGCGAGACGCTCGACAATGTCCATCATGCCCGCAGCCCAGCCTGGCGCATCAGCGGCAGAACACGGTCGCGGAAGAAGGGAAGCTCATCAGTGTAGTTGACGAAGGTCAGCGCCGCGCCGCCATAGCCGGCCTCCGCGATGCGCAACAGATCGTCCACGATGCGCTCTGGCGTGCCGACCAGCGGGAAGCTGCCTGCGCCGCCGGCGAAGCGCTGGCGATACAGGTCGAAGGCGCTTCGGTCATGCGAGCCGGCGAATTCCTTCTTGCTCGCCATGTGATAGTCCACCGCGGCGTGGTCGGCCTCGGCGACGGCGTAACGATGATAGTAGGCCTCGGCCTCGGCCTGCGTCTCGCGGCAGACGACGTGGCAGACAGTCTGGACCCCGACATCGCGGCCGGCGGCGGCGGCCCGCGCGCGGATATCGGCGACGTGGCGGTGGCCATCCTCGATCGTCGCGAAGGTGGAGAACAGGAAGTCGCAATGCTGTGCCGCGAAGTCTCGGCCGGGCGCGCCGAAGGCGGCGTTCATCGTGACCGGGCGCGGGCGTTGCAGGCTGGCGGGGCGGCTGACCACGCCTTTCAGGTCGTAGTAGCGGCCGGCGTGGTCGAAGGGCTCCGTCGCGGCATAGGCGCGCTCGATGATGCCGATCCACTCGGCCGCCTGCCCATAGGCATCCTCGCCGAGCGTCATGCCGAACATGGCGAATTCCGCCGGGTTCCAGCCACAGACGATGTTCAGCCCGGCGCGGCCGCGGCTGATGTGGTCCACGCTCGCCAGCGCCTTGGCGGCATAAAGTGGATGCAGCAGCGGGACATGCACGGTCATGAACAGCGCAATCCGCTCGGTCGCCATCGCGAGGCCGGCAGCCCAGGTGAACGTCTCGAACGACCATTCGCGCACCCGCGTCACGCCGCCGAAGCCGCGCCAGCGCGCGATCGGCAGGATGAATTCCAGGCCGGCGCGATCGGCGATGCGCGCGGCGGCCAGGTTGTCCTCCCAGCTCGCGCCCCAGCGTTCGGGCACGGTGGTGATGGCCAGCCCGCCATCGGCGTTGGTTGAGAAGATGCCGAGCTTGAAGCGATTGGGGCCGCGCAGCGGGTGGAGCGCTTCCATCGGTGGGTTGCCGCTCAGCCGGCCGCGGCGATGCAGGCCGTCACGCGGTCGGCGTCGATGCGCTGGCGCAGGGCGCATCGCCGCTTGAGTGGCATGACCAGCGCAAGTCCTTCGGTTTGTATCGTCGCGCCATCACCCATCCGCGATACGTTATGCGGGTGGCTTCGGCCCCGTCAACGGCCGCAGCACCCAACGAACCGAGCGCGGTCGCCGCCGTCCCCACGGCTTGAAATGGAGACGGTTGCGAGGCCATGCTGACACTTACCCCATACCGGAACCTTTTGATGTCTCCCCCCTGCCCTGCCACCCCGGCTGTCAGCAACTTGGCTCGCGACCCTGCAAGGCCGCGTATCCGCGCACTGGTCCAGGACATGCCAGCCGAGAGCATCGCCGATCTCGCCATCCGTGCTCGGCAGATCGGCGGCGTCATCCCGCTCTGGTACGGCGAGGGCGACCTGGTGACGCCCGAATTCGTGCGCGCCGCGGCGAAGACAGCACTCGACGAGGGCATGACCTTCTACATCCCCGATATGCACGGCCTGCCCGCGCTGACCGAAGCACTGGCGCGCTACCAGACCGCGCTGCACGGCGTGCCGATCGGCGTCGAGCGTTCGACAGTGACTCCGGGGGGCATGCAGGCGCTGCTGCTGGCGCTCGACCTCATTCTCGATCCCGGCCAGAACGTCATCTACGTCGAGCCGCAATGGCCGAACATCCACAACCTGATCCATCTGCGCGGCGGTGAGCCGCGGCCCGTGCCGCTGCGCTTCGCCGACAATGACTGGTCGCTCGACCTCGACCGCATCGCCGCGGCGTGTGATGCGCGAACGCGCGCCATTGTCTTCTCCAGCCCCGCCAACCCGACCGGCTGGGTGGCGAGCCGGGCGGAGTTGCAGGCGCTGCTGGACTTTGCCCGCGCGCGCGGCATCTGGATCATCGCCGACGAGGTCTATGCGCGGCTGTATTTCGACGCGCCGGCGGCGCCCTCCATCCTCCAGGTCGCCGAGCCCGAGGACCTGGTGCTCACGGTGAACAGTTTCTCGAAAGCCTGGGCGATGACGGGATGGCGCGTCGGCTGGCTGGTGCATCCGCCTTCGGTGGCGGGCGAGGTCGCCGCCATGACGCAATTCATGAACAGCGGCACGGCGGGCGTGTTGCAGGCCGGCGCGCTCGCGGCGCTGGAACAGGGCGAATCCCTGGTCGCCACCATGCGCGGGCGCTGCGCAACGGGGCTGGACATGGCCTACGACATGCTCTCGCGCTTGCCGGATGTGCGGCTGCCGCGCAAGCCGCGAGGCGGCATGTATGCGTTCTTCTCGCTGGCCTCCGGCACCGGCTCACGCGAGGCGGCGCGGCGCATCCTGGAGGACGCACGGGTCGGGCTCGCGCCGGGCCACCTGTTCGGCGCCTCCGCGGGGACGCATCTGCGCATGTGCATCTGCCGCGATCCCGCGCAGCTCGAGGACGCGCTCGGCCGGATCGTCGCGGCCGGCTGAACGGCGTTGGCGCTGCCGCGGGCGCAGGCGACCCGAGCTACCCGCGCCGCCCGGTAGGTGCGGCGATCGCCGCCACCGAGGTTCGGTGCGCGGCATTCGGCGTTGCGCGATGCGCCTGCTCCGCCGCCTGCGCGCTCGCCAGACTGGTGTGCTGGCTGTTGCCGATCGCCGGCACGCCTAGCCGGTCGCTCAGGCCAAGGGCTTCCCGCACGAGAGGTAGGCGGCGGCTAGAACACTATCCGCCTAAAAAGAATTAATGTGAGCGGATTTCATGCTGTAGATTCAATCGCTTCTAGTGGTCTGAACCCGACACCTGCTACCCGAGCCGGCAACCAAAGAGCAGTGTTCGGCCGCAGAGGGTATCTTCCGTCTGGTGCACACCCAGAACCAGCACCGAGCCTGGCACCGGGGACGGCCTAGCTGATCGATGTCGCGGTCAGCGGCGCGCGCCACTGGGGAACTGGCGCAGGTGTAATCGGTCAGATCGATGCGGTACATCGATTTCACGGTCTCGGCCTGGACCAACAGAGCGGTGCGCGTGATGGCGCGAAACGCCTGCCGCTCCAGGTTCGATCTGGCGACGGCGACCTTGTCGCTACAGGTGGTGGAGCAGCCCGGGCCGTGACGGCTTCCCCAAGGCGGATAGCCCCAACATCATGGGCCCACAACAACGATCACTTGACCGCCCCCGCCGTAATTCCCTGAACGAACCAGCGCTTCAGCACCGCGAAGCCGAGCACCACTGGCGCAGACGCGATCAGCGAGGCGGCCATGGCGCCGCCCCAGTCCGAACTTGTCTCGTTCAGGTTAGGACAACAGCAGGCCCGGGCCGATGGTCCACTTCTCCTCGGAGACCACCAGCGTCAGCGCATAGAGCAAGTCGTTCCACGAGCACATGAAGCCGTAGAGAAAAACGGTGACGGCGGCCGGAATCGAAACCGGCATGACCACGCCGTAGAGGATGCGCCACTCACCCGCGCCATCCGCGCGCGCGGCCTCGATCAGTTCGCCTGGCACCTGCGCGAAATAGGAGAAGAACATGTAGGTCGAGACCGGCAGGGCGAAGACGATGTAGGACAGCACGAGGCCGGTGCGCGTATCGAGCAGGCCGACATCAGTCAGGATCGGGTAAGTCGAGATCAGCAACAGCCCAAAAGGAAATACCTGCGCCGAGAGCAGCACCAGCATCGTCAGCCGCCGCCCCGTGAAGCGGAACTTCGCGAAGGCATAGCCCGCATGCAGCGCCAGCAGCGTGTTGATCGTGGCCGCCCCGCGTCAACGCCGTGCGGAAGTGCTCGAGGCTCGGCGCGGCGGGCCACAGCGTCGGGATGATGCGATATAGCTCCGCATTCGGCTTCAGCGCGGAGATCGCCATCCAGTACAGCGGAAAGAACAGGAACAGCGCGAGCAGCAGCAGCATCAGGCCGAACACCAGCCGCGCGCTGCGCGAGGACAGATCGAGCATCACACCCCCCGCAGCAGATGACGCAGGTAGAAGAACGCCGGTGGCAACAGGACCGCGAGCCAGAGCATGCCGATGGCAGACGCCATGCCGATGTCCAATTGGTCGAAGCCGCGCCGATACACTTCCACTGACAGCACCGTGGTGGCGCGCACCGGCCCGCCGCCGGTCAGCGCGTAGATGGTGTCGAATTGCTGGAGATTGCCGATCAGCCCGAGCACCAGTACCACGAGCAGCACGGGGCGCAGATGCGGCAGGATGTGGTCGCGCAGTAGCGCCCAATTGCCTGCGCCATCGACTCGCGCGGCATCCATCTGCTCCCGATCCAGGCCCTGCAGGCCGGCGAGGAAGAAGGTCATGAACAGCGGAATGGAGAGCCACACCTTGGTGATCGTCACCGCCGCCATCGCGCCCCATTGGTCCGACAGCCAGGTCTTGGGGAACTCGATCACGCCGAGTTCCAGCAACGCCGCGTTCAGCACGCCGTAGCGGCTGTTGAAAATCCAGCCCCAGACGAAGGCGCTGACCGTGCTGGGCAACACCTAGGGCAGCAGCGACATCGTGCGCAACACGCCGCGCCCAGGGAATTGCTGGTGCATCAGGATTGCCCAGGCGAGGCCGAGCAGCAGCGTGAACCCGTTAGTGAGGGCGACATAGATCGCCGTCGTGACGAAGGCGCCGAGCACCTCCGGCGACGCCGCCAGTTCACGGAAATTCGCGAAGCCGACAAAGACCGGCTCCGGCGTCTGGAGATCGAATCGCGTGAACGCCAGCGCCAGCGCGCGCAGGAAGGGCAGCGCGATGACGACGGCAAAGGCCATCAGCGCCGGGGTGAGAAACAGCCACCCCGCGCGCCGCTCGCCGGCCTTCAAGCCGCCGCGCTGCGCCAGGGGCGAGATCGGCAGCGCGGCCTCCTGGCTCATCCGGCGCGGCGCGCCATCGACGCTTCCATGCGAGTCTGCATGGCGGCCACCGCCGCGGTTGCGTTCTTCTGGCCGAGCATTGCCGCATGCACTTCCTCGCTCAGGATGGTCGAGAGTTCGGGCGCATTGGGCCAGATGCCGATCTCATGCGGCAGCGGCGGGCGAGGCGCGGCCGGTGCGGCTGGCGGGCAAGGCCGACAGCGCGGTCGGGTAGCTCGATTGCACCGCATCGCCGATCAGGTAGCGCGCCCAGCGCGCGCCGGCGCTGTCCGGCCCCTGCACAGCGCCCCCCCCGGAAGAATGCAACCAGGTGGCCCCACTGCACCGAATGCGAAACGTCACCGGCGCGCAGCACCGGCGTCGGCACCGGCCGCGTGAAGGCATCCGCGGCCTCGCCACGGCCCGAGAAGGTGCGGATGAACAGGCGGCCCTGCGGCGCGTCGATGTTGAAGGCCGAAGCGCCCTGCGCAAAGAGCCGCCGCGAATCCGGACGGTCGATTTCCGGCGCGATCAGGCGGTCGCGCATCATGCCGACCATGCTGTCCACCGCCGCGCGGCCCTCCGCCGAGTTGATGCGCACCTGGCCCTCGGCATTGATCACCTGCCCACCATGCGCCCAGACCCAGATCAGCGTGTCTAGCGGGATGGAATTCGCGTTCTTCGTGGCCATGGCGAAGGGCACCGCATTCGGCACACGGTCGCGCACCGCGATCAGGGCGGCGCGGAAGGCGTCGAGCGTGGTCGGCAAAGCCTCCACGCCGGCGCGCGCCAGCACATCGGTGTTGGCGATCATGCCGATGCTGCCGGTGATGAGCGGCAGGGCGAGCAATCGGCCGCGATGCCGGCCCAAGGCGAGCACCTCGGGCTCGATCGCCGCCTCCAGCGCCTCCTGCCCCAGCAATGCCCTTGGCGAGACGAGCTCGGGCAGTGTGGCGAGCGCGGGCAGCCAGCGCTCCTGCAACTGCGCGGAGGCCGGCGGCGTCCTCGGCATAGGTGAAGCTCATGAAGCCGAGGCCGCTGGCCTGCGCCCTCGCCAGGCGCGGTGCTGCCAGGGTGGCAAGGGCAGCAGCGCCGAGCGTGCGACGTGTGATGATCGACATGATGGTCACTCCCTTTTGGTTTGTTTCTTAGACAACACCGGCATCGAGCACGAAGGTCTGCCCGACGCATCGGCGTGATTCCTCGGAGGCGAGCCAGAGCGTGAGGCGTGCGACATCCGCAGGCGCGATGTGCTCCTTCAGGCATTGGCGCTGCAGATAGGCGTCGAACTTCCCCGGGTCCGTGGCCTGCGCGCGCGCCACCTGCTTTTCGGTCAGCACCCAGCCGGGCGCAATGCAATTCACCCGGATGCGCAGGGCGCCGAGTTCCCGCGCCAGGGACTTGGTCAGCCCGCCCACCGCCGCCTTCGCCGTGGTGTAGGCGATCATCCCGGCCGCGCCGAACATCCAGGAGACCGAGCCGAGGTTGATGATGGCGCCGCCACCGGCCGCGGCCATCGGGGCCGCCACCGCCTGGGCGCAGAAGAACTGGTGGCGCAGGTTCACGGCGAAACGCTCGTCCCACAGCGCCGGCGTGACGCTGTCCCAGGCGTGGCGTTCATCATCGCCGGCATTGTTCACCAGCGTGCGGAACGGCCCGGTGGCGGCGGCCAGATCGCTGATCGCGGCCTGCGCCGCCCCGATGTCGCGCAGGTCACAGATGGCGAAGGTGGGCCGGTTGCCGGTACGTGTCGCGATGGCTTCGGCCGTCGTCGCGGCGCTGGTGGCGTTGACCTCCAGCGCCGCGACGCGCGCGCCCTGGGCGCAGAAGGCCTCGACCATGGCAGCACCGATGCCGGCACCGCCGCCGGTGATCAGCACGGGCTGGCCACGCAGGTCCGGGTATTGCGCACCGCTCATGACAGGCGCCTTCCATCCGCACCGAAACCATGCAGGGCGGCGGGGTCGGCGCGCAGCCGCACCGCCTCGCCCCGGCGCAGCGGCGCATCGGCACCCAGCCGCACCACGACCCCATCTGCCACGCCAGGCACCGCGACATGCACAAAGACGTCGGCGCCGCGATGCTCGACCATCGTCACCTCCCCCGCCAGCCCGCCGGCATCGGCCAAAGCGAGGTCTTCCGAACGGATGCCGACGGTGCTCGCTCCGCTCGGCACCACGATGTCGGCGGCGGCGGCGACTTCGGCCGGCAGCAGCGTCATGCGCGGCGAGCCGATGAAGCGGGCCACGAACAGGCTGGCCGGCCGGCGATAGAGTTCGAGCGGCACGCCGACCTGCTCCACCCGCCCCGCCGAGAGCACGACGATCCGGTCGGCCAGGGTCATCGCCTCGGTCTGGTCATGCGTGACATAGACCATCGTGGTGCCAAGCCGCGCCTTCAGCCGCGCGATCTCGGCGCGCATGTCCACGCGCAACGCGGCATCGAGGTTCGACAACGGCTCATCGAACAGGAAGGCATGCGGTTCGCGCACGATGGCGCGGCCGATTGCGACCCGCTGCCGCTGCCCACCCGACAATTCTCGCGGCCGGCGGGCAAGCAGCGCATCGAGCCGCAGCACCTCGGCCGCCGCCTTGACGCGCGCGGCGATCTCCGCTGCCGGGCGGCCCGCCATGCGCAGCGCGTAGCCCATGTTCTGCGCCACGGTCATGTGCGGGTAAAGCGCGTAGGATTGGAACACCATGGCGAGGCCGCGCTTGGCCGGCGGCACGTCGTTCACGACCTCACCACCGATCGCGATGCTGCCGGCGCTGACCTCATCGAGCCCGCAGATCAGGCGCAGCAGCGTGGATTTGCCGCAGCCGGAGGGCCCGACGAAGGCGACGAACTCGCCATCGGCAATGTCGAGGTCGATGCCGTGCAGCACGGCCGTCGACCCGAAGGACTTTTGGACCTTGCGCAGCTGGATCGCCGCCATCACGCAGGCTCGGGCCGGCGAGCGTAGCGCCAGACTTCGGGGCCGGGCGATACGCCGAGACCAGGGCCGGATGGCAATTGATAAAATCCGTCCTTGCAGGCCATGTCACCTTCGAGAAAACGCAAATTCCGGTCGAAGATCGAGTGCTGGTACTCGTGCCCGTCGCAATTCTGCAGCGCCACCGAGGCTTGCAGGCTGGCCGCCTGGAAGATGCCGATGCCGATCGAGGCGTGCGGGATGTTGCGGCAATGGAAGGCCTCAGCCATGCGGCCGATCTTCATGAATTCGGTGACGCCGGTATGCGCCATCTCCGGCTGGATCACGTCCATGCAGCGCGCGATCAGGCGCGGGCGATACTCGAAGGCGGTGCGCCATTCCTCGCCGAGCGCGATCGAGGTGCGCGCCTTCGCGGCAACCTCGCGCTGGCCCTCGATATCCTCGGGCTGGACCGGCGCTTCGGCGAACCAGAGGTCATGCACATGCATGCGGTCGATCAGCCGCGTCGCCGCCAGGGCAGTGTTTTTCCAGTGCATGTCGCAGGCGATACGCACCTTCGGCCCGAGCGCACGGCGCAGCGCCGCCATCTCGGCCTCCTCGCCCTCCTCCGCGACGGCGGCGGCGAATTTGATGGCGTCGAAGCCGCGCGACGCCCATTCGACCGCGAAGTCGCAGCGTTCGGCGAGCGTTGCCTTCGGCAGGCCCGAGACATAGGCCGCAAGACGTTCATGACGGCGACCGCCAAGCAGGCGGCACAGCGGCACATCCGCGAGCCGCGCCGCAACGTCCCATATCGCGATGTCGAGCCCGGCCAGTGCATCGACGAAATACCCGCCGAAGAAGCCGCGCACCCGCATGGTGTCGTACAGATCCTCATGCAGCGGGATCGGGTCGCGCGGGTCGCGCCCGATCACCAGCGGGCCGAGCAGGTCGGTGATGATCTCGGCGATCGCGCCTGGCGCGACGATGGCGTAGCACTCGCCCCAGCCGATGGCGCCTGAGGTCGTCGTGACCTTCACCAGCACCGAAGTGTCGGTGGTGGGATAGACGGAGCGGTTGCCGCGGCTGACGAAATAGCCCCGCGCATTCACCGTCTCGCCGGCGCGCAACGGGCCGAGATAGGGCACCTCGCGCGGCACCACGACGATGAAGGCTTCGACGGCAGCGATGGTTTCGCCCATGTGGGGCCTCCTCAGCCGGCGGTGATGCCGGTGCGTGTGATCAGGTCGCGAAAGCGCGCGACCTCGGCGGACATCAGGGCGGTGAATTCCTGCGGCGAGTTCGGCGCGGGAATGGCCCCGAAGCCGCGGATGCGCTCGGCCACCTCAGGCGTGCGCAGCCAGCTGCCGATTTCGGCCGAGAGCCGCTCGGCAATCGGCATCGGCAGGCCGGCCGGGCCGAGGATGCCGTGCCAGGGGGTCAGCCGCACGCCTGGCACCAGCTCCGCGATGGCGGGAAGGTTGGGCGCGAAGGGCAGCCGCTCGGCGGTCGGCACCGCGATGGCGCGCAACCGGCCAGCCTGCACATGCGGCCAGGCGGTGGCGAAGCCATCGATCGCAAGATCGACCTGGCCCGCGACGATCGCCGCGATCATGTCCGAGGAGCCGCGGAAGGGCACATGCGTCATGCGCGTGCCGGTCTCGAGCATCAGCAATTCCATGCCGAGATGCAGGCTGGTGCCGATGCCGGACGAGCCGTAGTTCAGCTTGTCCGGATGGGTCCGCAGATAGGCGAGGAATTCGGGCAGGCCGCGGACCGGCACCTTCGCGGGGTTGACGACCAGCACGTCCGGCGTCTGCGCCACGACCTAGATCGGCGTGAAGTCGCGCACCGGATCGTAGGGCAGCCACCCGCGCATCAGGGCGGGCAGGATCGCGTTCGCCGCGATGTTGCCCATGCCGAGCGTATAGCCATCGGGCGCGGCGCGGGCCACGGCCTCCATCCCGATCGCGCCGCCGGCGCCGGCGCGGTTCTCGACCACGACAGGCCGGCCGAGGCGCATCTGCAACTGCTCGGCCAGCAGGCGCGCCAGGATGTCGGCAATACCGCCGGGTGAGAGCGGCACGATGATGCGCAGGCCCCTTTCAGGCCAGGTGGCTTGGGCTCGTGCAGTCGGAGCGGCCAGGAGCATGGCGAGGGGTGCTGCAAGGGTGGCGCGGCGCGATGGCGACATGGTGCGATCTCCTTAGGGCGCGGCGCTTTCGGCCGCTTGTCGGAGGTTCAGGCAGGCTCGGCGATGCGGGTCAGGTCCAGCGAAAGGACACTGCCCTGAGTGAAGGAAAGCGGGCCGAGAAGCGCCGCGAAGCGCGCGATCTCCTCCAGCCCGAAGGGGGTCACCACGGGCTCTGGCAGGCGCAGATGCACCTCGGCGAGGCCCATCCGCAGGGCCATCAACCGTTTGCCATAGGCGAGCAGCAGTGGCAGGGCGCGCGACATGAAGACGATGACCGGCAGGATGCTGCGATGCAGCGCCTCGGCACGCGCCGTCTCGCCGGCGGCCCACAAATTCCAGATCGCGACCTGCACATCCACCAGTTCGGGCGCGGGGATCAGACCCTGGCAGCCGCTGCGCAGGTTGGTCGGCCATTCGATGCCGCCATGCCCGGCAAAGACGTCGCAACTGCGCGAAGCCTCCCGCGCAAAGGCGGCAACGGAGACGGCCGGCCCCTCGGCCTTCATGAAGCGGATGTTCGCATGGTTGCGGTGCAGAGCGAGCAGCGCGTCGTTGGACACCGAGACGTCCATGTTGAGCGGATTGTTCTGGATGCCGACCGGCAGCACCGCACGATCGGCGACCTCGCCGAGGAAGCGGAGAATTTCACGCTCCGGCACGCCCTTCACGGGCGGGGGCTGCAACACGGCCCAATCTGCGCCACGCCGTTTCGCCTCAATGATGAAATCGAGCTGCCCGTGCACGGAGACCTCGGCCACGGTCATCATCAGCGGCACACGGCCCGCAATGCGCGCGGCGGCCCAGCCCAAGATGTCGAGGCGTTCTTCGGACGAGAGGCGGAACACCTCGGTCACCTAGCCAAGCTCGGCGATGCCATGGCAGCCAGCGGCGAGGCAGACGTCTATCTGCGCATCCATAGCGGCTCGTTCGAGACGGCCATCCGGACCGTAATAGGCATAGAGGATGGGATGGACGCCCGACAGGCGGGGTTGGCACTTGACGATCCCTCGCGAGTTCCGTTCAATGGAACTTAGTTTCGTTATGAAAGAGCTCGCCGTAATTCCGCCGCCCTGGTCAACCGGATTCCAACCCTGATTGATGAACGACGCGCGCCCTCCTCCCGAGCCGCCAAAAAGCGTCTTCGCGCGCCATGTCGAGGTGCTGGCGATCATCGCCGAATCCGCAGAGCCCCTGCGGTTCGTGGATCTGCTGGCCGCCACGGGACATTCCAAGGCGACCCTGCATCGCATCCTTGCCGCCCTGGAGGAGGAACGGATGTTGCGGCAAGACCCGCGCGGCGGCTTGCGGCTGGGCCTTCGCCTGGTGGAATTCGCCAACCGTGCCTGGGCCGGCCTCGATTTGCGCAGCGCAGCGGAGGAGGAGATGGCAGCCCTGCGCGACGAAACCGGCGAGACAGTGCGCCTGGCCGTGCTGCAGGGCCGCGAAATGCTCTACATCGCGCAGATGGACAGCCGGCAGCCAGTCAGCTTTCGCCTGCGCGTGGGCGCGCGCGGGCCGGCCTATTGCAGTGGCACCGGCAAGGCCGTGCTGGCCTTCCTGCCGGCTGCACGCCGCGCTGCGCTGCTGTTGGAACTTCGTCTGGACCGCCACACACCCGCGACGCTGATCGATCGTGCCGCGCTGTTGGAGGATCTGGAGATAAGCCGCCAGCGCGGCTACGCGCTGGATGATTGCGAGCAGGTGACCGAGGTCCGCAGCCTCGGCGTGCCCATCCTGGACCGCCACGGCCAGCCGCTTGGCGCCATCAGCCTGACCGTTCCTGCGTTCAGGCGAAGCCGGGAGGAACTCATTGCGCTTGCGCCGCGCGTCATCGCCATGGCGCGCAGAGTAGCCTCTCGGCTGCCGCCAGGACTGACGTCCGAAGCATAGCAGATAGCTGATGCGTCCGAACTGTAACACATGCGCACAGATTGCAAGTGGCTGAGAGATGCGCGCGCGCTTCACATCATCCTGTCACGGGGGATGGCGACCCAAAGCACCGTCTCGGGCGCGATGCCGACGCGACGCAACTGCGGACCGATCTCGTCCTCCGGCCGGACAGCGAAGCGCAGGTTGCGCGCGTACAAAATTAATCGCCTCGCGAGCAGTCGAAACGGGCCGGGTCCATGGCACGGGCGGTCTCCCCGGTGTCGACAGGGATCACGTCCTCCGGCGTGCCTGACCGAGCTGCGCAAGGCCCGCGACGTGCGCGCCGGCACGCTGCGGGCGCCGATCCTGCCGATCCTCTCCGAGTTCGCTGAGGGCATGGCGTGGGACAATCCGGCGTACTGGCCGATGTTGACGCCGAACGAGGGCCGCTCGACCAGCGTGGCGCGGCTGGTGCCGGACCAAGCGGCGGCGCAGGCGGCGGGCATGGCCGGGCAAAAGGAAGGGGCGGCCCCGAAGGGCCGCCCTGTTTCACGCCGAGAAAGCGCGTCTCAGAAGAAGGTGTCGCCACCCACCGTATTGATCACCGTCCAGCCGGTGTTGATCCTGATGTCGCTGCTCGCCGCGGTGCCGACATTGATGCCGTTGCCGACCTGCTCGATCCACTCGACCAGCAGCATGTAGTCGCCCGCCTCCTGGTCGAACAGGTTTTTGTAGACCGCGAAGGACCCGGTCTCGCCGTCGCCGCCGCCATAGACCTCGAGCACCAGGTTCTTGCCCAGCTTTGTCAGGTCGAACACGTCGTTGTTGCGCGAGCCGATGACGTTGAACCACTCGATGACGTCGTATTCCGGGGTGGCGAGAAGGGACGCCTTGTTGTCCCACCGGAAGCTGTCGCGGGCCGAGTCGTTGCTGTTGTTCACGTAGTCGTCGCCGCCCGCCATGAAGATGACGTCATGACCCGCGCCGTCCATCATGGTGTCATTACCGGCGCCGCCGGTGATCGTGTCGGCGCCGCCGCCGCCGTTCAGCACATCGTCGCCATCATTGCCGGCGAGCGCGTCGCTGCCGGCATCGCCGTTCAAGGTATCGGCGCCCGAGCCGCCGGTGGCGATGTCGTTGCCGTCACCGGCATCGATCAGGTCGGCGCCGTCGCCGCCATCGATTTTGTCGTTGCCGAGGCCGCCGGCCAGGACGTCGTCGCCATCGTCGCCGCCGATGATGTCATTGCCGGCGCCGCCGTCGAGGACGTCATTGCCCGCACCACCGTCCAGGTTGTCATTACCATCGCCGCCGCCGCCGGTTTTGTCGCCGTCACCGGTGCTGATCATGTCGTTGCCGGCGCCGCCCTGGACGTTGTCGTTGCCGCTGCCGCCCATCAGGTTGTCGTGGCCAGCGCCGCCGTTGACGACGTCGTTGCCGTCGCCGGCAGACACGGTGTCGTTGCCGTCGCCGCCATCCACCGTGTCGTTGCCGGCACCGGAGCCGATGTCGTCGTTGCCGCCGCTGCCGTTGATGTTGTCGTTGCCCGAGCCCGTGGCGATGCCGTCGTTGCCGGCGCCGCCAGCCACGTGTCGTCGCCGCTGCCGGAGGTGATGGTGTCGCCGCCGTCGAGGCCGGCGATGTTGTTCATGCCGTCGCCGGCATTGATCACGTCGAAGCCGGACCCGCCCTGCAGGAAATCATCCCCGCCGCCCATGGTCATGATCAGGCGCGGCAGCACCGAATTGCCGCCGAGGACGGTGTTGTCGCCGCCGAGGTCGGTGATCGTCACGGTGCGGAATTGGCCGACGCCTCCGGAATCCAGGCTGACATCGGCTGGCAGTGGCACGATGACGCCAGGCGCCACGAAGGCAACCGCCTCCGTCGTGTTGATGAACGTGTCGGAGAGGTCGAGGAAGTCGCTCACCAGCACCTCGCCGGTGAGCTCGAAGAGCAGGCTGTCGGGAACCTTTAGCGTGAACATGGCCATTCTCCAGGTTTTCTTGTCGCCGACGGGCCGAGGCCCGCGCGATCCGGAACGAGAGCTCCGGCACGCGTTTGATTGATACCAGCGCGGGACGGGTGGCCGCGCCCCTAGGATTGTTGGGAAGTTCTCCCGCTGCGGCGCGGGCCGCTACCCTGGCGTGTGCCTTTCGGCCGCCGCGGCGGGCTCCGTCGATTCCGAGAAAAGCTCGATGGCAGCGGATGCGCCGAGCAAGCGCACCACGGCCTGGACGCAATTGGCGGCGCGCAGGCGGAAATAGAGATCGCGGAGATGCCCGTTCAGCGTGTGCTGACTGATGCCGATGCGTTCAGAAATCGCGGCGGTTTCCATGCCACGGCAGAGCAGCACCGCTATCTCTGCCTGGGATCGGGTCAGGCCCAGCGCAGCCGCGACCGCCTCCGCCGTCGGCACCGTGGCTGAGGGCATCGCCGCGGTCAGCAACACGACGGTCCGTCCGGAGCGCAGGGTCACCGGTTGCAGCCTGGCGGGCACCGGTGCCTGGCCGCCGGTGATCCCCACCACATGCGACCGTGCGCCGGGCACCGAGGCGGCGGCGAGAGCGCGTGCGAACAGCGAGGTGGGATTGCCGTCGCGGTCGGAGATCCGGCGCCCCTGTCGCCGCAACGGCCCATCCGGCGCCCAAAGGACGGTCGCCGCGGCGTTGTTCCATAGCGCCGTCCCGTCGGGCAGCAACAGCACCACCGGCGTGGAGGCGCGGCCCATCACCTCGGCCGCCGCGGCGGCCCCGGTCGAGAGG
>JBBSCP010000016.1:0-24680 GCA_038250135.1 Acetobacterales bacterium | reverse complement strand
GATGCCGAAATCCGCGACGGCATCAAGAACTTCTCGAATTGGCCGACGATTCCGCAGCTTTACGTGAAGGGCGAGTTCGTGGGCGGCTGCGACATCATCAGCGAGATGTTCCAGGCGGGCGAGTTGCAGAGCCTGCTGGCCGAGACTGGGGTTGAGGTGAAGGCGGGGGCTTGAATCTGGCAGGGAGGCGGCTGAGGCGCGCTACTCAGCTCGTCTTGGGCAGGTGAGCTTCGGTCGTCTTCCCACTGCTAGGGCGCAGTGGGAGGCATCTTCTTTCCGCTTTGTGACATGTCGATAACCGGCAATGCAGTTTTTTCACGCGAAATATCGGCAAAAAACTGCCAAGTTCGTGCTTGATTTTCTCCTAAATCAGCCAGGTAGGCCGGAAAATATCCCCCTCGAAATATATCAAGCTGATTAACTCGTATCCCGACGGTTTTCGCGATTGAGTCTAACAGCCTAGCAATTAGGTCCTGTCGTGCTGCATAAAGGTGGTCCTGTTCGTTTCCTGTGCTTGGCCAGGGAGTATTATAGTTTTGAAATAAGGCCTTCAAAGACAAAATTACCACTGGATCTTCGTGGAACTCGACCTCAACCAAATTGAGGCCGATGACAACTCACTCGAAAGTTGACTGCGGCGATTTGCCATCAATAGGCGAAAAACCGTCAACTGGCGTGATTGGCGTTCACGACGCCCGTCTCCCCAGCGCGTGATGAGCACTGCGGCTACTGGGCCTACAAACGTAGCAAGAAGGGTGGCAATTGCCAGCCAAAAGGTATCCACTATCATCGCGTCCTACACACTCCGAACGTAGGAAGTCCATTACCATATCCAGCACAAGACTTGGGTATACCCCGTTCGCACGAAAATCCGAACGCCTTTCCCGCTTGGAAGTCAGGTGATGTCAGGCGCGACTCGGTAGCCGATTTTCGGGTTCTCGTGCGAACAGAGTATAGACCGCTATCGCAGCGTAAAAAAAAGCGCCGGCCCCTCGCGGGACCGGCGCTTTGCCGTAGGCCGGACTCGGAAAAGAACTCAGCGCGAGTAGAACTCAACCACCAGGTTCGGTTCCATCTGCACCGGATACGGCACGTCGCTCAGCTTCGGCGCGCGCAGGATGCGGCCGCGCATCGCGCGGTGGTCGATCTCGATGTACTCGGGCACGTCGCGCTCACCGCTCTGCGCCGCATCGAGCACACAGGTCAGCTGCTTCGACTTCTCCTTCACTTCCACCACGTCCGTGTCCTTGACGAGGTAGGAGGAGATGTTCAGCCGCTTGCCGTTGATCAGCACATGGCCGTGGTTCACGAACTGACGCGCCGCGAACGGCGTCACGGCCAGCTTCATGCGATACACGATGGTGTCCAGCCGGCGCTCCAGCAATTCGATCAAATTCTCCGAGGTGTCGCCCTTGCGGCGCACGGCTTCCTCGTAATACTTGCGGAACTGCTTCTCGCCGATGTTGCCGTAATAACCCTTGAGCTTCTGCTTCGCCATGAGCTGAACGCCGAAGTCGGTCGGCTTCTGCTTGCGGCGCTGGCCATGCTGGCCAGGCCCATACTCCCGCTTGGCGATGGGAGACTTCGCACGACCCCAGAGGTTCACACCGAGGCGGCGATTGATCTTGTACTTGGATTCAGCGCGCTTGGTCACAAAAGGCTCCAGCCCCCACCCCATGACAGGATGCAGGTCTTGCTTGCGCCGGCACCCTTATGGGCATCTCGGCAGGTTGTCCCGGTAGGCCTGAGGTCCGAACGACCCCATGCGGGCGCGCAGCCCGAAGCTGCGTCCACGTTCCCGGAAGTGCGCCGCTTCTAGAAGCGAGACAGAACCTTGTCAAACATCAGGAAAAACCCCTACTCCGCTTCCATGATCACCCGCTCAGATATTCTGGTGCTCGGCCTGACCGCCGGCGTCATCGGCTCCCTCGTCGGCGGCCTGATGCTCGGCGTCGGCCTGGGCCTCGTCATCGGGGGTCAACACCTCGGCTGGCTCCTCGTCCTGCCCGCCGCCCCCACAGCCGGCGCATTGGGCTACATCCTGGCGCGGAAACTGGCCAACAAGCTGGGCTGAGGGGGCGCCTTGAGAGGGGCTCGGAGCACTGAAGCACGCGATCCAACAAAAGGTCAGACCGGGATGCCTGGACGGAGGGGCAAAGCCCCCTCAGGCTGCCGCCTTCAGCGGCCTCTCCCCCGCGGCCCAATCCGCAGTCGCCCTGCCAAATGCCTCGAAGATCGCCCGGCTGCGCGAATCATGCTCCCAATCGTATTCCGGGTGCCACTGCACGCCCATGGCAAAGCCCGGCGCTTCCGCCACGCGCACCGCCTCGATCGTGCCGTCGGGCGCCCAGGCCTCGGCGATCAGCCGCGGTGCGAGGCGCGAGATGCCCTGATTGTGCAGCGAGTTCACCGGCACCGCCGCCGCCTGGAAGGCCACCCCCGCCGCCGCCCAGACCCGCGCGAGCTGCGCTTCGGGCGCAAGGCGCACCGCATGCGCCTTGCCCACGCGCACGCCGGGCAGCTGCTGGTCCGACGGCGTCGAATGGTCGATCCGTCCGGGCAGATCCTGAATCCGCTGGTCGAGCGAGCCGCCCATGGCCACGTTCAGCTCCTGGAAGCCGCGGCAGATCGCAAGCACCGGCAGCCCGATGGCGATGGCAGCGCGGATCAGCGGCAGGGTGGTGGCGTCGCGCTGCGGGTCCTCCGGCGTGCCCTCCGCATGGGCGGGCCCCTCGTAATAGGTGGGGTGCACGTTGGAGCGGCTGCCGGTGAGCATCAAACCGTCGAGCCGGGGCAGGAGCTCCGGCACCAGCGCCTCTCCTGCCGCGGGCAACAGCACCGGGATGCCGCCGACCGGGCCGAGCGAGACGCGGACATAGCTGTCCGAGGCAGCGTGGTTGGGCGTGCCGAACAGGCCAAAGGCCTTCACGCAGCAGGAGATACCGATCATGGGGCGCATGGCCGAAGAGAATCGCCCGGGTCTGTGGCGCGATCAAGACGATTTCACACTTCCGTCACGCAATTCGCACGGGGCAGGGGCCGGCTTTGCGCAGAACGGTTGCGCCTGCCGTCAAGTCTCGCACAATAGGGCCGGATCAGGAGGGCTCGGCATGGTCGGACGTCGTGGGTTGGTGGCGGGAATGGGCGCGCTGGCGCTGGGCACAAGGGGCGCATTCGCGCAGCCGGCTTGGCCGGAGCGGCCGCTGCGCTGGATCGTCGGCTACCCGCCGGGCGGGCCGTCGGATATTTTCGCCCGGCTGATCGCCGCACAGATGGGCACGCGGCTTGGCCACAATGTGGTGGTGGAGAACCGCCCCGGCGGCGGCGCCGTGCTGGCGAGCGAGGCGGTCTCCCGCAGCCCGGCCGATGGCTACACCTGGCTGCACGTGGACAACGGCATCCTGGTGTACAATCCGGCGTTGTATGCGCGGCTGCCCTATGACCCGGATCGGGACCTGACCGGCGTCGGCTTCATCGGGCGCTTCCCGCTGTATGTCGTGGTGCGGCCGAACCACCCGGCCACGGATTTCGCCGCCCTGGTCGCCGGGTCGCGCGTGCGGGCGATCACCTATGGCTCGCCCGCCGTCGCCTCGCCGCACCATCTGGCGATGGAACTCGTGAAGCGCCGCAGCGGCCTCGCCGCCGAGCACGTGCCCTACCGCGGCGGTCCCGCGGCGATGCAGGATCTGCTGGCCGGCAATGTCGATTCGGTGATGATCGACACGGCCACCGGAACGCCCTTCATTCGCGACGGACGGGTAAGGGCACTTTGCGTGCTGAGCGAGGCGCGCAGCGCGCTGTTCCCCGCCGTACCGACGCTGCGCGAGCTCGGCCATGATGGCGTGGCCTATGGCTGGCAGGGCATGAGCGTGCCCGCCGGGACCCCTGCCCCGGTCATCGCCCGGCTGTCGGAGGAAATGGTGCGCGCCATGCAGTCTGAATCGCTCGGCCAGCGGCTGCGTGACCTCGGCATCGAGTACCAGCCCTGGACGCCGGCGCAGTTCGGCGCCTTCGTCGCAGCCGAGAACGCGCTATGGCGGCCGCTGATCCGCGACCTCGGGATCAGGCTGGATAGCTGAGGGGGGGAAGGGCGCCGGCGCTACCGCCCGAAAATCCCCTCCAGGAAGCCCGGGCGGCGCGGCTGGATGATCGGCGTCTCGCCATCCGTCTGCTCGCGGCCGAGGGCGGCGTTTTCCCGCAAACGTTGGGACTCGCGCTGCGGATCGACGGTGATGCCGGCCTGGGGCGTCTCGCGCCAGAACATCAGGCGGTCCACCACGCCGGCATCCGGCCGGTCGAGGCGGAGGCTCTCCTCATCGACGCGGCGGCGGATGCTGTCATCGGCCGGCTGCCCAACCGGGGCGAGCAGCGCCCGCTCGGCGCCCGAGGGTGCGACGGCCGTCGCACCCGCGCCACCGCCGACGATCGCAGCCCCGCCACGCGCGGCATCCTGCGGACGCGCCGCGCCGGGCGTGGGGGTCGGCAGATCGCCCAGTCGTGGCGGCACCGAGAGCGGCGCGCGGGTGGTCACCTGGAATTCATCCGGCGCATCGCGCGTGAAGCCGAGGGTGCGGGAAGTGCTCTCGCCGCAGCCGGCCAAGGCCAGCAGCAGCGGCAGCAGGATCAGAAGTGGCGCGCGGTGCTGGGTCATGGGGCGCTTTCCTTAGCCGTCGCCGAAGGCCGGAACAAGGCGTCCGCGACCAGGGCCAGGACGCCGACCACGATGGCCGCATCCGCCACGTTGAACACGTACCAATGCCAGCCGAAGGCATGGACGTCGAAGAAATCCGCCACGGCGCCGAAGCGGGCACGATCGATCACATTGCCGACCGCGCCCCCCACCACCGCACCCAGGGCCAGGGCGGTGAGCGTGTTTTCGGCGCGCGCCATCCAGCGCAGCAGCACGGCGGCGATGACGAGCGCAATGCCCCCGAGCAGCGCCTGCGACCAGCCACTATCGCCGGCCAGCAGCCCGAAGGTGACGCCGCGATTCCACACCATGGTGAGGTCAAAGCCGAAGGGGCCCAGCGCGAACAGTGGAATATGCCCGGCGCTCGGCAGGCCGAGCACGAACAGCATGAACCACTTCGACGCCTGGTCGGCGACCAGCACGAGAAGCGCGACGATCAAGCCCCGGCGCAGCATCAACCGGTCACCACGGCTTCGCAGCGGCGGCACAGCGTCGGGTGGGCAGGCGATAGGCCGACTTCGGGCAGCACCTTCCAGCAGCGTTCGCATTTCTGGCCTGGGGCGACGTGTGTTTCGTTCGAGGTCTGCACACCGGCAGTGACAGCGACCTGCGATACGATCAGAACTTCAGCCCACTGTTCGGGCGACAGGAGGTTCGCAGGATCCCCATCACCAAAGGTGATTTCGACACTCGCTTGCAGGGATGATCCGATCTTTCCGGCGCGGCGGTCGTCTTCGATATCTCCGGTTATGGTCTTTCGGTACCGGCGAATCCCGTCCCAGCGGGAAGCAAGCTTTGGGTTCTTCCACTGCGCCGGAATCGCCGGCCACAATTGCAGATGCACGCTGTCCTGCTCATCGGGGAAGCGCGACAGCCAGGCCTCCTCGGCGGTCGCGACCAGAACGGGCGCGAGCCAGAGGGTGAGGCAGCGGTGCAGCTGGTCGATCACCGTGCGCGCGCTTCGGCGGCGCAGGCTGTCGGCCGCGTCGCAGTAGAGCGAATCCTTGCGCACGTCGAAGTAAAAGGCGGAAAGGTCGGTGGCGCAGAAGGCGTGGATTTCGGGGTACACGCCTGACCAGTCATGGTCGGCCAGCGCCCGTTGCAACCGCGCATCGAGCTCCGAGAGCCGGTGCAGCACCCAGCGTTCGAGTTCGGGCAGTTCGGCGTAGGGTACGATCTCGGCTTCGGAAAACCCTTCGAGATTGCCGAGCAGCCAGCGCAGAGTGTTGCGGATGCGGCGATACAGCTCGGCCTGCTGGTCGAGAATTTTCTTGCCGATCCGCTGGTCCTCGGTGACGTCGGTGTTCATCACCCACAGGCGCAGGATATCCGCGCCGAAATCCTTCACCACATCCTGCGGCGCGGTGACGTTGCCGAGCGATTTGGACATCTTGCGCCCCTGCTCGTCGAGCACGAAGCCATGCGTCAGGATCGCCTTGAACGGCGCCACGCCGCGCGAGCCGATGCTCTCCAGCAGCGAGGAATGGAACCAGCCGCGATGCTGGTCCGAACCTTCGAGGTAAAGGTCCGCCGGGTAGCTCAGCCCGCGCTCCGGCGTGAGGACGAAGGCGTGGGTCGAGCCTGATTCGAACCAGACATCGACGATGTCCATGACCTGCTCGTAGTGGTTGGCATCGCGCTCCGCGCCGAGGAAGCGCGCTGCCGCACCGGGCCTGTACCAGGCATCCGCGCCCTCGACTCGGAAGGCGGCGATGATGCGTTGCATCACCGCCGGGTCGCGCAGCGGCTCACCCGATTGCTTGGCGACAAACACGGGGATCGGCACGCCCCAGGCGCGCTGGCGGCTGATGCACCAATCGGGGCGCGCGGCGATCATGCTGCCGATGCGGTTGCGGCCCAAGTCCGGCACGAAATGCGTGTTGGCAATCGCCTCCAGCGCCTTCGCGCGGATCTGCGTCTCGCCGTCCATGGCGATGAACCATTGCGGCGTGGCGCGAAAGATCACGGGCTTCTTGCTGCGCCAGCTATGCGGATAGCTGTGCGTCAGCTTCGACTTGGCCACGAGCGTGCCCGCCGCCTCGCACGCCGCATAGACGGCGTCATGCGCCTTGAACACATGCAGGCCCTCGAAGCCCGGCGCGTTGTGCGTGAAGGTGCCGTCATCGTTCACGGTCTCGGGGATCGGCAGCCCGTGTTCGCGGCCCAGGCGAAAATCGTCCTCGCCATGGCCGGGCGCGATGTGCACGAAGCCCGTGCCGGCCTCGGTCGTCACGAAATCGCCGGCGAGCAGCGGCACGTCGAATTCATAGCCGGCGCCGCGCAGCGGGTGCGCGGCCAGCGCGCCCTCAAGCTCCGCGCCCTTCAGCACGCGCTTGATGCTGTGCGCGCCAAGGCCCGCATCCTTCTCGAATTGCGGCAGCAGCGCGAGGCCGACCAGCAGGAACTCGCCTGGCTCGAGATGGCTGCCCTCCGCGACGCCCTCGACATGCACCAGCGCGTAGTCGATCTCCGGCCCATAGGCGACGGCGCGGTTGCCCGGGATGGTCCAGGGCGTGGTGGTCCAGATCACCACGGAGGCACCCACCAGATCGGCGCTCGCCGCCTTGTGCAGCGGAAACCGCGCCCAGAGCGTGGGCGAGACATGGTCGTGATACTCGATCTCGGCCTCGGCGAGCGCGGTTTTTTCCACCGGGCTCCACATCACCGGCCGCAGGCCGCGATACAGCGCGCCGTTCATCAGGAACTTGCCGATCTCGCCGGCGATCACCGCCTCGGAAGCGAAATCCATGGTGGCGTAACGGTCCTGCCAATCGCCGGCGACGCCGAGGCGCTTGAACTCCTCGCGCTGCACATCCAGCCAGCGCGCAGCATAGGCGCGGCACTCGGCGCGGAAATCCAGCACCGGCACCTCGTCCTTGTTCTTCTTCTTCGCGCGATATTCTTCCTCGACCTTCCACTCGATCGGCAGGCCGTGGCAGTCCCAACCGGGGACGTAATTCGCGTCGCGGCCGGACATCTGCGCGGCGCGGTTGATGACGTCCTTCAGGATCTTGTTCAGCGCATGGCCGATATGCAGCGGGCCGTTCGCATAGGGCGGGCCGTCATGCAGCACGAAGGAAGGCCGGCCCTTCGCTTCAGTGCGCAGACGTTGCCAGAGCCCCATGGACTCCCACCGCGCCAGCCAGCCTGGCTCGCGCCTGGGCAGGTCGCCGCGCATCGGGAAATCGGTCCTGGGCAGGAAGACGGTGCCGCGATAGTCGCGGGCACCATTCGCTTCGACAAGGTTGGTTTCGCCAGGGAGGGCGTCGGTCATCGGGAAACTCTCGGCAGGTGCGGCAAAAAGGGGCGGACTCAAAAAAACCCGGCCCTCAGACGAGGACCGGGCGACGAATTCGCAGGTTTGGCGCGCCGCGGGACATGCCCGCCATATGCGGATGCCGCCCCGCCAGGGTCAAGCGTCCCGGCGGGGCGGGCCGCCCCGGCTCAGCCGCGGTGGGCGAACAGGTCGAGCAGCATCGCCATGTTGAGCGGGCTGTATTCGCGCACCAGCGTCGTGGTGCTGTTCTGCCCGTCGGTGGTCACGCGCACATGGCGCGGTGCTTGTGCGGCCTGGATGGAGGTGGCTTCAGTGCTGGCATTATTGCCGCTGCCGACAACCCGCACCAGCGCACCGCCGACGATATTGGCGCTCGGCTGATCGTACTCGACCGAGGCATTGTCGCCTGTGCCGACCACGCGCGGGCCGGCGGCGAAGGCGGAGCCGGCGAAGCCGAAGCCGAGCACGGCGACGGCGGCGATACGCAGGATGCTGTTCATGACGAGAACCTTTTACTTTGAGGTGTCGCGGGGAAGTTCCCCGTGGCTGCAATGGACTTCGCCGGCTGCCCGACTTTAGTTACGGCGCCTGTCGCGCTTTCCTTCGGGCACGCCGCGCGTTACCTTTTCGCACGGAGGATATTGCCGCCATGACCGCCCTCGCCGACGAAGCTGCCCGCCTGCTGGAAGGCGCTGCCCGCGCCGCGCGCCGTGCCGCGCAACAGCTTGCCGTGGCGCCGCGGCCGCACAAGGATGCGGCACTGCACGCCGCCGCCACCGCGCTGCGGGCCCGGGCTTCGAGCGTCCTGGAAGCCAATGCCGCCGACCTCGCCGCCGCGCCCGAGCTCTCCGCCGCCTTTCGTGATCGCCTGACTCTGACGCCCATGCGCGTCGAGGCCATGGCGCGCGGGATCGAGGAAATCGCCGCGCTCCCCGATCCGGTCGGGCGCGTGCTGGCCGAATGGAGCCGCCCCAACGGGCTGCGCATCAAGCGCGTGGCGCAGCCGCTCGGCGTGATCGGCATGGTCTATGAGAGCCGGCCGAATGTTGGCGCCGATGCCGCCGCGCTTTGCCTCAAGGCCGGCAGCGCGGTGATCCTGCGCGGCGGGCGCGAATCGCTGCGCAGCGCCGGCGCCATCCACGCCTGCATGGCCGCCGGGCTGCGTGCCGCCGGCCTGCCAGAAGAAGCCGTACAGACGGCACCGACCGCCGATCGCGGCTTCGTGGCTGCGATGCTGCGCGCGGCGGGGCTCATCAACCTCATCATCCCGCGTGGCGGCAAGGGGCTGGTCACGCGGGTGCAGGAGGAAGCGCGCGTGCCCGTGCTCGCGCATGCCGAGGGGCTTTGCCACACCTACATCCACGAAGCCGCCGATGCCGACATGGCGCGGGCTATCGTTGCGAATGCGAAGATGCGCCGCACCGGCGTGTGCGGCTCCACCGAGACGCTGCTGATCGACGCCGCCATCGCGCCCTCGCTGTTGCCGCTGCTGGTGGCCGATCTTCGCGCGCTGGGCTGCACGTTCCGCGCCGATGATCGCGCGCGCGCCATCCTCCCCGAGCTCGACGCCGCGACCGAGGCGGATTTCCGCACCGAGTGGCTCGATGCGATCCTCTCGATCCGCGTGGTCGATGGCGTGGCGCAGGCGCTCGACCACATCCGCGATTTCGGCTCCGAGCACACCGAGGCGATCGTCACGCAGGATGCCGATGCGGCGCAGCAATTCCTCGATGGCATCGGCTCGGCCGTGGGCATGTGGAACGCTTCCACCCAGTTCTGCGATGGCGGCGAGTTCGGCTTCGGCGCGGAAATCGGCATCGCCACGGGGCGGCTGCATGCGCGGGGCCCGGTCGGCCTCGAACAGCTTTGCACCTGGCGCTACCAGGTGATCGGCACCGGCCAGACGCGGCCGTAACGAAGGGGAATCGCGATGCGCGGCCTGCTCCTCACCCTCGCGGGCAGCCTCCTTGCGCTGCCGTCGCACGCTGCCTGCCCGGATGTGCCGACCACCGCGCGGCTTGCCGCCGCCATCATCGAACGGCGCGAGGCACCGATGCCGGACCCGCGCCTGTCGCTGGCCGACGCGATTTGTGCGCGCGATCGCCTGGTCGCGGTGCTGGCGCAGCCCTGGGGTGACCAGGTGGGCTGGAAGGTGGGGCTGACCAACCCGGCCGCGCAGGCGCGCTTCGGCGTGCCGCATCCGGTAGCCGGGGCGATTTTCCACGGCACGCTGCGCGCCGCCTCGGGCAGCGAATTTCCGGCCGCCTTCGGCTTCGCCCCCGCGGTGGAGAGCGACCTGCTGGTGCGCATCCGCGATGAGGGCGTGAACGAGGCCGGCGCCGACCACGTGGCGCTGCTGCGGCACATCGACGCGGTGATTCCCTTCATCGAACTGCCCGACCTGGTGTTCCGCGGCGAGGTGCCGTGGTCGGGCTCGCTGCTGCTCGCGATCAATGTCGGCGCGCGCCACGGCGTGCTGGGCGAGGCGATTCCCGTGGTGGCAACACCGGCTTTCGCCCTGGCGCTCGGCGCCATGACGGTGACGCTCAGCGACGAGACGGGGGAATTGGCGCGCGCGCCGGGCAGCGCGCTGCTCGGCCATCCGCTGAATGCGTTGGCCTGGCTGGTGCAGGATCTGCGGGCACAGGGCAGGCGGCTGCGGGCGGGCAAGCATGTCTCGCTCGGCGGGTTTTCGCCGGCGCTGCCGGTGCAGGCGGGGCGGACCTATACCGCGACCTATGAAGGGCTGGTTGCAACGCCCGTCTCAGTAACTGTCAGAATCAGGTGACGATCAACGCGCGCGGCGATCGCCGCCGGCGTCGAATCGGGCTGCTCGGCGGCAGCTTCAACCCGGCGCATGACGGGCATCGCCATGTGGCCGAACGCGTGCGGCGCGCGCTGCGATTGCATGAGGTATGGCTGATGGTCTCGCCGGGCAATCCGCTGAAGCCGCGCGCCGGCATGGCGCCGTTTGCGCAACGCCTGGCCTCCGCCCGGCGCATCGCCGATGGGCGGCGGATCGTGGCGACGGGGATCGAGGCCGCGCTCGGCACACGCTACAGCGTGGCGACGCTGCGCGCGCTCCGCACCCGCTTTCCGCGCGTGCACTTCGTGTTCGTCATCGGCGCGGACAATTTCGTTCAGCTACCGCACTGGCAGGGCTGGATGCGCCTGGCGGCGCAAGTTGCGCTGGCGGTTCTGCCGCGCCCGGGCTGGACGCGGCGCGCGCTGGCCGGGCAGGCGGCGCAACGCCTGGCGCGGCATCGGCGACGGCCGGGCGCACTGCTGGAGTCGGCGCCTCCCGGCTGGAGTTTCGTGCCGGCAGCCGAGCATCCGGCCTCCGCCACCGCGATCCGTGCGGCGATGCAGGCGTAGCGCGCGATCCTGTGCTACAGACGACAAACCCAGTTCACGACAGGAGGCGGCCATAGCCCGCACGCCCAAAGCCCCGAAGGACACCGAGGGGACAACCGAAACACCAAAGCGCAAGGCCACGCCGACGCCCAAGCCTGCCCCCAAGGCCGCGGCAAAGCCGAAAGTTGCGCTTGAGGCACCCGCAAAGCCCGCCGCCAAGGCGAAGCCCGCCCCCAAGGCCGCCGCAAAGCCCGCTGCCGAGCCGAAGGCCGCCCCCAAGGCCGCTGCCGAGCCGAAGGCGGCCCCCAAGGCCGCTGCCAAGCCGAAGGCCGCGGCAAAGCCGAAGGCCGCGGCAAAGCCCGCGCCCAAGCCCAAAGCCGCGCCAAAAGCTGCCGCGAAGCCAGCTGCCAAGCCCAAGACCACGCCCGAAAGCGCCCCCGCCCCCCGCCCGAAGCGCGCCGCTGGCGCCAAGCGGGAAAAGGTTGCCCCCGCGCTGCTCGACCGGCTGGTGGAGGCCGCGCGCCGCAGCCTCGATGAGGACAAGGCCGAGAACATCCTCGTCCTCGACGTGACCGGCCGCGCCGACTACGCGGACCGCCTCGTCATCGCCACCGGCCTGGTTGATCGCCAGATCCAGGCCATGGCGAACCACCTCGAGGATTGCTTCGAGAAGGAAGGCCTGAAGCTCAACCGCAACGCCATCCAGGCCTCGCCGGATTGGGTGCTGATCGATGCCGGCGACCTCGTCGTGCATCTGTTCAAGCCCGAGGCGCGGCAGATGTACGCGTTGGAGCGGATGTGGGGGCCCGATAGCCCCGCCCCGAACCTGCCGACCGACGCCGAATTCCTGCCCGATGATGGCAGCGTGCCGGAAGCCGGCATCGAGGAAGACGATGAATAGTCGCGCGCGCCAGGGGAATAGTCGCGCGCGCCAGGGGAATAGTCGCGCGCGCCAGGGGAATAGTGGCGCGCGCCAGGGGAATAGTCGCGCGCGCCAGGGGAATAGTCGCGCGCGCCAGGGGCGCGACGAAGACGAGTAAACGCTACACCATCCTCGCCATCGGCCGCCTCAAGCCGGGGCCGGAGCGGGCGCTGTTCGAGCAACACGCGGCGCGCCTCCGCCCCGCGCCCATGGTCATCGAGTTGGCCGAGGCGCAGGGCGCCAATGCGGCGGAGATCCGCAGGCGCGAGGGTGCCGCGCTGCTCGCGGCCCTGCCCGCAGGGGCGCTCGCCGTGGCGCTGGACCTGGGCGCCCCCGCCCCTTCCAGCGAGGCTTTCGCGGCCTTGCTCGCCCGCTGGGAGGAAAGCGCGCGCGCCGTCGCTTTCCTCATCGGCGGCGCCGAGGGGCTGGACCCTGACGTGCTTGCCCGCGCCGAGCACCGTATTTCGTTCGGCCCGATGACCTGGCCGCACTGTTTGGTGCGCGGGATGCTGGCCGAGCAGCTGTTCCGCGCGCAGGCGATCCGCACCAACCACCCCTATCACCGCACCTGGCGCCCGGAGTGAACGGCTTGCGCCGGACGGCGTTTCGCGGCGCAATATGACCCCACCCGCCGGAGTCCCCCCCCCCCGATGAACCGCCGCCAACTTCTCGCCGCGCCGCTGCTCGCCTCGGGCCTTTTCGCGTCCGCCGCCCGCGCCCAGGCCATCTTCCCGACGCGGCCGATCCGCATGGTCGTGCCCTGGGCGCCGGGTGGGGCCACCGGCAACGTCGCGCGCATCGTCGGTGATGCGATGACGCCCTTCCTCGGCCAACCCATGGTGCTGGACCATCGCCCCGGCGCGGGCGGGGGAATCGGCTCCGACAACGCGGCCAAAAGCCCGGGCGATGGCTATACGCTGCTGATCTCGGGCGCGGGTACCTTCTACCGTCCGCTGGTGGACCGCGACACGCCCTTCAACCCACAGCGCGATTTCGGCTTCCTCGGGCTGATCGGCGTCGGCCCCTTCGCGCTGGTCACGCGCAACGGCCTGCCGGCGAACATCGCCGACTTCATCGCCTACGCGAAGGCGCGGCCGGGCGTGCTGAACTTCGCCACCTCCGGCCAGGGTGCCACCAGCCACCTCGCCACCGAGATGTTCAACCGCACCGCCGGCATCAATGCGACGCATGTGCCCTATCGCGGCAGCGCGCCGGCGATGATCGACCTGATCGGCGGCCGGGTGGATTACTTCTTCGATGCGCTCTCCACCGTGCTGGAGAACGCAAGGCAGGGGCGCATCCAGCTCCTGGCCGTCACCACCGCCACGCGGGCGCGCCAGATGCCAGACGTGCCGACCGTCGGCGAGGCCGCGCTGCCCGGCTTCACCGCGACCCCCTGGTGGGGCATCAACACCCCGGCCGGCGTGCCCGCCCCCGCCATGGCGAGGATGTCCGACGCGTTGCGTCAGGCGCTGGCGCAGCCCGCCGTGGTCACGGCGCTGGAAGGCCAAGGCGTGATCGCGCAGTTCCAGACGCCCGCAGAATTCGAAAGTTTCGTCTGGGCCGAGAATACGAGATGGTCTCACACCATCGAGGCGGCGGGGCTGAAAGTCAGTTGATCCGCACCCGGGCGCTGCCCATCTGGCGCCGGGATGATGGAATATCGCCCCTCCCTGCCGCGCAAGCTGGCGGGCTTCGCACTGATGACCTTGAGCCTGCTCGGCGCCATTCTGCCGATCCTGCCCGGCTTCATCTTCTTCGCACTCGGCCTGTTCGTGCTGCGTCACCAATACATGTGGGCGCATCGCGGCATGGGCTGGGCGAATGGCCGCTGGCCGGAGACCACCGCCAAGCTCGAGGCGATGGAGGGGCGGGTGCTCATGCGGGTCAACCTGACTCGAGACGCAATGCTGAGGCCCTTCCGGCGCGGATGACGCGCCAACGCCTTGTGTGCAGTCTCGCGCGGACATGATGCGCGTGGCGATCGCGCTCGGGGTGGCCCAGACCATCGCCTGGGCCTGCACCTATTACCTGCCGGCGGTGATTGCCGCCGCGGTGGCCGAGGAGCTCGGCCGGCCGCTGTTCCAGGTGGTGGCGGCCTTCTCGGCGGCGCTGCTGGTTTCTGGTTTCTGCGCGCCGGCGGTCGGGCGCGCCATCGAGGCGCGCGGCGGGCGCGGCGTGCTGGCGATCTCGGCGGTGGTGATCGCGGCGGGCCTGGCGATGCTCGGGGTATTGCCGGGGCTCTGGGGCTGGGCGCTGGGGTGGCTCGTGATCGGCCTCGGCATGGCGATGGGGCTGTATGACGCGGCCTTCGCCACGCTCGGGCGGCTCTATGGCCAGGGGGCGCGGCGCTGGATCACGGTGGTGACGCTATTCGCCGGCTTCGCGAGCACCATCGGCTTTCCCGTCGGCGCGGCTTTGCTGCCGGGGCTCGGCTGGCGAGGATTGTGCCTGAGTTATGCAGCGATCCACCTGCTGGTGGTGCTGCCGCTGTATCTGTTCGTGGTGCCCGTCGCCGGGCCGGCGGCACCGCCCAAGCCATCGGTCAAGGCCGATGCGCCGGGCGAGGCCTGGGCGCGCCGGGCCTTCCTGCTGGTGGCGGCCTTCTTCACAATCCGCTCCATCGTCTCGGCGGTATTCGCCGTGCATCTGCTGGTGCTGCTGGAGGGGCTTGGGCTTGCCGTGGCTGCGGCGGTCGCGCTTGGGGCGCTGGTTGGTGCGGCGCAGGTGGGCGGGCGGGTGATGGAGTTCACGCTCGGCGCCCGCGCCCACCCGCTGACGGTCGCACGCGCAGGCGCGGTGCTGCTGCCGGCCGGCGTGGCGCTGCTCGTGCTGGTCGGGCCCGTGGCGGCGCTGCCCTTCGCGCTGGCCTTTGGCGTGAGCAACGGGATCCTCACCATCAGCCGCGGCGCCGTACCCCTGGTGCTGTTCGGGGCTCAGGGCTACGCCGTGTTGATGGGCCGCCTCGCGATGCCCACACTTGTCGCCCAGGCGGTGGCGCCGACGCTCGCTGCGCCGCTGGTGGAATCGCTGCCCGCCCTGTGGGTTTTCGGCGGCACTGGCATGCTGGCGGCCGCGGCGCTGGCGTGTTTGTGGCTGGTGCGCCCGCGCCCCGATTCGGATAGGCTGGCCGCAGGAGAGCCCAGATGAGCGATTTCGCTGCCGGCCAGCGCGTGCGCGTGAAGGCCGATTTCCCCGAGACCCGCGGCCCCTGCCACATCCGCACGCCGCACTATCTGCGCGGCCGGACGGGGGTGGTGGAGCGCGCGCTAGGCCGCTTCGCCAACCCCGAGGACCTCGCCTTCGCCCGCCCTGCCCCGCGCCGCGCGCTGTATCATGTGCGCTTCGACCAGCCGGCGCTGTGGCAGGAAGGCGCGGTGGGTGATGCGGTCGTGGCGGAACTCTTCGAACACTGGCTCGAGCCCGCCGGGACGGCAGGACGGCTCGAGCCCGCCGGGACGGCAGGACGGCTGGAGCCCTCCGGGACGGCAGGACGGCTGGAGCCCACCGGGACGGCAGGACGGCTGGAAACCATCTGATGGCCGGCGCCGCCACTCCTGAACACGCCGCGCTGCTCGAACGCTTCGTCGCCGCCCTCGTGACCAAGGGCGTGGTGAGCGAGGCGCAGATCGCCGACCAGATCGCCCGCACCTCCCGCGCCAGCCCCGAGACCGGCGCGCGCATGGTCGCCCGCGCCTGGACCGACCCGGCCTATCGCGCCCTGATGCTGGCCGATGGCAGCGCGGCGGCCGAGGCGATGGGCGTGTCCATGGCCGGCATGCCCCCGCTCGGCGTGCTCGAGGATACGCCCGCGGTGCATCACGTGGTGGTCTGCACGCTCTGCTCCTGCTACCCGCGCGCCGTGCTCGGCTACCCGCCGGGCTGGTTCAAATCGTCCAGCTACCGCGCCCGCATGGTGCGCGAACCCCGCGCCGTCCTGGCCGAATGGGGCACCGTGCTGGCCGACGGCGTGGCGCTGCGCGTGGTGGATTCCACCGCAGATTACCGCTGGATGGTCCTGCCCGAGCGCCCCGCCGGCACCGAGGGCTGGGACGCCGCGCGCCTCGCCGCCATCGTCACGCGCGATGCCTTGGTCGGGGTCGCGCTGCCGCGCGCCTGACCTTCAGGCCACCGCCTCGGCCTCCACCTCGAAGACGAAGCGTGGATCGGCGAGACCTGCCACCAGCAACAGCGTGCTGGTGGGCGCAAGCGTGCCGAGCAGCGCCTCCCGATGCACGCGCCAGGCGGGGATCAGTTCGCGATCGGTCAGGAAGACGCCGAGCTTCACGATGTTCGCCGGCCCCATGCCATGCGCCGCGAGGATCGTGCCGAGATTGGCCAGGGCCTGGGCGATTTGCCCCGGCCCGTCCTCGACGACACTGCCATCGGGCCGGACACCGATCTGGCCGGAGATCACCAGCCGGCGCTCCCCCTGCACCAGGGCGGCGTGGGAATAGCGCGAGCCGGGCGTGTGCATGCCGGGCGGATTGCTGAATTGCGTGGGCATGGCTGCGTTCTCCTGGTTTATGCCAGCCTGCCCGAAGGCCGCGCCTTTTCCCAGTACCCGCGCCGGCACACCCGCGACCGTCTCGCCCGGCGCCACGTCGCGCACCACCACGGCACCCGCGCCGACCCTGGCACCCGCACCGATCCGAAGCCGCGGCAGCACGCGCGCGCCGATGCCGAGCGAAGCGCCGGCGCCGACCTCCACGCCCCCGGCCAGCGCCACGGCGGGCGCGAGCGTGGCGAAATCGGCCAGCACCGTGTCATGCGCGAGGTGGCACCCGGGATTGAGCAGTACATGCCGGCCGAGCTGCACCTCGGTGGTGGCGGTGGTGCCTGCCATCACCACGCTGCCCGCGCCGATCTCGACCGTGTCGCCGAGCCAGGCGCCGGGGTGGATCAGCGTCGCGAAGCGCGGGCCGAGCGCCGCCTCAAGCCGCGCCACCACCCGGGCCCGCGCCACCGGATCGCCGAGCGTGACGACCACCGACACGCCGGGATCAGCGCGCAGGAAGGCCACCGCGTCGCGATCCACGTTCAGGCCGTGCAGCGCAGCGGGCGCAGGGCTGTCGGGATCGACCAGGAAGGCCAACGGCGTGCATTCCTGGCCGGCCGCCGCGAGATCGCGCAGGAGTTGCAGAACTTCTCGCCCGAGCCCGCCGGGGCCGAACAGCGCGACGCGGCCCGGCGACGGGAATTGGCGTGCCCTCATGGCCCGGCGTGTCGGCGGATTCGGCCCATGCAGGCGACCCCAAACGGTGAAAGGAAGCCTTGGTTGTTAGGCCCGGTACGCCAGGGATTCAACTGAAGGTAGCGCGTGGCAGGGCCACACCGATTATATTGATGCGACTTGCGGCCAGATGGCTTGCGATCCGACCCGAAAAGAAAGAACATTGATTCGTGATGCGGCGCGCCGTTTGCTGGCCGTCGGCTGGTCGTATCGGTTTTGTGATTGTCACGGTGTTGAACGCAGCGCCAACTGTGCAAAGATGTTGATCATTCGATACGCCAACCTGCTACCGCAGGTCGTATCGGAAGGGCCAAGGAGAGATGATGCTGGAGTGCCTTACAGCCGAGGAAGCGGGTTCCCTGCCCCTGTATGCCGTCTCGCCCGCCGGGCTCGAGGCGCTGCTGGGCGCGCTATCGCCGCTCCAGGCGGGCTTTCTGCACGCCAGCGGGTTCAAGGCCAAGGCGGAGGAGCTTCGCCTATTGCCGGGTGGCGAGGGCATTGCCGGCGCAGTGCTTGGCCTGGGCAGCGAGACAAACTCCCCCTTCGCCTTCGGCGTATGTCCCTTTGGCCTTCCGGAGGGCACGGTATGGCGGCTCGACGACATGGTGGAGGCGAAGGCCGCGACGTTGGGCTGGTGCCTCGGCGCCTATCGCTTCCGCCGGTTCAAGTTGGAGAAGGGCCGCGCCGCAGCCAGGCTGGTCGCGCCGCCGGGCACCGAGTCGATGGCAGCGCAGGCCGCCGCCATCTGGCGCGGCCGCGACCTGGTGAACCGCCCGGCGAATGACCTGGGCCCAGCCGAGCTGGCCGCCGCCGTGGGTGAACTCGCGGCACAGTATGGCGCGTCCTTCGAGGTGATCGAGGGCGCCGCATTGGCCGAAGGCTTTCCTGCCGTGCAGGCGGTCGGCCAGGGCGCCATCAACGCGCGCGCGCCGCGCGTCGCCGTACTGCGCTGGGGCTTCGAGCGGGCCGACGCACCGCTGGTGGCGTTGTGCGGCAAGGGCGTTTGTTTCGACACTGGTGGCCTCGACCTCAAGCCGTCGGGCGCCATGTTGCGCATGAAAAAGGACATGGGCGGCGCTGCGGCGATGATCGCCACCGCCGAAATGCTGATGGCGGCAGGGCTGCCGATTCGCCTGCTGCTGCTGGTCGGCGCGGTGGAGAATGCCGTGTCCGGCGCGGCGTTCCGCCCGCTCGACGTGATCCGCACGCGCAAGGGGCTGACGGTGGAGATCGGCAACACCGATGCCGAAGGTCGGCTGGTCCTGGCGGACCTGTTGTGTTTTGCGGCGGAACAACAACCGGCAATCGTGATCGACGGAGCAACATTGACCGGCGCGGCGCGGGTTGCCCTTGGACCCGACCTGCCGGCCCTTTTCTGCAACGACGATACAACCGCAGACACGTTCTTGCGTAGCGCCGCCGCAACCCGTGACGAGATGTGGCGGCTGCCATTACAAAATAATTATATTTCATGGCTAGACAGCAGCGTCGCGGACATCAACAACGTCGCAACGAAGCCTATGGCTGGTGCGATCACTGCGGCGTTGTTCCTGCATCGTTTTGTCCCTGAGGGGACAAAATGGGTGCACCTGGACCTCTACGCATGGAATGATCAGAGCCGGCCTGGGCGCCCGGAGGGCGGCGAGGTCCAGGCTGCGCGTGCATTGTCGCATGCCGTGTCCGCGCTGTTCGAAGGGGAAAGCCATGCGGAATAGCGAAACGCCATCATGAAGACTGCCAAGACAATTTCCGGTCGTGCGGCAAAAGCCAAGCCTCCGGCAGCCAAGCCCCCCGCAGCCAAAGCTGGGGCGCCGACCAAAGCGGCCGGCAAGACCAAACCTGCCCCGTCGGGCCGAAATCGTAACAAATCAGGAGGCGAGCCCATGGCGGCCCAAGCCAATACCGATCAGCTCATCGGTATCCTTCGTGAAACCATCGTATCGCTGGTGCGACGCGATGGCCCGGACCTTTCGGCGCGCCAGCTCGGCGTGCTCCTCACCGTCTATCTGAACGATGGCCCGCACACGGTGCGCGGCCTGGCGGCGGAGCTGAACGTGTCCAAGCCGGCGATCACCCGTGCGCTCGACCGACTCGGCGAACTCGACCTCGCCCGCCGCAAGGTGGACCCGATGGATCGCCGCAGCGTGCTTGTGCAGCGCACCCTAAAGGGCGCCGCGCTGCTGCGCGACATGCGTGCCATCATGGCCGCCGCCGAGAAGGCCTCGAACGAAGCCGCCGCCGAGGCGCTGCGCAAAACAGCCTGATCCGCCGCGTCTGCTCGGCCCGGGTCAGACCGGGTCGAGGGCGTGGGCGCGCAGGTGGTCGAGGCTGGTAATTTCCAGCGCCGCCGCATGCGTCGCCTCCAGAAGCACGGGCGGAGCCTGGCCAGCGATCCGGGCCTCCTCCCACCGTGCGGCGCAAAGGCACCAGCGGTCGCCGGGCTCAAGGCCCTTGAAGCCGTATTCCGGGCGCGACGTGGACAGATCATTGCCGCGCGCCTTGCTGAAGGCGAGGAAACTTGCCGATACCTCGGCGCAGATCACATGCCGGCCGAGATCCTGCGGGCCGGTATTGCAGCAACCATCGCGGAAGAAGCCCGTCAGCGGTGCGACCGAACAGGGCAACAGCGCGCTGCCCACCACGTTCAGCGCCTGCGGCGGCCGTTCGGGCTGCCGGTCATGGGGGTCGTTCTCGCCATAGGGCATGCTGAGCGCTCCGTGCCGTGTAACCGGGCTGAACGGGCCGGCCACCGGCAGAATGGCACGGCATCGCCTGGGCTGGAATGCTGCCTGGAGCGTGATGGCCGAAGGTGCGAATGCACCGCAGGGCTGAATCACGCGCTCAAACAAAAAATTCGAGCCTGATGGCCGAAGGTGCGAATGCACCGGAGGGCTGAATCACGCGCTCAAACAAAAAATTCGAGCCTGATGGCCGAAGGTGCGAATGCACCGGAGGGCTGAATCACGCGCTCAAACAAAAGGTTCGAGCCGGATGCGTGAACGAACGTGAGAGCATCCCCCCGTAGAGTTCGAGATCGATCCCCTTTGATGGATCTCGTGCTCTGGAAACCGTTGAATCTACAGCATTGTCCTTTTACCTTGGTCGCGGTGCGGCCGCGACGTTTGAACGGATACTGCCGCAGAATACGATGCGTTCGATGGCACGCATCGTGCTCGAGAGGCCGCAGCGTGCTTCATGACGTTGTCCGATCTCTGCCTAACCGCCTGGCGCGCCCTGCGTGTTGACGTAGAGCGCATAGAGCGAATGCGCCGCCGCCATGAACAAGCGGTTCCGGTGCCGCCCGCCGAAACAGACATTCGCACAGCGCTCCGGCAGCGCGATATGACCGATCGGCGCGCCCGCCTTGTTGAACACACGCACGCCGTCGAAGGCCTCGGTGCCCATGCCCCAGCCGCACCAGAGATTGCCCTCGACATCGACGCGGAAACCATCAGGCGTCTCGCCCGGCTCGCAGCCGATGAAGACGCGGCGATTCGCGAGTGTCGCCCCGCGCACGTCATAGGCGAGGATGTTGCGCGGCTCGCTGCGGCTTTCGATGACGTACAGCAAGCTTTCATCGGGGCTGAAGGCGAGCCCGTTCGGGTGGTCCACGTCATCCGCAACCAGCGTCATCAGGCCTGAGGCGCCATCGACGCGATAGACATTGGTGTGCGGCAGCTCCGCCAGGTGGCGCTCGCCCTCGTAGAAGCCGCCGATGCCGAAGGGCGGGTCGGTGAACCAGATCGAGCCGTCGGATTTCACCACCACATCGTTTGGGCTGTTCAGCCGCTTGCCCTGGAAGCTGTCGGCGATCACGGTGATGGCGCCGTCATACTCATGGCGGATCACACGCCGCCCGCCATGCTCGCAGGCGATGATGCGGCCCTGCCGGTCGCGCGTGTGGCCGTTCGCGTTGTTCGACGGCTTGCGGAAATGCGTCACCGCGCCGGTTTCCTCATCCCAGCGCAGCACGCGGTCGTTGGGGATGTCCGACCACAAAAGGCAGCGCTGGTCGCCGAGCCAGACCGGCCCTTCGCCCCATCGGCTGCCGGTCCACAGCCGTTCCACCGAGCTCAGTGGCAGGCGCAGCTTGTTGAAGGCCGGGTCCAGCACGCGGATCGCGGGGTCCGGGTAGCGTAGGCTTTCCTGCCAGCTCATGGCGTTCTCCCATCGGGGCCGGTGCTCTTGGCGCCAGCCGCTGCGCCGCCCATGCTGCCGCGAACAACGCCGGAGGGGAACATGCAGCGCGGGCCAAGCCGGATTGCCGACGAGACGGAACTCGAGGAGGTGATGTCGCGCCCCGATCCCGCGCTGGTGGCGGACCTCGCCACCGTGCCAGGGGATTTGCTGGTGCTCGGCGCGGCCGGCAAGATGGGCCCCACGCTCTGCCGCCTGGCGAAGCGCGCCGACCCCGCCCGGCGCGTCATCGCAGTCGCGCGCTGGAACGAGCCGGGCCTGCGCGCGCGCATGGAAGGCTGGGGGATCGAGTGCCTGAGCGCCGATCTGCTCGACGATGCGGCGCTGGCCGCGCTGCCCGAGGCGCCCAACGTGATCTTCATGGCGGCGCGCAAATTCGGCAGCACGGGCAATGAGGCGCTGACCTGGGCGATGAACGTGCTGCTGCCGGCGCGCGTCGCGGCGCGCTATCCGGCCTCGCGCCTCGTGTTCTTCTCCACCGGCAATGTGCTGCCGATGTGGCCCGTAAACGGACCTGCCCCGGATGAGGATGTCGCCCCCGCGCCGATCGGCGACTATGCGGCGAGCTGCCTGGGGCGCGAACGGGCCTTCCAGCACGCGGCCGCCACGCGCGGCACGCGATGCTTCGGCATCCGCTTGAACTACGCCATCGATTTGCGCTACGGCGTGATTCACGACGTGGCCTCGAAAGTCTTGGCCGGCACGCCCGTGCCGCTCGCAATGGGTCACGCCAACGTCATCTGGCAGGGCGACGCGAATGCCTGGACGCTGCGGGCGCTGGCCCGCGCCGACGCCACCTGCCCAATCCTCAACGTGACGGGGCCCGAGACGGTCTCGATCCGCTGGCTCGCGCAGCAATTGGCGCGCCGGCTCGACCGCACCCCCGAATTCTCCGGCCAGGAGGCGCCGAACGCGCTGCTCTCCAACGCCGCGCGCGCCTTCGCCACCTTCGGCTACCCCTCCGTGGCGTTGCTCACGATGATCGACTGGGTGGCGGATTGGGTCGGGCGCGGTGGCCGCGCGCTCGGCAAGGCGACGAAGTTCGAGGTGCGGGATGGGCGGTTCTAGCCCGCGCATCCTCGCACCGCTCTCCACCCGCGCGGCGGCAACGCGCCAGCGCATCCTCGACGCCGCGCTGGTGGAATTCGCCGAGAAAGGCATGGCGGGCTCGCGCGTCGATGAAATCGCGGCCCGCGCCGGCGCCAACAAGCGCATGCTCTACGCGCATTTCGGCAGCAAGGAGGAGCTGTGGCTGACGGTGCTGGAACGCGCCTATGCGGCCAAGCGCGAGGAGGAACGGGCGCTGTCCGTCGATAGTCTCGCACCCGCCGAGGCGATGGCGCGGCTGGTTTCCTTCAACCTGCGCTACACGAGCCGCCACCCGGAATTCGTTGCGTTACTGAATCAGGAAAACCTGCACCGCGCCGCCTATCTGCGCCGGTCGGAGGATGTGCCGGCGCTGTACTCGCCGCTGCTCGAAGCGATCAGCGCCGTGCTGACGCGCGGTGTCGCCAGCGGCGCGTTCCGACGCGGCGTCGATCCGATGCAGCTGTATATCTCCATGCTGGCACTGGGGCATTTCTTTGTTGCGAACCGCCACACGCTTTCCACCATCTTCGGCACGCCGCTCGACACCGAGGCCGCGATCGCGGCGCGGGAGACGCACATCGCCGAGGTCGTGCTCGGCTATCTGCGCCCTTGACCGGCTGAGCGAGGCCGCCTAGTAACTGAGTAGTTACTTGGGGAGCAAACGGGTGGGTCTGCGCTGGCAGGACTGGCCCTCGGGCATGGTGGAGCGGCTCCGCGCCGGCTGCGTGATTCCGGCGCATCCGCTGGCGCTGGACGCGGCACGCAAGCTCGATCCGCGGCGGCAGAAGGCGCTCTCGCGCTACTACCTTGCGGCAGGTTCCGGTGGCCTTGCGGTGGGCGTACACACCACGCAGTTCGCGATCCGCGAGGTGGGGCTGTACGAGTCCGTGCTGCGGATCGCCGCCGAGGCTGCCGCCGAGCAGGCCACCATGCCGATCCTCATCGCCGGCGCCATCGGCCGCACCGCGCAGGCGGTGGTGGAGGCGCGCATCGCGCGCGGCCTGGGCTACCACGCCGTGCTGCTCAGCCTCGCCGCCTGGAAGGGTGCGAGCGAGGATGAGGCGATCGCGCATTGCATCGCGGTGGCGGATGAAATGCCGCTGTTCGGCTTCTACCTGCAACCGGCGGTCGGCGGCATCGCGCTTTCGCCTGCCTTCTGGCGGCGCTTCGCGCTGATCCCCAACGTCGTCGCCATCAAGATCGCACCCTTCAACCGCTATGCCACGCTCGACGTGCTGCGCGGCGTGCTGGAGGCCGGGGCGGCGGATCGCGTGGCCCTCTATACCGGCAATGACGATCACATCGTCGCCGATCTGCTCACGCCGTTCGCGCTGCGGCTTGGCGGGTGCGACGCGCCCTTGCGCATCGTCGGCGGGCTGCTCGGGCATTGGAGCGTCTGGACCGAGCGCGCCGTCTGGCTGCAACAGGAATGCCGCGCCTCGGCCGAGCCGATTCCGCGCGACCTGCTCGCCCGCGACGCGCAGGTGACGGAGATGAATGCGGCGATCTTCGACGTTGCCAACGCCTTCGCCGGCTGCATCCCCGGCTGCCATGAGGTGCTGCGCCGGCAGGGTCTGCTGGAGGGGATATGGTGCCTCGACCCGCAGGAGGACCTCTCGCCAGGCCAGGCGGAGCTGATTTCCGCGGCGAGCCTGCGCTACCCCGAACTGACGGACGATGCCTTCGTCGCCGCGAATCTTAACACCTGGCTTTCGTAAGGACACGTCGCATGGCGGAACGCCGCATCGGTCTCATCATGAACGGCGTCACCGGACGCATGGGCATGAACCAACACCTCGTCCGCTCCATCGCGGCGATTCGCCAGGATGGCGGCGTGCTGCTGAAGAACGGCGATCGCGTGATGCCCGATCCCATCCTTGTTGGCCGCAACAGCGAGAAGCTTGAGGCGCTGGCGCGT
>JBBSCP010000015.1:0-25377 GCA_038250135.1 Acetobacterales bacterium | reverse complement strand
GTGGATGCCGGCGGATGAAGGCCTCCGCCATGGCAGCGAAGAAGGCGCCGCCGACCAGGCGCTCCGTCGCGGGAAAGCGCGTGGCAAGCGCGCGCACGAGGCCTGCCGCGACATTGTTGCGGTAGATCTCGAACCGCCCGTTCGCCGCCGCGCCGCGCAGTTCCGGCGGCGGGGGCGCATCGCCGCCGAGCAGGGCGGCAACGAAGCGCGCCGGGTCATGCCCAAGAGTTCTCATGTCGCGGCCTCCTTCCAGCCTGCCGAGCCCATGGGCATCGCCAGCAGCTGCCGGCGGTGGGCGTGCGCCGCACCGATTGACCGGCCAGCTGTCTCCGCCTCGGATGCCAGGGTCGGCCAGTCCGGCACGTCGTTATCCCACTCGATCAGCGCCGGCAGCGGCCCGCGGGCGCCCAGCAGGATCTCGAAGAGATCCCACACCTCAGCCGGCACCGCGCTGCCATGCGTGTCGATCAGGACGGGATGGCCGAGACGGTCCGTGCTCGCCTCATGGCCTGCGAGGTGCACCTCACCCACCGCGCCGAGCGGATACTGCAAGAGCAGATCTTGCGCAGCAACGCCAAGATTCGTCGCGGAGACGAAGATGTTCGCCACGTCGAGCAGCAGGCCGCAGCCGGTGCGCCGGCAGAGCTCGGCGAGGAAGGCGGGCTCGGGGATCGTGCTCTCCTCGAAGGTCAGGTAGGTCACCGGGTTTTCGATCAGGATCGAGCGGCCGAGCCGGTCCTGCGCCTCCGCCACATGCGCGGCGACACGGTTCAGGCTCTCGGATGTCAGCGGCACCGGCAGCAAGTCGTTGAGGTAGAGCCCCCCATGACCCGACCAGGCCAGGTGCTCGGAGAAGCTCCCCGGCTGGAAGCGATCGCAAAGGTGGCGCAGGCGAACGAGGTGCGCCGAGTCCGGGCGCTCCACGCCGCCGATGGACAGGCCCACGCCATGGATGGACAGTTCGTACCAGCTTCGCAAGGCCTCGAGGCGCATGAGTGGCGGCCCACCTGCGCCGAGGTAGTTTTCCGCATGCACCTCGAAGAAGCCGATACCGGGACGAGCTTCCCGGATGGCCTCGAAGTGCTGCGGCTTGAAGCCCACGCCGGCCGCCGCGGTAAGGCGTCGCGAACTCATTTGCGCCTCCCTGTTCCCGATGTTCGGTCTGGGGCACGATGCGTTCGATGAAACGCGTCTCGTGCTCAAGAAGCATTTGATTCTTGTGCAGGAATGCCGATCGAATGATCTCATCCGATCGTCAATTGCTTCAGGCTGTTTGCCGTCGCAGATGGGCCGCGGCGCCCATCGACAAGGCCAGAGCCCCGTGACCGACGAGCGATGCCCAGGCGACGGCGCCGAAGCCGAAGAACGCTGGCAGGCCGCCCATCAGGTTCGCGACGACATATCCGGCGAATACCCAGAGGACCAGGCCGAACACGCCGGCCACGCCCCACCATGGCAGAACCGGTGCGAGCAGGCGCGCCAAGGGCCGCGCCACGAGAAGAAAGGCCAGCGGGAAAAGCAGCAGGCCGGTGCACAGGTGCACCAAGACAGCCCCTGGTCCGGCAATGCCTAGCGCCGCGTCAATCAGGGTGTGCGGATCGAGCGCAAAGCCGAGCCAGACCGGCGCCACGATCCGCGCGAAGATCTCCCATGCCGCCAGGCCGGCCAGCCCGGTCAGGAGCGCTTCGCCCAGCACACGCGGCGCCCGAGGTACGCGCGGCGCCCAAGCCGGCGGTCGTTCCGCGGCCGGCGAAACACTCCCGGCAGGCACCACATAGGCTGCCACGGCGGGGCGCTGCACCGCGGCCAGGCGCGCCATGACCTGATCCTCCACAGCGATGTCCAGCTGCTCCTGCGCCACGGCGGCGGGCAGCATCCCAACGGTCATGGTCATCTGCTCCATGTAGCGCGCGCACAGCTTGCACATGCTCAGGTGCATCCGGAACTGCTCCCGATCGAGCGGGGGCAGGTCGTCGTCAAGATAGCGGCTCGCGCGCGCGGCGACTTCCTTGCAGGTCAGCATGCACTACCTCCCGGCCTTGCGGTGGACTTCGAGCAGCGGCGGTTCTTGCGCGCGGCATACCCCATGGTGGGGCCACCGGCCGAAGCGTTACATCCCTTGGCCGGACTCATGGCGTGCCGCCGGCCGACATCTTCGCGGAGGGTATCGGGGCGGAGGGTATCGGGCTGACCGCCAGGGCGGCATCAAGGCTCGCGCGTAGCTTGATCCTGGCGCGGTGCAGGAGCACGCGGAGATTGCCCTCGGAGATGCCCAGCAGCCGGCACACCTCCTGCGGCTCCTGGCCCTCGACGTCGCGCAGCAGCACGGCTGCCCGTTGCGCGGGCGGCAGCCTGTCGAGCGCGTCGCCGAGCAGCGACAGCACCTCCCGCCCGCCGACGTCGCGCTCCGGCGTCATCCCGTCCCACGGCAGCGGCGGGTCCGCCCAGTTCCCACCCGACGAGAAGCGGCTCTCGTCCAGGCTCGACGTTTCCTCTCCGCCCTCGTCGCGGAGGAAGTCGGAGAAACTGCGCATGCGTCCGTCGCGTACGGCGCGCGCGCGGGCCTTGTTGACCACGATGCCGGCGATCCAGGACTTCAGCGGTGCCACGCCGGCATAGGCCTCGATGGTGGTGAAGACGGTGACCCAGCTGTCCTGCACCACCTCCTCCGCCGTCGCCCGGACGCCACAGAAAGTCTGCGCGAGACGCACCAGTCGCGTGTGGTGCCGACGAACAAGCTCGCGGTAGGCCCGTTCCTCCCCCGTTCGAAGGCGCGCGACGAACGCTTCATCCTCCATGGTGCCCTCCGATGCGTCGCTCGCGCCTCCCGCAGGACGTCACCCGCGATGGCGGGAACGCCAGGTGCGCTCGAAGGGGGCTTCGTTGCAGAGCGGCCGGAGGTTACGTCGAGCCTGCACTCGAATTGTGCAGGGCCGGCCTGTAACGATGCGCGTGGGCTATCGCACCCATCGTCACTGCAACCGCAAACGATGGAGCACATCATGATCCGCAGCATCACCCGCTTGGCCACCCTCGCCCTCGTCGGCGGCGTCCTGGTCGCCGGCGCCGCGCAGGCCCAGAGCTACCCGCGCGTTGTCGGCACCGGCGACAACGCGAGCGTCGAGTACGGTCCCGGCCCGGCGCAAAACATCGTCGGCGGGGCGCTGAGCCGCGTGGCCGGCAGCGGCGAGGACGCGAGCGTCGTCGTGCTCGACGCCCAGCACGTGCAGCGTCCCCGCGCGGGGCTGATCCCGGTCACCGTCGGATCCGGCGAGAACCGAAGCGTGGCCTACGTGGGCGGCCTGAACCAGGGCTGAGGCGCCGGCCAGCGCTGAGGCGCCGGCCAGAGCTGAGGCCCAGCACGCCGGGTGGCGCCACGCGCGCCACCCGGCGTTGCGCTGTGTTGGCCCTCGCACACGTTGAGCGGCGCGAAGAATTCCACGCTGGCGCTGTAACGCCGCCCGCACTCATCGCACTCCGTCGGGCTGGCCGGCCGATGATGGCCAGCGGCAAAGGAGCATCCAGATGACAGTCAATGCCACGCCCTCGCGGCGCGCCCTTTTCCTTGGTGGTGCGGCGCTCGCCGCCGGTCTCGTCGGTGTCGCGGGTTCCGCCCGTGCTTATATCGAGACCTCGCCTTCCGACCTGAACGTGGACGCGCAGGGCCTGGCGCTGCGCGGCCACGACCCCGTGGCCTATCAGACGCAGAACCGCGCCGTGCCCGGCGTCGCGCAGTTCACCTCGGCGCATGAGGGCGTGACCTTCCGCTTCGCCTCGGCCGCGAACCGCGACGTGTTCCGCGCCGACCCGGCGCGCTATGCGCCGGCCTATGGCGGGTTCTGCGCCATGGGTGTCGCGATGGGCCGCAAGCTCGACGGCGACCCGACGCTGTTCCGCGTGGTGGACAACCGACTCTACCTGAATGTCAACGCGCCGGTGCAGCAGCGCTGGGTGCAGGACATCCCGGGCAACCTCCGCACGGCGAACGAGCAGTGGCCTGCGCTGCGCGGCAAGACGCCGCGCGAGACGAACAGCTGACCTCACCCCATTCGAAGATCGGAGACGGAACATGGACCGACGTAACCTGAATCTCGCGCTGGCCGCCTCGCTGGGGGTCGCGCTGGCCGCGGTCGCGGCGCCCGCCGATGCGCAGCGCCGCCAGGCGATGGATAAATGCTACGGCGTGTCACTCGCCGGCCAGAACGACTGCGCCGCCGGCCCCGGCACCACCTGCGCCGGCACCTCGACGGTGGACTACCAGGGCAATGCCTGGAAGCTGGTGCCCGCCGGCAGTTGCGCGGGCATCGAGACCCCGCACGGCCCCGGTGCGCTGACCGAGATACGTCGGCCTATCTGAAGGGCCGCCCTGCCGCCGGCCTCGCTCGACCCCACCCCGCCGAGGCCGGCGGTCTTTTCCAAACGCAAGCGTCGTTGACGACAACCGGAACACGCGAGGCTGCCCATGAACAAGCACTCGATCGAGGCCGATCAGGCCATCGGCTGGACCTTCGGCCGTATCCGCACGGCACTCGCCCAGGCACGCCTGCTCGATGCCCTGGTCCTGGTCGGTGCTCGGCTGTTCCCGGCTGCGGTCTTCTGGAGATCCGCACGCACGAAGATGGATGGGTGGGACATCGCGGAGCGCACCTACTTCCTGTTCGAGGAGGAATATCGCCTGCCCTTGCTCGATCCGGAGCTCGCGGCGCGTCTCACCACCATTGCCGAGCACGTCTTCCCGATCCTGCTGGTGCTTGGCCTGGCGACGCGGCTCTCTGCCTTCGCGCTGCTCGGCATGACGTTGGTGATCCAAGTCTTCGTCTATCCCGCAGCCTGGCCGACGCACGGGCTGTGGGCCACTTGCTTCCTGCTGCTGATCCTGCGCGGCGGCGGACCGTTCTCCTTCGATCACCTGCTTCACCGGAATACGGCGAAGGCCGGTTGAGCGGCGACATGCGCAAACCACCGATGTTGTGCGGCCCATCTGTTGCAGGCATGCCGAGGCCAGCATGTGCCGCTTCCTGGCCTATGTCGGCGAACCCATCTGCCTCGCTGACCTGGTCTGCGCGCCGGCACATTCGCTGATCCATCAGTCGATGCGTGCCGACGAGGGCAAGACACCGCCAACGGCGACGGCTTTGGCCTGGGCTGGTATGCCGAGCGTCCGGAGCCGGGCCTCTACCGCGAGGGCCGCCCTGCCTGGTCCGACGGGAACCTGCGTTCGCTGTGCGAGCTCCGGTCACGGCTCTTTTTCGCCCATGTCCGCGCCTCGACCGGAACCGCGACGACGCGGGCCAACTGCCATCCATTCGGACACGCGCGCCGGGACGATTGGCGGCCGATTGCACCGAACCATGTCCTCGTCGCAAGGCCGCACCGGCGACCGGGCTGCGGCTCCGATTGCGAGCAAGGTTGCGACGGACTTGCCCGAATATGGATCGATCGCTAAATAAACCGCAGTGGTGTTCGCGTGACGCCAAGGGAGAACGACAAATGAAGCCTCGTCTTGGTCCGTCCTTGGCATTGGCCGCCGCGCTGCTTGGCAGTGCTTTCGCCGGCCCGGCCCTCGCCCAGCCCATCCCGCCCGAGCGCATCCTGCGCATCGTGCCGAACGCCGATCTGCAGACGCTCGACCCGATCAACACCACCGCGGGCGTCGTGCAAAGCCACGCGCACATGATCTACGACCAGTTGTTCGGCCGCGACGCCGAACAGCGACCGCAGCCGCAGATGGTGGGCGCCTATTCGGTCTCGGCCGATGCCCTGGCCTGGCGCTTCACGCTGCGCGACGGCCTGGCCTTCCATGACGGCGCGCCGGTGACGGCCACGGACGTTGTGGCCTCGCTGCGCCGCTGGGGCGCGCGTGATCCGCATGGCCGCCAGATCATGGCGATCACCACGGGCCTCACGGCCGAGCCGGATGGCAAGACCGTGGCCTGGACGCTCAACCGGCCCTATGGGCTGATGCTCGATGCGTTGTCGAAGCCTTCCGGCAACATGCCGGCGATCATGCCCGCCGCGGTTGCCGCGACCGACCCCTTCACCGCGATCCAGAGCACCATCGGCAGCGGTCCTTTCATGTTCGTGCGCGAGGAATGGGTGCCCGGCTCGCGCGTGGTGTACCGCCGCAACCCGAACTACGTGCCGCGCGCCGAACCCGCCTCCGGCACCGCCGGCGGCAAGGTCGTGCATGTCGATCGGGTGGAGTGGCTCAACATCGCCAATGCGCAGACCGCCGTGCTCGCGCTGATCCAGGGCGAGCTCGACTATATCGAAAGCCCCGGCGTCGATTTCCTGCCGATGCTCGCCCGGCGCGGCATGCGCATCATCCGCACCAACACGCTCGGCGCGCCGGGCATGATCCGGATGAACCACATCCATCCGCCCTTCAACGATGTGCGCGCACGCCAGGCCCTGATGCTGCTGGTGAACCAGGAGGAAATCCTCCAGGGCATGTTCCCCGACCCGGCGCTGTACCAGGTGTGCCACGCCTTCTTCGTCTGTGGCTCGCCGCAGGAGACCCAGGCGGGCGTGCCGGCCGGCCTCGGCACGCCGGCGGCGCGCGAGCGGGCGCGGCAGTTGCTGCGCGAAAGCGGTTATGATGGCAGCCCGATCGTCATCATGGACCCGACCGACAATCCCTTCGTGCATGCCGCCACGCTCGTGCTGGCGCAGCAGATGCAATCGGTCGGCTTCCGCACGGATGTGCAGGCGACGGATTTCGCCTCCATGGCAGGGCGCCGCGCCAATCGCCGGCCCCCGGCCGAGGGCGGCTGGCATATCGGGCTCACCTTCTGGAACGGCCTCGGCGCGTCCGACCCGGTCGGCAACGTGCCGATGCAGGCGAGTTGCGAGCGCGCCTGGCCGGGCTGGCCCTGCGATGCCGAACATCAGGCGTTGATCGATGCCTTCCCCTACGCTGCAACGCCGGCCGAACGCCAGCGGCTGCTCGAGGCGCTGCATATCAGCGCCTATCGCCTGGTGCCCTATGTGCCGCATGGGCAATGGTACCTGCCCTCGGCGGTGAGCCCGCGCATCTCGGGCGTGCTGGCCATGCCGGGCATCATCGTGCCATGGAACATCCGCAAGGCGGCACGCTGAGCGCGCGTGCAGCATAGGGAACTTCGCCGCGTGGAAACCAAAGGCATCGATCGCCGCGCATCCATTGGCGAGGATCTGCTGCCGCCGAGTGTCGATCCCCTGACCGGCAAGCTCGCGGTGCGGACAGTGCATGCGCGGAACAACGGCGGCACGCGCACCGAGGTTCGGGTGCGGCACTTCGACCCGGTCATCACCGATGAGCCGGACACGATGGGCGGGACCAACACCGCGCCGAGCCCGCTCGAGACGGTGCTGGTCGCCCTCGTTGGCTGCGACGGCGTGATCATCCACGGCGTCGCGAAGGCCATGGGCTTCGCCTATTCGGGCGTGGATTTCGCTTGTTCGGGGGCGATCGACGTCCGCGGTCCGAAGGGCGTGCCCGGAGTCAGGCCGTATTTCGAGAAGATCGATCTCACCATCACGCTCCATACGGACGAGCCGGAACGTCGCGTCGAGCAGCTCAAGCGGAACGTCGAATTTCGCTGCCCGGTGATGAACCTGCTTCGTTCCGCGGATGTGGCGGTGACGGTCGATTGGCAGATACGGCGACCGGACGGGGGCTGACGTCCCGCCCAGCACTCAAGGGAGGAAGCAAGAATGCGACGTCGGGATTTCTTTGCGTCTCTGGCGACCCTGCCGCTCCTGGCGCCGCTTCGCGCCGATGCCCAAGGCGATTGGCCGTCGCGGCCGGTTCGCATCGATGTGCCGTTCCCGCCGGGCGGCCAGGCCGATACAGCGGCGCGGCCCGTCGCCGCGGCGCTCACCCAGTCGCTCGGCCGCCCTGTGCTGGTCGAGAACCGCATTGGCGGCAGCGGCGCCGTTGGGATCAATGGCGTGATCCGGGGCGAGGCTGACGGCCACACCCTCCTCATGACGCTGCCCTCCGTCTTCGTGGTCCCCGAAGCGGACCGGCTCTTCGGCCGCGAGCCTGCCTATGATGTCGCTGCCCTGGACCCCATCGCTCGCATCCTGGCGGATCCGCTCGTACTGGTGGTGAAGGCCGACGCACCCTGGCGCTCCGTGGCGGATCTCGTCGCAGACGCCCGTCGCCGGCCAGGCGAGATCGCTTACAGCTCGTCGGGGATCTACGGCGTTTCTCATGTGGCGACGGAGATGTTCGCCGCCGCCGCCGGCATCCGCATGCTGCACGTGCCGTTCAACGGCGGCGCACCGGCACTCACTTCGGTCCTGGGCGGCCAGGTCGCGATGACCGGCGTGGCCGCCGGCACGGCGCAGCGGCACGTCGAGGCGGGCACGATGCGCATCCTGGCCAGCTGGGGCGACAGCCGCATCGCCTCCCTGCCCGACACCCCGACCTTCAAGGATGCCGGATATCCCGATGTCGTGCTGGTCGTCTGGGCGACGCTCTTCGCCCCGAAGGGTGTGCCGGCCGATCGCATCGTCCGCCTGCGCGAGGCAATCGGCCAGGCGATGCGCTCCGCCGAGACGGCCGGCGCCTTCGAGCGCGCGGGACATGTTCCCGGCCATCTCGACGGGCCGGCATTGACGCGGTTCCTCGAGGCCGACGCCGCACGCCTGACAGCGGCGACGCGCCGCATCGGTCGCGTCGAGTAGCGCCGGGCAGCCATGGGACACGACCATGCTGCTGCCTCCCTCGCTGCCTGCCGATGCCACACTGCTGCAAGTCTTTCGCGCTTTACCGGATACGGTGCGGCCGCTTCTCGACTGCCACCAAGTGCTGCTGCGGGGGTCGTTACAGGCCGGCCGCACATTCCCGCGCTTGCCGTAGTCCGCGCCGCGAATGCCAAGGTCAACGCACCTGTGATCACCCGCCCGTAACGTCGCGACCGCTCAGCGTACAGAGATCCGCGTGCCAGGCGCCGCATGTCGCGGCGCGCGCGCATTGAGGAGCATGACGATGTTGGACTCGATCACCAAACCGCAGGGCCGTCGCACGCTCGCGGCCGCGGCCGCGGCTGGCAGCGCGGTCATCGCAGCCGTGGCCCTTTTCGGCGGCAGGCCCGCGACGGCGCAACAGTCGACGCTATTTCAGGTGCTGGAGCGTTCACGCGATCTGTCGCGCTTCGCCGCCTGGGTCAAGCAGGCGGGCCTCGAAAACGAACTCGCCGCACCGGGCAACGTCGCCCTCTTCGTGCCGCATGACGAAGCGGTCGAGCGGCTGACGGCAGCACAGTTGCAGCGCATCGAGGCGAACCGCGATACCCTGCGCCGTGCGGTGCACGCCCATTTGGCCGAGTGGCCGAACCAGCTCCTCGCAGGCGGCAGCAGCGGCGAAAGCGAAGGTGGCTCGGGCGCCACCATCCGGTCGCGCGCCGGGACGACCATCATCATCGCGAACGGCGCTCGCAGCTTTCCGCGTGTGAACGAGTTCCGGGTCTACGTGGCGAACATGCGCGCGTCGAACGGCATCGCCCACTGTATCGACGGCGTGCTCGGCCTCTGACGCCACCCGGGGCCGGCCTTTTGACAGGCCGGTCCCGCCACCTTGCGCGCGCCTGCCGGCCGGGCCTGCGATCGCCAATGGCCGGCGCCGTCACCGCCAGGCCGGTTGCAACGCAGGACGAGCACTTCCACCTCCGCCAACGCGCTGATCGAGGAAGTGGCCTCGGACGATCGCGATGCCGCCCTGGCAGCGCTCGCTGGCTTCGAGGCGGTCGCCGGGGTGCGATCCTGTTTGCAGCCGGCGTGATCATGCCTGACCATCCTTTCAGGGAGACAAAGGCATGGCCGATGCTGCGGGCCGATGCGGTTCGGGCGGTGGCCGCGCTGCGCGCCGTGCTGGACGCGCCGGTGGACGCCGAGGCGTCGAGGGCGCTCGTGACGTGAAGGTGGCGCTCAGTGCGCCATGCGCGGCCGCTTCGCCGGGGCGCTCACCCGGCCAGCATCGCGCGCAGCCGCGGCATCCAGCCGAGCCCGTCTTCGGTCCGCCCGGCCGGGCGGTATTCCGCGGCGACCCAGTCGTCATACCCCGCGCGCCGCAGCGCGGCGAAGGCGGCGGCGAAGTCGAGCCCGGCGGTGAAGGGCTCGTGCCGCCCCGGCGTATCGGCGAACTGCACATGGCCGATCAGCGCTCCAGCCTCGGCGATGGCGGCGGCGAGGTCGGGTTCCGTCCGGGCCATGTGATACAGGTCGAACTGCACCGCCGCGCCGGGATGCGCTGCCTCCCGCACCGCGCGCAGCGCCGGTGCCAGCCTGTCGAGGAACACGCTTGGCACGTCGATCGGGTTGATCGGTTCCACCATCACGCGGATGCCGAACGGCGCGAAGGCCTCCGCGGCTTCCCGCAGGTTCTGCGTCAGCGCGGTGTGGCAAGCCTCGGGGTCGGCGTCCGGCCCCGGGCGGCCAGGCAGGATGTTCACGCGGCGCACGCCGAGGCTGCGTGCATAGGGCAGGCATTGCGCGACCGCAGCGGCGAATTCCGCGCGCCGGTCTGGCAGGGCGCCCAGCCCCACATCGCCCGCCGCGATGTCGCCGGCCGGGATGTTGATCAGCACCACGGGCATCGCGGCCGCCTGCGCTGCTTCGGCCAGTGCGGCCGCTGCGTGGTCGTAGGGGAACTGGATCTCCACCCCCTCGAAGCCCGCAGCGCGCGCGGCGGCGAAGCGCTGCGGCAGCGGCACCTCGGTGAACATCAGGGACAGGTTGGCGGCAAGATGCATGACATTCCCCAGGGTGGCCCCGCTTGACAGTGCGTGAGCCCGCCCCGCTAAGCTGCGTTCAGTTGAAAGCATTGGCGGGGGAAGGTCGAGTGTCGAGCGATGGCGTGCGTCCGTTGCGGTCGCGGATCACCACGGACGGGCTGGACCGCACGCCGCACCGCGCCTTCATGCGCGCCATGGGGCTCGATGATGCCGCCATCGCGAAGCCGATGGTCGGCGTCGTCTCCATGAAGGGCGAGACGACGCCCTGCAACATGGGCCATGGCTGGCAGGCGGAAGCCGCGAAGCAGGGCATCGCCGAGACCGGCGGCACGCCGCGCGAATTCACCACCATCTCCGCCTCCGACGGTATCGGCATGGCGCATGAGGGGATGAAGTTCTCCCTTGTCTCACGCGAGATCATCGCCGACTCGATCGAGGCGGTCGTGCACAACCACGCCTATGACGGGCTGATCGGCTTCGGCGGCTGCGACAAGACGCTGCCCGGCGTCCTGATGGCCATGCTGCGTTGCAACGTGCCCGCCGTGTTCGTCTATGGCGGCAGCGCGCTGCCGGGGCGCTGGCGCGGCCGCAGCGTCTCCGTGCTCGATGCGTATGAGGGCGTGGGCGCGGTGCTCGCCGGCACGATGACGCAAGCCGAGCTGCGCTCGCTCGAGCTGGCCTGCGCGCCCACCGTCGGCGCCTGCGCGGGGCAGTTCACCGCCAACACCATGGCGATGGTGGCGGAGGCGATCGGCATGGCCGTGCCGGGCAGCGCGATGATGCCGGCGGTGCATGCGCAGCGCGCGTCGCTCTGCCGCCGCGCCGGTGCGCTGGTGATGGCGATGATCGCCACGGGTGGGCCGACGCCGCGGCAGATCGTGACGCGCAAGGCGATCGAGAACGGCTGCGCCATCGTGGCCGCCACCGGCGGATCGACCAATGCGGCGATGCATCTGTGTGCCATCGCGAACGAGGCGGGGCTGCGCTTCACGCTCGACGATGCGGCGGTTGTCATGGCGCGCACGCCGCTGATCGGCAATCTGCGCCCGGGCGGCGCCTTCCACGCGGCGGATGTGCATGAGATCGGCGGCGCTGGCGTGGTCATTCGCGCGCTGATCGAAAGCGGCCACCTGCACGGGGATATTCTGACCGTCACCGGCCGCACCCTCGCCGAGACTTACGCCGATGCGCCAGCGCCGGATGGGGACGTCATCCGCCCCGTCGCGAGCGCCATCCTGCCGACCGGCGGCGTGGTGGTGCTGAAAGGCAACCTCTGCCCGGACGGCGCGCTGCTGAAGGTCGCGGGGTTGAAGGCGGTGGTCTTCGAGGGTCCTGCCCGCGTGTTTGAAAGCGAGGGCGAGGCCATCGCCGCCGTGACCGCGCGCGACTACCGCGCCGGGGAGGTGCTGATCGTCCGCAACGAAGGCCCGGTTGGTGGCCCCGGCATGCAGGAGATGCTCGGCCTGACCGCCCTGATCTATGGCCAGGGAATGGGCGAGGCAGTGGCGCTGCTGACCGATGGCCGCTTCTCCGGCGCGACGCGCGGCATGTGCATCGGCTATGCGGCGCCGGAAGCCGCGGTGGGCGGGCCGCTTGGCCTGGTGCGGGAAGGCGATGTCATCCGCATCGACGGCGCGGCGGGGACCATCGCACTGGCGGTGGATGAGGCGGAACTCGCGGCGCGGCGCGCGGCCTGGACGCCCCCCGTCACGCCGCATGTCTCGGGCGCGCTCGCGAAATACGCCAAGCTGGTTGGCCAGGCGAATGAAGGCGCGGTGACGCACCGCGGCGGCGGCGTCTTCCCTGACGGGCGGCAGGTGCGATGAGCGCGACGCTGGCCTATGTCGGCCTCGGCCTGATGGGGCTGCCGATGGCGAAGCGCCTGCTGGCTGCGGGCCATGCGGTGCGCGTGTGGAATCGCACGGCGGCGAAATGCGCGCCGGCGGTGGCGGCCGGCGCCGTGCTGGCGACGAGTGCCGCCGATGCCGCGCGCGGCGCCGCCATCGTGTTCATGTGCCTGACCGACACGGGCGCGGTCGAAGCCGCGGTGTTCGGGCCGGACGGCATCGCGCAAGGGCTGGAGGCCGGCGCCGTGCTGGTCGATTTCTCCTCCATGAGCCCCGACGCCACCCGCGCCTTCGCCGCGCGGCTGCTGGCGGAACGCGGCGCCCATTGGCTGGACGCGCCGGTCTCCGGTGGCACGCCGGGGGCGGAGGCCGGAACGCTCGCCGTGATGGCCGGTGGCGATGCGGACGCCTTCGCGCGTGCCGAGCCCTATGTGCGCGCCATGGCGCAGCGCTTCACGTTGATGGGCCCATCGGGCGCAGGCCAGACGACCAAGCTCTGCAACCAGGTGATCGTCGGCAGCCTGATGTGCGTGCTGGCGGAGGCGACGCGGCTGGCCACCAATGCCGGCATCGCGGCCGAGCGGCTGCCGGAGGCGCTGGCGGGCGGTTGGGCGGATTCGAAGCCGCTGCAGATATGCGTGCCGCGGATGGCCCAGGGTCTGTACGATCCGCCGCTCGGACACGCCTACACCATGCTGAAGGATCTCGACACGGCGCGGCTTCTCGCGGTGCGCACGGGCAGCCCGCTGCCCATGGCCTCGCTCGCCGCCGAGACCTTCCGTATGCTTTGCGCGCGGGAGGGTGACGAGGCCGATGCGTTGCGCATCTTCGCGCTCACCGAACCCGCGCGCCGCTGACCGGCCGCGACAGCAACAGGGGGAGAAGCAAGATGACGACGAGAAGGATGCTGATGGCCGGGACGGCGGCGGTGCTGGCCAGCCCCGCGCTGATCGGCCGCGCGGCGGCGCAGACCCGCACGATCCGCGTGGGCAACTGGCTGCCGGCGCATCACCTGATCCCGCGCGGGATCATCGAGCCCTGGGCGCGCGCCATCGAGGCGGAGAGCAACGGCACGCTGCGCTTCGAGATCATGACGAGCGCGCTCGGCCCGCCACCGGCAACCTTCGACCTGTTGCTCGATGGCGCCTTCGACGTCGGCTACGGCGTGTCCGGCCACAACCCGGGCCGCTTCACCATGACGCAGGTGATGGACCTGCCCTTCTCCTCGCCCGACCCCTGGGCGGGTGCCGCGGCGGCGTGGCTGACCTACCAGCGCTACGGCGCACGCTACAACGAACACGCCGGCGCACGCGTGGCGGGCCTGTTCGTGCATTCGGTACCCGCCCTGCACTGGCGGGCGGAGCCGATCACGAAGATCGAGGAGATGCAGGGCCGGCGCGTGCGCGTCGGCGGCAACGTCACCGGGCGGATCATCACCGCGCTCGGCGGCACGCCGGTGCAGCTTCCGCCGACCGAGGCGCAGCAGGCCATGGCGCGCGGCGTGGCCGACGGCATCACTTTCCCGATCGAATCCATCGCCTTCTTCAACATCACCCCGGTCATCCGCTCCACCACGCTGATCCCCGGCGGGCTCTACACCGACACCTTCTGGATCGCCTTCAACGAGCGGACCTGGCAGGCACTGACCGATCCGCAGCGCGCCGCCATCGACAAGCATTCCGGCATGGCGATCGCGCAGCAGGCCGGCTGGGCCTGGACCATGGGCGACCGCGTGGGGCAGCTGGGGCTGGAAGCACGGAACGTGCGCTTCAACACCCTGCCTCCCGAGGAGGTCGAGAAGGTGCGCGACCGGCTGAAGGTGCTGGAGACGGAATGGCTGGCGGAGGCGCAGCGCAAGAGCCTGCCCGGGCAGGAAATCCTGGACTACGCCCGCACCATGGCGCGGCTCTACACCGCGGAGCGGCGGGTGAACGTACGGTGATCCGGGCTCGCGGCGCGTGGCGGTGACCACGCTGCCCCTTTCCCTGGCAGGCCGAGTGACAAACTGGGCTGATCGGCTGTTCCTGGCCCTCGCCGCCGTCGCCGGCCTGCTGGCGGCGGCGATGATGGTCATCACCACCATCGACGTCGCAGGGCGCTTCGCCCTCAACAAGCCGCTGCACGGCGCCTTCGAGGCGACCGAGGTGATGATGGGGATGATCGTGTTCCTCGCGCTGCCGCTGACGACCCGACGACGCGAGCACATCACGGTCACCATGTTCGACCATCTGCTGGCGGAATGGGTGAAGCGCGGCGCGGCGCTGGTGTTCGGCGTGGTCTGCGCCGTGCTGTGCGGGCTGCTCGCCTGGCGCCTCGGCCTGCACGGGGAGAGGCTGCTGCGTGTCGGCGAGGTGACGCTTGAGTTGCGCATCCCGCGCGGCGGCATCGCCACCGCCATGTCCTGGCTGCTCTGGGTGGCGGCCATCGCCTTCGTTCTGGATGGCATCGCCGCGCTGCGCGGCCGGGATGCGGCGGGGATCGGCGGCTGATGGGTGTCTGGGAGGGGGCGGGCCTCGGCTTCGCCGCGCTGTTCGGGCTGATGATGCTGGGGCTGCCGATCGCCTTCGCCATGCTGGCGGTCGGCTTTGGCGGCCTGTGGCTGACGGTGGGCGAACGCGCCGCCTTCGGCATCGTGGGCCAGATCCCGTTCACCGCCACCATGTCCTATGAATTGTCGGTCGTGCCGATGTTCCTGCTGATGGGCGCGCTGGTGACGCGGGCGGGCATGTCGGAGGATCTCTATCGCCTTTGCCATGGCTTCCTCGGCCATCGGCGCGGCGGGCTGGCGATGGCGACGGTGGCCGCCTGCGGCGGTTTCGCGGCCGTCTCCGGCTCCTCGATCGCGACCGCGGCGACCATGGCCAAGGTCGCGATGCCGGAGATGCGGCGGTACCGCTACGCGGACGGGCTGGCGGCGGCCTCGATCGCGGCGGGCGGCACGCTCGGCATCCTGATCCCGCCTTCGGTCATCATGGTGCTCTACGGCATCGCAACGGGAACCGATATCGGGCAGTTGTTCATCGCCGGCATCGTGCCGGGGATGGTCGCCATCCTGTTCTACATGCTCGCCGTGGCCTGGGTGGTGCGGCGCAACCCGGATGCCGGGCCGGCGGCAGAGCCGGTGCCGATGCGCGAACGCTTTGCGCGTCTGCTGGGCATCGGGCCGGTGCTGGCGTTGTTCGTGCTGATCATCGGCGGCATCTATTTCGGCATCTTCACCCCGACCGAGGCCGCTGGCATTGGCGCCGCCGGCGCGCTGGTCTTCGCGCTGTGGCGGCGCAGCCTGACGCCCGGTGCCTTCGCCTCCAGCCTGCTGGAGACGGTGCGGACCACGGCGTCGCTGTTCGTCGTGCTGATCGGCGCGCTGGTGTTCTCGAACTTCATGAACCTGCTGGGGCTGCCGCGGGCGCTGTCCGATCTCGTTTCGGATGCCGGGCTGTCGCCGATGCTGGTCATCATGGCGATCTTCGTGATCTATCTCGTGCTCGGCTGCTTCATGGAAAGCCTGTCGATGATCCTGCTGACCGTGCCGGTACTGTTCCCGGTCGTCAGCGAGCTGGGCTTCGACCCGGTCTGGTTCGGCATTTTCGTGGTGATGGTGACCGAGCTGAGCCTGATCACGCCGCCGCTCGGCCTCAACCTTTTCGTCATCCAGGGGGTGATCCGGGACGTACGGCTTTCCACCATCTACCGCGGCATCATCCCCTTCGTGGTGGCCGACATCTCGCGCGTCCTGCTGATCATCGCGGCGCCGGGGCTGGTGTTGTTCCTGCCGCGGCTGATGGGAAATTGAGCGCCTTGCGCCGCCGTGCCCTGGTAACCGCCGCCGCCTCGGGCATCGGGCTCGTCATCGTCCGCGCGCTGCGCGAAGCCGGGTGGGCGGTGGTGCTGTCCGACCTGCCGGGCAGCGCCGGGGCCGCGCGGGCGGCCGAGTTCGGCGCCGAATGGATGGCCTGCGACCTGCGCGACGCCAACGCCATCGCGGCCCTGGCCGAGGCCGTCGGCGATGTCGGCCTGCTGGTGAACAATGGCGGGATCGCCGGCCCGACGCTGCCGGTCGCGGAACTTCCGCCCGATGCCTGGAACGAGGTGCTGGCGGTCAACCTGACCGCGCCCTTCCTGCTGGCGCAGGCGATCGTGCCGCGCATGGTGGCGGCCGGCGGCGGCGTTATCGTCAACATCGCCTCGGTCGCCGCGAAGATCGGCTACCCCGGCCGCAGCCCCTATGCGGCCTCGAAATGGGGTCTGCTCGGCCTGACCGCGACCCTGGCGCGCGAGGTCGGCGCCCAGGGCATCCGGGTGAACGCCATCCTGCCCGGATCGGTGCGCGGGCCACGCATCGCCGCCGTCATCGCCGGCTATGCCGAGGCCAATGGCGTGACGATGGCGGACGCCGAGGCGCATTACCTGAAGCGCCAGGCGACCGGCCGCTTCGTCGAACCGGAGGAGATCGCGGGGATGGTGCTTTTCCTCGTCTCCGACGCCGCCAGATCCATCACCGGCCAGTTCCTCGGCGTGGACGGCGGGTTCGAGTAACCGGGCACACCTTCGACACGTTCTTTGGCCGTGTTGGAGCATGAGGGCACCACGGTCGCCCCTTCGAACCGGTGGCAACCATCGATGCGGCCAGCCCCGCCGCTATTGCAGCGGCCCGGCCGCCGCGATCAGCGGTGCGAAGGCGGCGCGGTCGCGTTCCAGCCACTGGCGCAGGGTGGCACCGTCCGATGGTTGCGGGATCAGCGCCACGCTCTCCAGCCGCGCGCGCATCGCGGGCTCGGCCAGGATCTCGCGGATCGCCGCGGCGATCGGCGTCACCAGCGCCGCGGGCGTGCCGGCGGGGGCGAAAAATCCATTCCAGGCATTGGCCTCGAACCCCGGCAGGCCAGCCTCGGCGAAGGTTGGCACATCCGCCAGCCCAGGGGCACGGCGCGTGCCCGTCACCGCCAGCAGTCGCGCCTGGCCACCCTGGTGGACGCCCGCGAAATCCGCCGCTGCGGCAATGCCGAGGGCGAGCTGCCCGCTGACCAGGTCCAGCGCGACCGGCGCGCCGCCGCGATAGGGCACCACAGTCAGCGGCACGCCGATGGCGCGGCTGTAGCCGATGCCGGTCAGGTGCGGCAGGCTGCCCATGGCGGGCACGCCGAGATTGGCCTGGGCCGGATGGGCCCGCAGCCAAGCGGTGAGGTCCGCGAGGCTGGTTGCCCGCGTGGCAGGGCCGCTCGCCAGCCCGGCGGCGAATTCGGCAGCGCCGGCGACCGGCACGAAGCGCAGCGGGTCGTAGCCGGCATCGGGGAAGGCGATAGGCGTGATTGCCATGACCGAGGTATTGGCCAGCAGCAGCCGCGTACCGTCCGGCGGCGCCTGCTCCACCTGGCGGGCGGCGATGCGCCCGCCGGCGCCGGACTGGTTCTCCACCACCACCGCCCGGCCGAGCATCCCGGCCAGCCGCTCGGCAACCAGTCGCGCCAGCAGGTCGGTGGAGCCACCGGGCGGGAAGGGGGCCACGATGACGAGCGGTCTTTCGCCCTGCGCGCGGAGCGCCGGGGCGACGGAGAGGCCGGCCACCGCGCCGAGCAGCGCGCGGCGCGATCGGCGGAAGGCCCTATTCGTGCTTGCCGACATCCCAACCCTCGCGCGCCAGGTTTCGTTCGCCGGCCGAGATGCCGATCGTCTCAAGCGTTGTGCCCATCGAATCGTTCCAGCGATTGAGGAAGCCGAACAGGGCGATCACGCCGAGGATTTCGACGATTTCGTCCTCCGTCCAGTGCCGGTGCAGCGCCGCCGCGACCTCCGCATTGACGGCGTTGGGGACCGAGGCGGCGGCGATCGCGAAATCGAAGGCGGCCCGCTCGGCGTCGGTGAAATGCGGGCTGCTGGCATAGGCCCAGATGTCGGCCATGCGCTCCGGCGTCGCGCCGAAGCGCTCTGCGGCGAGGATGGTGTGCGCCTCACAATAGTGGCAGCCGGCGGTGTGGGAAGCGACGTAGCCGATCAGCCGCTTCTGCTCCGCGGTGACGCGCGCGTGGTTCGCCATCACCGCCTTGTTGAGTTCGGTGAAGGCGCGCGCCACGGCGGGGCGGCGCTGCATGGTCAGCACCGAATTCGGCACGGTGCCAAGTGGGCCACGGAAGAACTGGATCAGGTCGAGGAGGTCGGGGTCGTGGTCCTCAGGCAATGGGGTGACCAGCGGCATGATGTGTCCTCGTGATCGGCAGTCCAGCGCGCGATCCGGCCGGATTGGATCGCGCTATTCTTTTCTCGTATCCGGCCTCATGCCAGAGCGCAAGGGAAACGACTCCGGCCCATGGCGCCGAGCGATGACCTACCGGGGGGATCGGCCGAGGTGAGCCAGGGTCTGGAGCCGAAACTCGACCGGTCCCGGCCCGCGAACGGCCCAGGGGCTGGCGCGGCGCCTCGCCGGGGCCTGGAAGCAAGGGTACCGGGGGAGGCGCGTGGTGCCGGAGCGGCGCGCGTCAGGGTGAACATGGTGGCTGATCAACCCGGCAGGTCCCTGGGATAGTTGGCGTCCCCGGCGCGATTCGAACGCACGGCCCCCAGATTAGGAATCTGGTGCTCTATCCGGCTGAGCTACGGGGACACTCATTGGGTGCTTAGCACAGCCCCGAGCCGCCTCGCGAGGGGGCTTGTCACGCAGGGCGGCGGGCGCGCCAGGCGGCGGCGAGGGTGCCCTCATCCAGCACATCCAGCGCTCCGCCCATCGGCACACCCTGCGCCAGGCGCGTCACCGCCACGGCCAGGGGGCGCAACCGGTCCGTGACGTAATGCGCGGTCGCGGCGCCATCGACCGTGACGGGCAGCGCCAGGATCACCTCCTCCACACCCCCCGCCTCGATCCGGGCGAGCAAGGGGCGGATCGACAATTCCTCCGGCCCGATTCCAGCCAGCGGCGAGAGCGTGCCGCCCAGCACGTGATAGACGCCGCGATGCGCGTGCGCGCGTTCCAGCGCCCAGAGATCCGCCACACCCTCCACCACGCAGACCAATTGCCGGTCGCGCTGCGGGTCGATGCAGATGCCGCAGGGCGAGGTGGCGTCGAGGTTGCCGCACACCTCGCAGGGCCGCACCGCCGCCGCCGCGGCCTGAAGTGCGGCCGCCAGCGGCAGCATCGTCTCGGCCGGGCGCGTGAGCATCCGCAACACCGCGCGCCGCGCGCTGCGCCGGCCAAGGCCTGGGGTCTTGGCCAGCAGCGCGATCAGGTGCTCGATCGGGGAGTTGTCCATCAGGCCCCGTGGACATTTGGGGCCGGGATGCAGCCGGCGAGGGATTTTTCGCGTCGGGAAGGCGGGCAGCGGAGCCGATGGCCATCCATCGGCGAGCATGGCCAACGAACCCGGCGCGAAAAAGCATCGTCGGATGCGCCCGTAACCCAATTGTCCACGGGTCCGATCCTCAGAAGGGCAGCTTCATCCCGCCGAGGCCGGCGGGCAGGTTCATCCCCGCCGTCGCCTTCTGCATTTCCTCGGCCATCATCGCCTCGACCTTCTGCTTGGCGTCGGCATGGGCGGCGACCAGCAGGTCTTCCAGCACCTCGCGCTCATCGGCGGCCATCAGGGAGGGGTCGATGGTGACGCGGCGGAGGTCGCCCTTGCCCGAGAGCTTCACCTTCACCATGCCCGCACCGGCCCCGCCCTCGACTTCCAGCATCTCCAGCTTCGCCTGCATCTCCTGCATGCGGGTCTGCATCTGCTGCGCCTGCTTCAGCATGTTGCCGATATTCTTCATTGGTCCTCAATCCTCCTCAGGAAGTTCGTCGTCGAAGGCGGCCGGTTCCGCGTCCGGGGGTGCGAAATCGCGCCCGGGATCAGGCATGGCGCATTCGCGCCCCTCATCGGGTGCCGCACTCGGCGGCGGCAGGCCATAGGCGTCGAGGCTGGCGTCGCGCACGACCTCGATGGCGGCACCGGGAAAGGCGGCCAGCACGGCCTGCACCAGCGGGTGGGTTTCGGCCAGGGCGCGGCGGTCCTTGTCGGCGCTGCGGCCCTGCTCTGCCAGCGTCGGCTCGCCGCCCTCATTCACCAGAGAGACGGTCCAGCGCGTGCCGGCGACCTCGGCGAGGAGCGTCGTGATCTGCTGCGCCAGGTCGCGCGGCGCGTCGGGCTTGGGGCGGATTTCGATGCGGCCGGGCGAGACGCGCACGGGATGCACGCTGTGCACCAGATGCGCGTGCAGCATCGGCTTGCGGCCGGAGGCGAGTGCGACGATGTCGCGATAGGTCTCGGGCTGCGGTGGTCCGCTTGGCATCGGGGCCGGGGCTGCCATGGCAACACCGCCGCCGCCCGCCACGGCGCGTAGCCCGCCGCCGGGACCGCCCGGGGCCGGGCTCGGCGCGGGCGTGGCGGCGCCGGACTCGGTGAGGCGGCGCACCAGATCGCCGGGGGTCGGCAGGTCGGCGACATGGGCGAGGCGGATCAGCACCATCTCGGCCGCGGCGCGGCGGTCCACACCATCCTGCGCCACCTCCTGCAGCCCCTTCAACAGCATCTGCCAGGCCCGCGCCAGCACCGGCAGCGGCAGCTTGTCGGCGAGCTCGGCGCCGCGCCCGCGCTCGGCCTCGGTCAGCGTCGGGTCGCGCCGCAGCGCGGGCAGGGACTTCCTGCGCGAGAGCAGATGCGTGAGTTCCAGCAGGTCGGAGAGCATCACGCCGGGGTCCGTGCCGCTGTTGTGCGCGGCCTCGGCATGGCCCAGCGCGGTGGCGATGTCGCCGGCCATCAGCGCCTCCATCAGCTCGATCGCCAACGCCCGGTCGGCGAGGCCGAGCATCTCCCGCACCGCCTCCGCCTGCACCGGGCCGCCGCCGGCGAGTGCGATGGCCTGGTCGAGAATGGACAGCCCATCGCGCACCGAACCATCCGCCGCGCGCGCCACCATGGCGAGAGCTTCCGGCTCGGCAGGCACGTCCTCCAGCCCGCAGATGCGGGTGAAATGCGCGCGCAGCGCCTCCTGCGGCACGCGCTTGAGGCGGAAGGTCTGGCACCGCGAGAGGATGGTGGTCGGCACCTTGCGCAGCTCGGTGGTGGCCAGCATGAATTTCACGTCCGGCGGCGGTTCTTCCAGCGTCTTCAACAGCGCGTTGAAGGCCTGGCCACTCAGCATGTGGACCTCGTCGAGGATGATGACCTTGAAGCGGCCCTGCGCCGGGCGGAAGCGCAGCCGTTCGCGCAGTTCGCGCACGTCATCGACGCCGTTGTTCGAGGCGGCGTCGAGCTCCTGCACATCGGGGTGGCGGTCGGCGAGGATGGCGCGGCATTCGGCGCAGACGCCACAGGGATCGGCGGTCGGCCCGCCCTTGCCGTCCGGGCCGATGCAGTTGAGCGCGCGGGCGATGATGCGCGCCGTGGTGGTCTTGCCCACGCCGCGCACGCCGGTGAGCATGAAGGCGTGGTGCACGCGGCCCTGCGCGAAGGCATTTCCCAATGTGCGGACCAGCGCATCCTGGCCGATCAGCTCGGCAAAGGTCTGGGGCCGGTATTTGCGGGCGAGCACGCGATAGGGCTTGGCTGCTTCGGCAGGGGCGGCAGGTGGCGGCGCATCACCGAACAGGCCGGGGCCCTCGGGGGGCGGCGCATCGGGCAGCGGGTCACCAAAAATGTCGCTTGCCATGCGCCTCAGGATCCAAGGTGGAAGGCCGGCGGGCGACCCGCGCGAGAACTCGTTACGGCTGCTTCCTTCCGGACCTGACCGGGTTGGCGAGGAACACGTCCGTCGCCGACCTTCCGACCCCTATATCGGGTTTTCGGGCCCGGAGGGCAATGGCCCGGCGCAAGCGTTGCTCGGTTGCCGCGCAAGGGGCCGCGTGGCAGGTTCCGCGCGCATGTTGAACATCCCCGCCAGCCGCACCAATGCCTATACGGGCAGCCCGCTCGACCGCGTCAGCGGCCGCCGCGACGATGCCGATTGGATCGCCGAGATGCTGGCCGATCCCGAGACGCTGTTCGCCCCGGTCTGGCGCAGCCGCAGCCTGATGAAGGGCGTCGAGTCCGGCGCGCCGGAGGCCCTGCTGCTCACCGGTGCCGCGGCCGAGGCGCTGCGGCTCGCAGGTGGCCCCTGGGCTTTCCTTGGCCGGTGGGCGGGGAGGCCGGTGTTCACCGTCGATTGCTCGGCGGCCGAGGATCCGCTGCCGCTGCTGCCCCAGGGCGTGGGCAGCTTCACTGATCTCCGCCAGGTCGCCGGCCTGCTGCCGCCGGGCGAGGCCAGCGTGCTGGCGCATGCGCGCGGCCTGATACATTGGCGCACGCGGCATCGCTTCTGCGGCATCTGCGGGGGCGAGTGCACGCCGCGCAGCGCCGGCAACGCCATGGCGTGCAACGCCTGCGGGGCGCAGCATTTCCCGCGGACGGACCCGGCCGTGATCATGCTGGTGGTCAAGGACGGCCGCTGCCTGCTGGGCCATTCGCACCGTTTCCCGAATGTCGCGATGTACTCCACCCTGGCCGGCTTCGTGGAACCCGGCGAGAGCCTGGAGGAAGCCGTGCGGCGCGAGGTGCGCGAGGAGTCGAACATCGAGGTCGGCGGCGTGCTGTATCATTCCTCCCAGCCCTGGCCCTTCCCGGCCTCCATCATGCTGGGCTTCCATGCCGAGGGCCTGTCGGACGAGATCACCATCGACCCGGAGGAGTTGCAGGACGCGCGCTGGTTCACGCGCGAGGAGGTGCGCAACCACGCGGCGCATGGCTTCTCGCTGCCGCGAATCGATTCCATCGCGCGCCGGTTGATCGAGGATTGGGTGGAGCTCGGCGCATGAGGGCAGTGCCGATACGGCGTGGATTGGCTGGCCTGGCGCTTCTGGCGCTGGCCGCCTGCGGCGGATCAACGCCCGCGCCCCCGCCTGTGCCGCTCGATCCTGGCGTCGCCGAATGCCGGGCGGAGGCCCGCGCCAGCCCCGAAATCCGACGCATCGAGCGGGAGCGGCTGGTCGGCAACCCCACCAATGAGGCGCGCGTCAACGATGAACGCGCAGGGATCGAGCAGCGGCTGACCACCGATTGCCTGCGCCGGCGCGGCCTGAGCCGTGGCGGCGGTGTCGAGTCGGTGCGCCGGCCCGCCGTGTTCTAGGGGCCATCGCCGATGTCCCAGGCCGATCCGCCGCCCAATCTTCAGCGCCGTGTGCTGGGCTTCCTTGACGCACTGCGCCCGGATGGCACGGTGGTCGGCTGGGCGCGCGATGCCTCGGCGCCGGGCACGCCGCTGGTGATACGCCTGATGCGCGGCATGGAGGTGAAGGCGGAGGCGCAAGCCAATTTGCCGCGCGAGGACGGCAATCCGGGCTTTAGGCTGGTGCCGCCGGTCTGGCTGACGCCAGTCGATTTCCTCGAGGGGCGGGTCCGGGTCCGGGCCTCGCTGCCCGGCCGGCCGGTGGCGACGACGCTGGCGATGACCCCGCGGATGCGCGAGGTGCTGGAAGAACAGGCGGGCTGGGAGCCGACGGTGGCGCTGCGCGCGCCCCGCGCCGCGGCGGAGCCCCCCCGTGCCGCCGCGCCAAAGCCGGAGCGGTTGCCGCAACCGGAACCGCCGCGCCGTAGCGTGGCCGTGCCGCCGCGGCAGCCACCCTCGGCAGTCCTCGCCGCCCGGTTTCCGCCGCCACCGGAACCGCCTCCCGAACCGGAGCCTCAGCCCGAGCCTCCGGCCCTTGAGCCTGTGCCTGAGCCGCTGTTGCCCGGGCCGGTTCCCGAGCCTGATCCCGCGCCTCTCCATCTGGCGGGGCCGGGGCCGGGGCCGGGGCCAGAACCCGAGCGGGAACCAGAGCCACCGCCGCCGCCCATGCCGGAGCATCCGGCGCTGCGCCCCCTCCAGGCGCTGGCTGCGCGGCTCGACCACGCCGGCATCGCGGTGCTGCACCTGCTCATCCCGCCACGCAGCGCCGTACTGGAAGCTGCGTCGGGAATGGCAGCGCTGGAGGCGGAAGCCGCTGCCTTCCCGCAGATCACCCGGGGCTGGGTGCCGCTGCGCCAGGCCTATGCGCGCGAACCGCAGCCGCTCGCGCTCTGGCGCCATGACGGGCGGCTCCTGACGGTGGAGGGCACGCTGGTGGCGGTGCGCCTTCTCCTCGCCGTGCTGCGCCTGCGCGCCCCGGACCAGGCTGCCGCCTTGGACCGCGCCGAGGTGCTGATCGCCCGCGCCGACCCCGCTGTGCTGCCGCGCCGCGGGATTGGCGAGGAGACCGGCCTCAGCTTCCTCGGCATCCCGATGCGGGAGACCGAGCCGGCGCTGGGCGACGATCTGTTCGCCGACCAGCGTGCGCCGGAGGCCGCAGCAGCCCCCGATGCCGGTTTCGAGGCTTGGCGCACGCCCGGCGCGCCGCTGCCCTGGCGGGTCATCGTGCTGGCCGAGCCCGGGCTCGGCGGCAGTGCCGGCCCGGCCGCCTTCGGCTGGTGGCTGCGGCGCCTCGCCCAGGAATGCGTGATCTCCGAAGCGCTGCATCAGGCACCGCCCGAGGCGGTTGCCGAGGCCGCACCGGACCTCGTGGTGACCCTTGCCGCGTTTTAGCTACCTGTCCCGCAACATCGTCGCGGCGCCGATCTGCACGCTGCCGAAGGTCAGGCCGAGGAAGAACCACAGCAGCGCCGCCGGCCACCAATGGCCCGCGCCGCGCAGCAGCAGCGTACCCATGCCGCCCGGGTCCTGCGTCAGAAAAACGACCATGAACAGGCCGGACAGGCCGAAGCCGATCAGCCCGTGCAGCAGCATGAATCGAACCAGAGGCGGCATGGTCACCCCCAAGGGTTGCGCGGTTTGCCGCGCGCCGCCCCGCCCCAAGGACCGGCGCCAGGATTGGGGCTGGCGCCGAGGGC
>JBBSCP010000014.1:0-26555 GCA_038250135.1 Acetobacterales bacterium | reverse complement strand
TTTCCAACGCGCCCTTCGCGCGTCCGGATCTGGCGGGAATCCTGCGCGGGGCGAAGCGGATCCAGGAGATGAACTACCCCATCCGCGGCACGCTGGTCTGAGCGGGTCATGCTCACCGGCATCCGCGCCTGCGTGTTCGACGCCTACGGGACGCTGTTCGATTTCGCCTCCGCCGCGGCGGGTTGCACCGATGTGCTGGGCGAGAAAGCCGCGCCGCTGACCGCGCTGTGGCGCGACAAGCAGTTGCAGTACTCCTGGCTGCGCGGGCTGCAGGGCCGCTACGTCCCGTTCTGGCAGGTGACGGGCGAGGCGCTGGACTATGCGTTGGAAACGCTCGACCTGCAGCAGGATGACACCCTGCGGGCGCGGCTGATGGATCTGTACCGGACCCTCGGCACCTTCCCCGAGGTGCCGGCCGTGCTGCGGTCGCTGCGCCAAGCCGGCTTCGCCACCGCGATCCTGTCCAACGGCTCGCCCGAGATGCTGGCCAGCGCGGTACAAGGGGCTGGCCTGGCGGATGCCTTCGATGCGGTGATTTCCGTCGATGAGGTCGGCACGTTCAAGCCTGACCGCCGCGTCTACCAACAGGCGCTTGACCGGCTCGGCCTGCCGGCCGAGGCGATCGCCTTCCAATCCTCGAACGCCTGGGACGCGCACGCAGCCGCAGCGTTCGGGATGCGCGCGGTCTGGTGCAATCGCTACGGCCAACGGCGCGAGCGCCTGCCTGGGTCGCCTGAGGCCGAAATCGGCACCCTTGCCGAGCTGCCAGGGCTGCTCGGCGTGACGTGAAGCTGGCCACGGTCAGAGGCGTTGGCCGGCCACCTCGGCCAGGCCGCGCTTCGGCCGTCCGAAGATCGCCCCCCGTATCCGGCGGCCCAGGCGCAGCGAATGGCGGTCGTGCCCCACCTGCTGACCCAAGCCGAGATCCTGGCTCTGCCAGCCCTGCCCGCCCCCGCGGGGGATCCCATCGCCGCCGCCTGCGCCCGCATGCAGGGCGCCGGGCAGTGGCATCCTCGGCAATCGCTCGGCCGCCGCTTCGCCACCGGCTGCATCGCGCTGGAGGTGACCCAGCGCTGCAACCTGGACTGTTCGCTCTGCTACCTTTCCGACAGCGCCGAGGCGATCCACGACGTCCCGCTGGCCGAGCTGCTGCGCCGCATCGCCGCCATCCGCGCCGAATTCGGCCCGCATACCGAAGTCCAGGTCACCGGCGGCGATCCCACGCTGCGCGACCGGGCGGAGCTGGTGGCGGTGGTCCGCGCCATCGCCGCTGCCGACCTGCGCGCCTCACTGTTCACCCATGGCATCCGCGCAACGCGCGACCTGCTGGTGGAGCTGGCCGCCGCCGGCCTCAATGATGTCGCCTTTCATGTCGATCTCACCCAGGGGCGCGCCGGCTACCCGACCGAGGCGGCGCTGAATGCGGTGCGGCGGGACTACATCGACCGGGCCCGGGGGCTGCCGCTGGCGGTGGTGTTCAACACCACCGTCTTCGCCGGCAATGTCGCCGAAGTGCCGATGCTCGCCAGCTTCTTCCGCGACCACGCGGCGGCGGTGAACCTGGCCAGCTTCCAGTTGCAGGCGGCGACCGGCCGCGGCACGCTCGGCAGCCGCGCAGCACCCATCAGCAAGGACAGCGTGGCGGTCGCGCTCGCCGACGGGCTGGGCACCAGGCTGCGCTTCGATAGCCTCGCCGTCGGTCATTCAAGCTGCAACCGCTATGGCCTGGCACTGATCGCGGCCGGCCGGGCGCATGATCTGCTGGACGACCCGGCGGTGGTCGCCGCCATGCTGGAGGCCATGGGCACCGTGCCCTTCGATCGGGTCCGCCCGGCCCGCCGCGCCGGCCAGATCATCGCCCGGGTGCTGGCCCGGCCCCTCCAGGCCGCCCGCATCCTGCCCTGGGCGGCGGCCAAGCTCTGGGCCATGCGGCGGGACCTCGTCGCTGCCCGCTTCCGGGCCGCCAAGCTGACCTTCTTCATCCACGACTTCATGGATGCCGCGGCGCTGGAGCCTGAGCGGATCGAGGCCTGCGCCTTTCTCGTCGCCACCGCCGAGGGGCCGATGTCCATGTGCCTGCACAACGCCAAGCGGGAGCAGATGCTGCTCCGCCCGCTGCCCGCCGCCGAGGGCTGGTGGGACCCGCTGACCGGGGAGACCCGGGCGGAGCCGCTGCAGCCCGCCCCACCGCCGCTCACCCGCAAGACCGCCAAGGGCCGCCGGCGGATCGAGATCGACCACCGGGTGCGGCCATGAACCGGGCGGTCGCCACCGCCGCGCGGCTGCTGCTGCTCACGGTCTTCGCCGCGACAGCGCTGACCAAGCTGCTGGATATCCAGGGCTTCGCCAGCATCCTCGCGAGCTATCGGCTGTTCCCCTCGCCGCTCCTGGCGCCGATCGGGCTGGCGCTGGCACTGGCCGAGCTGGCGGTGGCGGTCGGACTCGCCCAGCGCGCCACCAGCCGGCCGGCGGCGCTCGCCGCGCTCGTCCTGAGCCTCGGCAATGCCGTGGTGCTCAGCGTTACGCTTTGGCGCGGCATCGCGCTGGCTAATTGCGGCTGCTTCGGGGTGTATTGGGCAAGACCGCTGCAGCCCTGGACCCCGGCCGAGGACCTGGTGCTGGCCGGCCTCGCCCTGCTCGCTGCGCGGCGCCGGGCATGATTGCCCGTCGCTGGTTGCCTGCCCTGATCCCCGGGATCGCCAAAGCTTCGGGGTTCCCGCCGGCGCTGGACCATGCCGACCGCCATCCTGGCAGCCGCCACGCCTTGGCTGATCCTGCTGCGGCAGGAGCGGGCGGTGCTGCACGCCACCGTGCTGGAGGCCTGGCGGCAAGCCTTTGCCAAGACATCCCGCAACGGAGACACCCGCCATGCACCGCCGACGCCTGCTCATCGGGGCCAGCGCCCTGGTTGCGCCTCTGGTCGCACCCCTGGCCGCGCCACCGGCCCGCGCCCGGGCTCTCGAAGCCTGGTTCGCCCCCCGCGCCCGGCTGTGGGAGCGCTGGGTGGCACATGACCCGGCGGCCACCGCGCGGCTCGACCACGGCACCTGGACCCGGTTCCTCCAGCGCTACCGGCGGGTCGGGACCGATGGCATTGCCCGGCTGGACTATGCCGCCGTCACGCCGGCCGATCGCGCCCTGCTGGAGGCCTGGCTCGGCGGCCTCGCCGGCGCCCCGGTCGGACAGCTGAATCGGGCCGAGCAGTTCGCCTATTGGGTCAACCTCTACAACGGCCTGACGGTGCGCACCGTGCTTGGCGGCTATCCGGTGCGCAGCATCCGCGACCTCAACTTCTCGGGCGCGCTGTTGCTGCGCGGGCCCTGGGACGCGCATCTGGTGACCATTGCCGGCGAGGCGGTGACGCTCAGCGATATCGAGCACCGCATCCTGCGGCCGATCTGGCGCGATCCGCGCGCGCATTACGTCCTGAACTGCGCCTCCCTCGGCTGCCCGGACATGCCGGCCGAGGCGCTCGACAGCGCCTCGCTGGAGCCGGTGCTGGACGCCGCAGCGGCCAGTTTCATCGCCCACGAGCGAGGCGTGGCGGTGGGGCCGGAGGGGCTGCGGCTCTCCTCGATCTACAACTGGTTCTCCGAGGATTTCGCCGTCGAGGGCGGGGTGGTGCCGCATCTGCTGCGCCACGCCGCGCCGGCCAAGGCGGCCGCCATCCGCGCCGCGCCGACGATCCGCGGCTATGGCTATGACTGGGCGCTGAATGACGCGCGCGGCTGATGATCCCGACTTCGACGGAACCGGCTTTCCTCGGCGCGGGCGCGTCGACTTTATCGGGTTCATGGCAGGCGCGCTGCTTTTCGGACGATGAGGCGCCTGCGCACGTACAATGCGCTGCATCGTCGGATGAACGCGCCGCTGCTGTCGGACGACGGCTGGGCGGCAGACCGCGCTGCTCTCATACCTGCCAGCCTGCGCGCCGACCGCGGCGCGGTGTATAACCTCGGGGCCGTGCGTAACCTCGCAGCCTGCCCCGGCGAATACAGCTTGGCGCGAACTGCGCATGACTTGGTGCGGCCTACACCACTATCCGCTCACACTGAATCAGTGTGAGCGGATAGTGGTGTAGATTCAATGGTTTCTAGAGCACGAGATCGATCCAGGAGGATCGATCGTGCTCTAGGGCCGACGATCACGCTCGTGAAGGCCAGCGGATGTCAGATGGGCGATCAGCAAGCTGCTTCGGGGCACCACAGCCCCTGACCGCGCGGGACACCACCCTCGGCGAGGAGCGCGACGTGCGCGACCTGCGCTGGTCGCAGATGATGGCGGCCGCGCAGGCCGGCGACGCGCGCGCCTATGAAGCGCTGCTGCGCGAATGCCTGCCCCTGCTGCGGGCGATATGCCGCGCGCGCCTGCGCGATCCGACCGACGCCGAGGATGCCGTGCAGGACACGCTGCTGACGATCCATCGGGCGCGGGACAGCTACAATGCGGCAAGGCCCTTCCGTCCCTGGCTGATCGCCATCGCAGAGCGGCGGGCATTGGATCGGATCCGCTCGCGCGGTCGCCGGGCGAACCGCGAGGTGCCGGAGGACGCGGCGGGGGAGATCGCCTCGGGCGCGCCTGGCGCGGAGATCGAACTGGACGCCCAGCGTGCCGCGGCGAAGTTGCGGAGCGCAATCGAGGCCTTGCCGATGGCCCAGCGCACCGCGCTCGCCCTGACAAAGCTCCAGGATTTGTCGCTGGCCGACGCCAGCCGACGTTCCGGCATGACCGCGGGCGCCCTGAAGGTCGCCACCCATCGCGCGCTGCAAGCACTGCGGCGACGCTTCGGCCCGGAAGAATGACATGACCCTACGGAACGAAGATCTTATCCGTCAGCTTGCCGCCAATCTGCGCCCGGTGCGGCCTGCCGCGAACCCTGCCGCGGCGACCGCTGCCTGGCTTGCCATCGTGGCGGTCGTCATCGCCCTCGCGGTGCTGGTTTCCGGCCTGCGCGAGGACCTGGCAGCGCGCCTCGCCGAGGGCTTCGACCTGCCGCAGATCGCCGGCGCCCTTGCCACCGGGATCCTGGCAGCTTTCGCGGCCTTCCAGTTGGCCCTGCCGGAGCGGAGCGGACGTTGGGCGCTGCTCCCCATCCCGGCGGCGGTCGCCTGGCTGGCAGCCATGGGCGCGGGATGCTTGCAGGACCTGGCGCGGCTGGGGCCGGAGGCGCTGAGGATCGGCATGAGCCTGCCGTGCCTCGAGTTCATCGCCGGCCTCGGCGTACCGCTGGCTGTCGCAATGCTCTGGCTCGCCCGCCATGCGGCTTGGCTGCGCGCGGGGCCGGTGGCGGCGCTCGGCGGGCTATCCGCCGCGGCGCTCGCCAGCGTCGGGCTGAGCTTCGTCCACGACATGGATGCGGCCGTCATGGTCCTCGCCTGGCATGGGATGTCGGTGCTGGTCGTCACCGGCCTTGCTGCGCTGCTCGGGCCGCGGCTGATGCGTCGCGGCCTTGCCGCGCCCTGACCGGTAGCGGCCTTGCCGCGCCCTGACCGGTCGCTGCTTTATCAGTCGAGCGGCATGCCGCCCGACACGGTCAGCGCCGCACCCGTCCGCCGCGCAGCCCGTCCAGCGCCTCGGCCCCGATCACCCAGAGAATCTTCGCCCCCGCCCTGATCGTGCCCGACAACGTGCCAGAGATTTTTGACTGGCCGATGCGGCGCCGGTAGCCCACTGGCACCTCCTGAACGGCCAGGCCAAGCCGCGCCGCGCGGACCTGCATCTCCACCGTCCAGCCCCAAGTCTGGTCGCGCATGTCGAGCCGCGCCAGCGCATCCCGCCGGATGGCGCGGAAGGGTCCGAGATCGGTGTGGCGCACGCCCCAGATCAGCCGCATCAGCAGGCAGGCCAGCGCATTGCCGAAGCGCTGCTGCGGCGTCAGCGCCCCTGGCTCGGCGCCGAGCGACCGTGCTCCGATAACCAGTTCCGCCTCGCCGGCGGCGATCGGGCAGAGCAGCCGCGTCATCTCCTCCGGCCGGTCGGCGGCGTCGGCGTCCATGAACAGCACCGTGTCCACCTCCGGCGAAAGTGCCGCGATGCCGGCGAGGCAGGCGCGGCCATAGCCGCGGCGCGGTTCCGCCACCACGCGGGCGCCGAGGCGGCGCGCGACCTCGGGCGTGCCGTCGGTGCTGGCGGTGTCCACCACGATCACCTCGACGACCCAGGGCGGGATCGCCAGCAGGACATGCGGCAGTGCCGCCGCCTCATTGTGGGCGGGGATGACGATGCCGACGCGCAGCCCGCCCGGCGCGCTCATCGCCGCGCCGCTTTTCGCATCGAGGATAGCGCGAGCAGCAAAAGCACCCCCATCAGATGGACCGCGGCAAGCCCGTAGGCGAAAAGCTCCCCGAGCCCCAATCCGCGCAGCGCGAAGAAGGCATAATAGAGCGGCAGCAGGACGGCGGAAAGCAGCAGCGCCCGGCAGCCCAGCGCGGCGGCCAGGGGCAGGAACCACACGGCATACCAGGGGAACTGCGCGGGGGAGAGGTAGAAGGTGCTCGCCGCCACGATCAGCGCCGCGCGAATCAGCGCGGCCGGCTGCCCGGGCGGCGGTCGCGCCACCGCCAGCGCCACCGCCACCGCGGCCAGCCCGAGCAGCGGCCGCAACGCCGCGACAACCCCGGACCCGAAGGCCGCCTGCGCCCAGGCGAGCGGCGCGTTGTTGGCCATCCAGCCCCTGGCATAGGCGTTGAGCCCCGCATCCGGCGCGATGGCGGTGGCCAGCAGCGGCACCAGCGTGACGGCAGCGGCCAGCCCGAAGGCGGCGGCGGCCGGCAGCCTTGCGCCCGGCGGCAGCCAACGCGCGAGCAGCGGCACCAGCAGCACCGGCCAAAGCTTCACCCCCGCCGCCAGCCCGAGCAGGCCGCCCGCCAGCGCCCCGCGCCCACCAAGCGTGGCCAGCAGCGCACCGACCAGCAGCGGCGGCAGCAGCGCGTCCACATGCGCCGCATTCGTCAGCACCAGCGGCAGCAGCGGGCAACACCACCAGATGGCGGCCCGCATCACGGGCAGGCCCGCGCGCCGCAATAGTGCTGCCAGCAGGAGCAGCGCCGCGACCTCCGCACCGAACATGACGAGGCGCAGGCCCGGCATCCCCCAGGGTGTGAGCCAGTGGGCCAGCAGGAAGGCGGCCTGGGCGGTGCCGGGGTAGATGCTCCGGAACTCCGCGAAGGGCAGCACGGCCTGCCGCGCCGCGCCGGTTTCGCCGAACGCCGGCGGCACGCCGGCGGCGGGCGGCGGGCCCCACGGCCAGATGCCATGCGCCGCAAGCGCCCCGTCCCAAAGATAGCGCAGCGCGTCGGTGTCGAGCACCACCGGGGTGCCGAACCAGGCCAGGCGCAGCGCGGCACCGAAGGCGCATATCGCCACGATCATCGCCGGGCGTGGCGGCATCCGCTCCAGCGGCCCGATCGCGGCAAACCAGGCGGCCCCGCCGAGCAGGGCGAGGCCCACAAAGGCCAGCACTTCGGCCGCCGGGGCGTGCGCTTCCTCGGCAACGTCGGGGGCGAGGGCGATCATGCCGGCCTGGGCGACGGCCAGCACCGCCGCCGCCATCATCAGGCGCCGCCCCTCGTCCGGTCTGTTATCAGGCCCCATCTGCGTAACCTCGGCCAGGCCCGCGGCGATAGGAAGCTGGGGGTGACCTTGCCGTCACGCCGCCGATGGACGAGACCCGATGCCGACACAGTTCCGCCCGAGCCGTCGCCATATCATGACCGCGGGCGCCGGCGCCGCAACGCTCGCGACTACCGCTGGGGTGGCGCTGGGTTGGCCCTGGCGCCAGGGCCTGCCCGATCCTGCCGATCCGCGCACCACGATGGAGGCGGTCGAGCAGGCTGTGGCCCGGCTGCTGCCGGTACCGGAGCTCCCCGGTGCCGAGTTGGCGCGCCGGCTCGCCGGCGGGGAACGCGTGGTGCTGCTCGACGTGCGGGAGACCGATGAACATGCACAAAGCCGGATCCCGGGCGCGCTGCGCGTGGCGCCCGCGGCGCCGGCCGCCGCAGTGCTGGCCGAGTACGGCCCACGTATGGCGGGGGCCGTGGTGGTGCTCTACTGCGCCGTGGGCTGGCGGTCCGGCGTGATGTTGCAGGGCATCCGCCAAGCCGCGGCCGAAGCCCCGGCGGCCACGCTGCTCAACCTTCGCGGCGGCATCTTCCGGTGGCATGCCGAGGGCCGGCCGCTGGAGCTCGGCGCGGGGGCCACGGGCGTGCACCATTTCGACGCGGCCTGGGGCCGGCTGCTGCAGCGCGTGACTGGCGGCTGAGCCGCGGCCGATCACGTACCAGCCGGGGCGTCGTTCAGCGCCCAGTCATAGGCATCCTCGGCGATGGCGGTACGCTCGTTGAGGCGTGCGGCGAGCTCGGGTGCCGCGTGGCGGCGCAGGTGCGCGACCACGCCGGCCTCGCTGTCGCCAAAATCCTCGCGGAACCACTTGAAGATCGAGGAGACGCGCAGCCGCCCATCCGGCAGCACCGTCACGCCGCGCGGGTGGTTGACGAAGGCGGCCGCGGCCTCGTCGAGCGCGCGGTCGAGCGTTGCCGCCCGCCAGGCGTGGCGCCAGATGTTCGGACAGCCGATCGAGGCGCAGTTGACCGCATAGTGCACGCGCGGGTCACGGAAGGTGGGGCGCATCGTCTCGTGCTCGATGTCGTCGAGCGACATACGCCGGCCCTCCACGGTGACCAGCCGCGTGCGCCACGGGCCGATCCAACCCTTGGGGTCGAGCGGCACGCCGGTCGAGCGGATGTCGCGGATGGAGCGTACCGGGTAGCGCTCCAGCACCACCTTCAGCGTGAGCGCGTTGTAGAGGTTCGCCCAGAAGGCGTAGGCCTCCTCGCGTGACAGCGTGGAAGGGCGGCGCGCGGCGGCGCCGATGATCCAGGCTTCGAGCGCCGCGAGGTCCGCGGCGCTCGCCTTCCAGGCGGCGTAGCGCACCCGGGTCACGCCGTCCGGATGGGGCACGACGTAGCGCGCGAGTAGCGCGTCCAGCGTGGCATCGGGATCGGCGCGCGCGATGCGCGGCAGCAGCGCAACAAGGGGTAAGGCCATAAGGGCGCGGCGAACGAACACGGGGTCTATCCTTCAGCCACGGGCAAAACGGGCCTTGAGCGGAATGGCAGCGAGCGACAGGGCAGCGAGGCCGAATAGCGCGCCGATGATCTCGGGCGTCAGCACCGAGCGCACCTCGAAGCCGCCGCCAATCGCCAGCACGTCGCCCAGGCCGGCGCCGGCCAGGCTGAACACGGCCGTCCCGGGCATGATGCCGATGGCGGTGGTGACGACATAGATGGGCAGCCGCACGCCGACGAAGGCCGGCACCAGGTTGACCAGGAAAAAGGGGAACAGCGGCACCAGGCGCAGCACCAGCAGGTAGGAGGCGGCGTTGCGCCGGATGCCCTCGCCGAGCGCGACCGCCTTGGAGCCCATGCGGTCGAGCGCGTCGGCGCCGAAGATGCGCTGCGCGAGCAGGAAGATCAGCGTGGCACCGATGGTCGCGCCCACGACCGTCAGCGCCGTGCCGCCCACCGCGCCGAACAGGAAGCCGCCCGCCAGCGTGATGAAGACAGCGCCGGGAAAGGAGAACGCCACCGCAACGATGTAGAGCAGGACATAGCCGAGCGCCGCCAGGGCCAGGTTGGCCTCCACGAAGGCCGACAGCGCCTCCCGGTGCGCGGCCAGCGTGTCGAGCGACAGCGCATCGGCGAGGCCGCTGGCCCGCAACCCGGCAATCAAGGCAACCATCGAGATGGCAAGCCAAACGCGCTTGTCACGCAGAAGTCGACTCATGTCATCAGCTCGCTCGTTGCAATGCGGCTCAGCGCGTCAGGATCGCGGGCCAGTTGCGGTCCGCGGCGAGGATGAAGCCCGGGATGTCGCGCACCCACTGGGCCTGCACGCCGGCATCGAAGTTCACGTAAAGCTTGCCATCGACGATCCGCCAGAAGCGGGCATCACCCGGCGCCAGCGTGTTCCGCGCCCCGACCGCCCAAGCGCAATAACCGCCGTATTGCGGGGCGAAGCGCGCCGGCTCGGCAAGGAACCGGTCCAGGTGAGCCTGGGACGAGAAGCGCCACCGCGCGCCTTGCCAGACCGTCTCGAAACGCGCATCGCCCCGCACCGGGCTGCCCTGCGTGAAGAAGGCGACCGTGTCGTAACCGTCGAGCGCCAGGCCCGAGCTCGGCGTGAAGATGGCTGAAGAGGCGGCTTGCGCCGGGCTGCCGGTGGTGATCGCAAGGCCTGCCAACAGGGCCGCAAGGCTGCGCCGGTTGAGGTGAATGGTGGGGTTCGACATTTTCATGGTCTCCTATCGTTGTCCTGGGTGGAGGTACGCCTCGGATGCGACAAAGGTTACGCGAGCTCACGGCAGGATCCGCTGGACCAGCCCGACGAAACGGCGCGTGCGGCCACCGAACAGCGTCGGCGTGTAGAAGCTGCCGGCGGCGCGCTTGGAAATCTCCGACAACGTCGGATAGGGGGCGAGCGAGGCGGCGATGGCGCCGATCGGCAGCCGCTTCTGGATCGCCAGGCCCCAGAGGCCGATCATCTCGCCGGCCCGCGGCGCGACGATGGTGGCGCCAAGGATCCGCCCGCGGCGGCCGAGCACCACTTTCGCCAGCCCCTCCGTCTCCCGCTCCGCCTGCGCACGGTCGTTGCCGGAAAGCGGCTGCGACAGGGTCGTGACCTCGTCCCCGGCCTCCCGCGCCGCCGCCTCGGTCAGGCCGACATGCGCAAGCTCGGGATCGGCGTAGGTCACCCATGGCAGCGCGGCATAGTCCACCTTCGCGGGCAGGCCGAACAGCGCGTTGCGAATCACGATGCCGGCGTGGTAGCCGGCAATGTGGGTGAATTGCGGGCCTCCGGCGACGTCGCCGATGGCGAAGACGCGGCGGTTCGTGCTGCGCAGCCGCCCGTCCACGGTGATGCCGAGCGGCGTGGTGGCGATGCCCGCGGCGTCGAGCCCGAGGCCCTCGATGTTGGGCCGCCGCCCGGCGGCGACCAGAAGGTGGGTGCCGCGCAACACGCTTGGCTCGTCCGCGCCGCGCAGTTCGAGCTCCACGCCATTCGCGCCGCGGCGTGCCGCGGCGACGTCAGCCCCCTCGATCAGCGCGACGCCCTCGCGGCGGAGTGCGGCGCGCAGGACGGCCACGGCCTCGGGCTCGTCCTTCGGCAGGATGCTGCCGCGCTCGACCAGCGTGACGGCCGCGCCGAGGCGGCGGAAGGCCTGCGCCAATTCCACCCCGATCGGCCCGCCGCCGAGCACGAGCAGGTGGTCGGGCCGCTCGGTCAGGCCGAACACCGTCTCGTTGGTGAGGTAGGGCACCTCCGCGAGGCCCGGCACCGGCGGGATCGCCGCCGAGGAGCCGGTTGCGACCACGAAGCGGCGCGCGCGAATTCGCTGGCCGCCCGCCTCCATCTCCTCCGGCCCAGTGAAGCGGGCGGGGGCCTGGATGACGGTGACGCCGAGCCCCTCGAAGCGCTCGACGCTGTCATGCGGGGCAATGGCGGCGATGACGCCGTGGACATGCGCATGAACCTTCGCGAAGTCCACCGCAGGCTCGTGCCCGTTCACGCCAAAGCGGCCGCTGCCGCGCACCGCCGCCGCGGCATGGGCTGCGGCGATCAGCGCCTTGGAAGGCACGCAGCCGGTATTGAGGCAGTCGCCGCCCATCAGGTGTTTCTCGACCAACACGACGGAGGCACCCATCTGCACCCCCGCCGCAGCCACCGAGAGGCCGCCGGAGCCGGCGCCGATGATGCACAGGTCGGCATGCAGCACCCCGCCACGCAACGCGGGGCGGCGCGCGGTTAGAGTGGAGATGGGCCGCGTCGCATCCATGGCCAATACGCCCCGTTCGGTTCTGCTGGCTATTCGACGCGGCCACTGCCGAGGTTACGGCCGAGGCACTGGCCGGCCCGACCCACGGCGATGGGCCAATCCAGGAACCAAAGCGCTGCAGCGAGGAATGGAGCAGCCTCTCCGCCTTGGTTGACGGCCTGACTCGGCGCCGCGCATGGTGCCTTCCGCGATTCGCAAGGGCAATGGACAATAGCGATGGGGACTGGTCTCGACCTGCCGCTCGATGCAGTGCTGGTTGGCGATTGCGTCGCCATGCTGCGGCTGCTGCCGCCGGCATCCGTGCACGCCATCTTCGCCGATCCGCCCTACAATCTTCAGCTCAAGGGGGCCTTGCGGCGTCCCGATGACAGTCTGGTCGACGCTGTTGACGACCATTGGGACCAGTTTTCGGATTTCGCTGCCTATGATGCTTTCACCCGCGAGTGGCTGCTCGAATGCCGTCGTGTACTGCGAAAGGACGGCACTCTGTGGGTGATCGGTTCCTACCATAACGTGTTCCGTCTCGGCACGGCGGTCCAGGATCTGGGTTTCTGGATTCTCAACGACATCGTTTGGCGCAAGGCGAATCCGATGCCGAATTTCCGCGGCCGCCGGTTCACCAACGCTCATGAGACCCTGATCTGGGCGGCACATGGTCCGGAATCACGTTATCGGTTCAACTACGCCGCCACAAAGGCGCTGAACGACGATCTCCAGATGCGCAGCGATTGGTACTTCCCGCTTTGCACCGGTGCGGAAAGGCTTCGCGGGCTTGACGGGCTCAAGCTGCATCCGACGCAAAAGCCCGAGGCCCTCCTGCATCGCATCATCGTCGCCTGCACCGCACCCGGAGAGGTGGTTCTTGATCCATTTCTGGGCACGGGCACCACTGCCGCAGTCGCCAAGCGACTTGGGCGGCGCTTCATAGGCATCGAACGGGAAGAAGCCTACGCCGCCGCGGCCCGCGCGCGGATTGCTGCCGTTGAGCCGGTTCCGGCAGCTTCTGCCCTTGCGTTGCCGGGCAGACGCGAACAACCCCGGATCGCCTTCGGCGTGCTGGTTGAGCAGGGCCTCGTGCCGCCGGGCAGCATATTGATGGACCGTAATCGCCGTTGGCGGGCCACTGTCGGTGCAGACGGGACGCTGCGATGTGGCCAAGCCTCGGGATCGATCCACAAGGTTGGTGCGGAAGTCCAGGCTGCCCCTTCGTGCAATGGCTGGACCTTCTGGCATACCGAATCGCGGGAGGGGCGCCTGCGCCTGCTGGACGAACTGCGCCAGGAGATCGCTTCCCAGCGGCTGGAGTCCCCCTCCGGTCAAGCCAACGCCGCCCCAGAGGCGTTAACCTAAATCCCATCCGCGGGGTGCAGGGCGAGCAGCTTTTTCATTGCGGTCGGCATCGCCCGCGGCGCATCTCGCAACGGAATCCAGGAGTAGCCGGCCGGCGCCCTTTCATCCTCTCTCAGGCGGGCGGCAAACAGCTTCAGGCGCAACTGGAAATGCGTGAAACCATGCAGTGCCTCGCCTGGCATCGGTCGCCACTCCTGGTGTTGAACGGGTGCGTGGTGCATGGCCTCGTTCGTGGGCCAAGCCAGGTCCCGCCAAGGCGTCCCCGGCAATTCCAGCATGCCGCCCAGCAGACCTTTTTCTGCTCTGCGACGCACGAGAACACCGCCATCGGGGGCCAGGAGGCAAAAATGTGTGCCGTACCGGGTCGGGCGGGCCGGTTTTGCAGCCTTTCTCGGCAGTTCCGCCTGAACGCCGGCGCGCCGTGCCGCACATTGCTCCATCCAGGGGCACAGTGCGCAGGTGGGATTTCGGGGCGTGCAGATGCGGGCGCCAAGATCAAACAGTGCCTGCGCGAAATCGCCGGGCCTGGCGCGTGCCGCCGCTTGAACGACCCAGCCTTGCGCCAGTTCGGTCAGCCTCGGCTTTGCGGCCGGCAGCGGGTCCTCCACCTTGTAGAGGCGGGCGGTGACGCGCTCGACATTCCCATCGGTCGGCACCACCGGAATATTGAAGGCGATCGCGGCGACGGCAGCGGCGGTATAGGGGCCGATTCCCGGCAGTGCCCGCAGCCCTACTATCGTGTCGGGAAAGCCGGTCCCGGCGAGAGCCTTGGCCCCGGCGTGCAGGTTGCGGGCCCGTGCATAATAGCCAAGTCCCGCCCATTCCTCCGCGACATCCTCCCAGGGCGCGCTGGCCAAGGCCCCGACGTTGGGAAAGCGCGCCAGGAAACGCGCATAGCGGGGGGTCACGGTCGCGACAGTGGTCTGCTGGAGCATGACCTCGGACAGCCAAACGCGGTAAGGGTCTCGTCCGGCCGCCTCGTCCCGCCAGGGAAGCGTGCGGCCGTGACGGTCATACCAGGCCAGCAGGTCGGCGGAGGAGGGAGGGGTCACTGATGGCGATTGATGGCAGTGATCGGCGCTTTCCGACAGGTCCCCTCGCGGTCGGTTCGCTGATTCCGCGCCTCACCAGGCCCGCTTTCCGCAAGCGCAGCCCGGCCGGGGCACAATTGATGGCCGATTGGGCGCAAATCATCGGCCCCGCATTGGCTGCGGTGACCCAACCCGTCCGGCTGGCGGGGGGGACCCTGACGCTCGGCTGCTCCGGTCCGGTTGCCGTGGAGTTGCAGCATCTGGCCCCGGAATTGATCAGCCGGATCAATGCCCATCTGGGCCGCACCGCGGTGGAGCGGCTGAAATTCGTGCAGCAAGCGCCTGCCGGTACGCCGGTCGGCGGGATTCCGCCGCGGCCGGTCACGCTGCCGGCCGACCTCGAAGCGAGGCTTGCCACGCTTCCGCCGGGCGATTTGAGGGATGCTCTGGCAAAGCTGGCTCGCGGCGTCTATCGAAAGCCATGAGATCAAACGCCAGGGCAGCGATTGCCGTGGCCAGAGGGGTGTTTGCATGAAATTCGACCGTCGTCTCATGGCCATACTGGCCGTCGTTGTTGTCGCGCTGGGCGGTGCCGGGATCTGGGCCTTGCAAGGCAGCGCCTCACTGGCGCCGGCCGCGAGCGCCAGTTCTCCGATCCTCGCGGCGCCTGCAACCGGCGGCGCGACACTCGCCCAGAGCCCGGCCACCCCCGCGATCCCGCAGGAGGGCCTGGCGGCCCGGCTGTCGGAACGTTCGCTCGGACGCGCCAATGCGCCGGTCACGGTGATCGAGTATTTCTCGCTCACCTGCGGCCATTGCGCCGCCTTTCACCGTGATACCATGCCCCAGGTGAAGCGCGACCTCATCGAGACCGGTCGGGTGCGCATCGTGTTCCGCGATTTCCCGCTGGACGGCCTTGGTTTGGCGGCGGCGCAGGTGGCGCGGAGCCTGCCCGCCGAACGCTACGAGCCCTTCATCTCCACGCTGCTGACCACGCAGGACCGCTGGGCCTTCAACCGCAATGCCGATCCGCGGGAGGAGCTTTATCGCCTCGCCGCCCTCGCGGGCATGACACGGGCCCAATTTGACGAGGCGGTGAACGATCAGGATCTGGCGCGTGGCATCCTCGAACAGCGTGTGGCAGGCCAGCAGCAACATAACGTGACTTCGACGCCGACCTTCGTGTTCGGGTCCCGGTCGGTGCCAGGCAACATGCCGTTCGACCGGTTTGCCGCCCTGGTCGCGGAAACGCGCTGACATCATGGAAGCCGTGCCGGCGTCTGATTCCGGCGAGCCTCCGGATGAACCCGCACGCAGCCAGGCCCAGGCGGAGGCGGCGCGGCGCGCGCGCCTCACCCGCCTGCGCATCGCCGGCTTCAAATCCTTCGCCGAAGCCACCATTGTCGAGGTGCTGCCAGGCCTGACCGGCATCGTCGGACCGAATGGCTGCGGCAAATCCAACGTGGTCGAGGCCCTGCGCTGGGCCATGGGCGAGACCAATGCGCGCTCAATTCGCGGCGGCGAGATGGATGACGTCATCTTCGCCGGCACTGCCACGCGCCCAGGACGCAATCTGGCCGAAGTGACCCTCACCTTGGAGGAAGCCGCAGGTCTCGCGCCGCCACCCAATGGCGATACGCCGGACCTGGAGATCGTGCGCAAGATCGCTCGCGGCGAGGGCAGTTCCTTCCGGGTCAACGGCCGGGAATTGCGGGCGCGCGATGTGCAGACGATGTTCGCCGATATCGGCTCCGGCGCGCGCTCCTCGGCCATGGTCAGCCAGGGTCGCGTTGCCAGCCTGATCCAGGCGAAGCCGGAGGAACGGCGCGGGGTTCTGGAGGAGGCTGCCGGAATCGCCGGCCTTCGCGCCCGCAAGCACGAAGCGGAACTCAAGCTCCGGCAGGCCGAGGCGAACCTGGCCCGCGCCGAGGATTTGATCGGCCAGCTCGAAGCGGGCCGACAGAACCTGCAGCGCCAAGCCCGGCAGGCCGCGCGGTACCGCAACCTCTCCGGCCTGGTGCGCGGGGCCGAGATCGAATGGCTGGCGTTGTTGCGGGCGCGAGCCCAGGCGGTCCTCTCCCATGCACGGGACGCCTACGCCCTGGCGAGGCGGGCGACTGGCGATGCGGAGTTCGAGGCGGAGGGTGCGGCACGCCGCGCCTTCACCGCGGCACAGGGCCTTGCCGAACCGAGGAGCCGGGAGGCAGCTTCTCGCACCTCCCTGGAGCGCCGCCGCGTCGAGGCTGAGGCGCTCGGCGCCGAGGAGGCGCGGGCGCGCGAGGCCCTGGACGCCGCCGAAATCCGCCGCGGAGCCCTTCTCCGCGACCTCGACCATGCCGCCCGGGCGATGCAGGACGCCGCCACCGCCGAGGCACGCCTGACGCAGGAGGCCGATGAGCTCTCGGCGATGGCGGCAGCCTTGCCCGCGCGCCTGGCCGAGGCGGAGCGGCTGGAAGCCGAGGCGATCGACTCCGCCAGACGCGCTGCCGAGGCTGCTGATCTTGCGACCCAAGCCGCCGCTGAAGCCGGCGTCCGGGCAGAGGCGCTTGGCCGGACCGAGGCGGAGGCAGCCAGCCGCGTCGCCAGGCTGACGGCCGTGCTGCATAGGCTGGCTGACGAACGCCGTGTCGCAGCGAGCGGGGTCGTGCCGGCCGCCGAGATGTCAGCCGCCGGGCAAGCGGTGGCGTCCGCGGAAGCGGTGCTGACCAGTGCCGAGCAAAGCTTCGCCATGGCCGAGGCCGCGCGTGGCGAAGCCCAATCGGCCCATGAGGCGGCACGGCGCGCGTCCGCCGAGGCCGAGAGCATCGAGGCACGGGCGGTCGCCGCGCTGCAGGGCGCGGAGAGCGTCGCACAGCGCGTGGCGGAGCAGCGGGCCCGGCTGACGGCAGAACGGGATGCTGCGCTCGCCGCGCTGGTCCCCGAGGCGGAGCTGGCCTCGGCCAAGGCGGCCGCGGATCTGGCCTTGTCGGGTCTGGCGGGGGCGCAGGCGGCGCTGCGGGCGGCAGAAGCAGCGCGGAGCCTCGCCCAGGCGCAGCACGAGGCCGCCCGCACTGCGGCGAGTGACGCCGAGGGGCAGCGCACCCGCGCCGCGGCCGAGGTGGCGGCGCTCGCGGATGTGCTGCGGGCGCGCGAATTCGGCGGCGGCCTGGCGCCGATCCTCGATTCCGTCACCGTCCCTCCTGGCCTGGAAGCTGCCCTCGGCGCGGCGATCGGGGAGGCGCTCGAAAGCCCGCAGGATGAGGAAGCGGCGCGGCACTGGCGCGTGTTGCCGGCGCTGGAACCCCTGCCGCCGCTGCCCCCTGGCGCGGCGCCTCTGGCGCGCCTTGTCGAGGCGCCGGCGGCCCTGGCGCGAGCCTTGTCGCAGGTCGGCCTGCTGCCCAAGGGGCAGGATGGCGCGGTTTTGATGTCGCTGCTCCGGCCTGGCCAGGCGTTGGTGACGGAGGAGGGCGCGGTCTGGCGCTGGGATGGGCATTGCGTTCGTGCCGGCGCCCCGACCACCGCCGCCGTGCGCCTGGCGCAGCGCAACGCCCTGCGCGCCGCCGAGGCACGGCTCGACAAGGCCGAGGCCGAGGCCGCCGGCGCTGCCGAAGGGCGCCAGGAAGCTGCGGCGCGCGAGCAATCCGCCCGGGCGGATGAGGCTCGGCTGCGTGAGCAGCGCGCGGAGGCGGAGCGCCGGCAGGCCGTCGCAAGCACGGCGCTGGAACGGATCACCGCGCGCGCGCAGCAGGGCGCGCAGCGCCTGTCCTCGATCGCGCCCGAGTTGGAACGACTGGCGACGGACCACGACTTCGCGGCGGCGGCTGCCGAGGCGGCACGCCTGCACCTGGCGGCGGCGCCAGATGCCGGGGCCGCCCGGGCCTCACGCGATCGCGCGGCACAGGCCGAGTCGCTCGCGGCGCGTGGCGAATCGGCCGCGCGGGAGAGCCGGCGCGCGGCGGAAGCCGGTCTGGGCGCGGCGCGGGACAGGGCGCGCCGCCTCGCCGCGCGAGCCTCGGAAGCCGAAGTGCGGCTGGCCGCGCTGGTACCGGAGGCCGAGCGGGTATCGGCAGAACTCGGCGAGGCCGGCCAGGCACTCGATCAGGCCCGGGCTGCCTGCGCCACGGCGCCTGATCTGGCTGCGCTGCGGGCGGATGTGGACCAGGCGCGCCTCACCCTGGCTAAGGCGCGTGACACCGAAGCAGCGGCGCGCGATTCCCGAGCCACCCTGGCGGCGGAAGGCGGCCGCATCGCGTCCCGCCAATTTGCCATAGGCCCTGAGCGCGAGGAATGGGAGCGCCGACGCCGCGAGGCCACCTCGCGGCAGGAGGATTTAGCCGGCCGGGCCGGTGCCGCATCGGCCGAGGTCGAATCGCTGGCCGATGCGCCAGAGGTCGCCGCGGCCCGTCGCGCTGCCGCCGCACGAGCGCTGGCCGAGGCGGAACAATCCCACGCTGCCGCTGCCGCTGCCCTGGAGGCGGCCGAGGCGGAGGATCGGGCAGCCGCCGAGGCGCGCCGGGCCGCCGATGGTGCTTTCGCCCTGGCCCGAGAGGCGCAGCTGCGCACCGAAGGCGCCGCCCAACAGGGCGAGGCCGCCGCACTTTCGGTGGAGGAACGCATCGTCGAGCGGCTCGGCGAGGATCACCCGGCACTGCCGGAAGACGTGGCCGAGTTGACGGACCAGGCCGAGGAGAAGGCGCGGCGCAAGCTGGAGCGCCTGGTCCGGGAGCGGGAGGAGATGGGCGCGGTCAACCTTCGCGCCGAGATGGAGTTGGCCGAGCTGGATGCCCGTCGAGCGCAGATCGACAGCGAGCGGGAGGAGGTGGCGACGGCCATCGCCAAGCTCCGTGGATCGATCGGCCATTTGAACCGCGAAGCGCGGGAGCGGTTGCGCATTGTCTTCGACAAGGTCGATGCGGAGTTCCGCGGGCTGTTCACGCGCCTGTTCGGCGGCGGGCGCGCGCACCTGGCCCTGGTCGGCAGCGATGATCCCCTCGAGGCAGGCCTTGAGATTTACGCTGAGCCCCCCGGCAAAAAGCTTGCCTCCCTGGCCCTGCTTTCCGGCGGTGAGCAGGCGCTGACCGCGCTGTCGCTGGTGTTCGCCGTCTTTCGCTGCAATCCGGCACCGGTCTGCGTGCTGGACGAGGTGGATGCGCCACTGGATGACGCGAATGTCGAACGGCTTTGCGATCTGCTCGATTCGATGGCGACGCCTGACGAGCAGGGTCGCAGCGGCACACGCTTCCTCATCGTCACCCACCACCCCCTGACCATGGGGCGCATGCACCGGCTGTATGGCGTGACCATGCAGGAACGCGGCGTTTCCCGACTGTTGAGCGTCGATCTGCAGCGCGCTGTCGAACTGGTGGAAGGTGCGGCAACCGCCTGAGGCTCGCCGCGGGGCCTAAGCGGTTGACGTGTGGCGCAACTCGGCGCGTTTTGCGCGCATGCTCCCATTTCGGCTTTTCGAACGTGCGATCGACCCGGTAGCCCCGCCCGGCGGGCGTGCCGGCCGGCTTTTTGGGGTGCCGGTTCCCGACGCGCCGCCGCCGCCCCATCTGCTGGGCTTCTACTGGCACTTCGCCCGCCAGGCCTGGGTCCTGTTCGCTGCCCTGTTCGTCACGGGCGGCGTTGTGGCGTTGCTGGATCTGCTCATCCCGGTCTTCATCGGGCGGGTGGTCGGCCTGTTGGAGGCGCACGGGCCGCAAGCGATCTGGGCGGAGGCAGGAACCGCGCTGGCGACCATGGCGGCCATCATGCTGCTGGCGCGACCTGCGGCGATCCTGATGCAGAATTTGGTGACCCAGCAGGCGATCATCCCCGGCGTCACGGCGTTGATCCGCTGGCAGGCGCATTGGCATGTGGTGCGCCAGGGATGGTCCTTCTTCCAGGAGGACTTTGCCGGACGCATCGCGAACCGCGTCATGCAGGCCGGTCCGGCGCTGCGTGAGAGCGTGGTCCAATCCGTCAGCGCCGTCTGGTACATCTTGGTCTATGGCACGGGTGCCGTCCTGCTCCTGGCCGGCACCGATTGGCGCCTGGCCGTGCCGATCCTGTTGTGGTTCGCGCTCTACGCCACGTTGCTGCGGCTGATCGTGCCGCGCATGCGTGATCGCGCACGCAAGGCAAGCGAAGCCCGCAGCACGCTGACAGGCCGAGTCGTGGACAGCTACACCAACATCGTGACCGTGAAGCTGTTTGCCCGTGCCGAGCATGAAGACGCCTTCGTGCGCGAGGCGGTGGAACGCCTTAACCACGATTTCAGCCGCCAGACCCGCCTCGTGACGCTCAATTCTCTGCTCCTGTCGATCCTCAACGCATCGATGATCGTGGCGACGGCGGGCATTGCGGTCTGGCTGTGGTCGCGGGGGGAAATCCCGATGGCGATGGTGGCCGCGGCGCTGCCCATGGCGTGGCAGATCGCCAACATCTCGGGCTGGGTGGCCTTCAACGTGGCCGGCATCTTCGAGAATATCGGCACTGTGCAGGAAAGCATGGCGAGTCTCGCCGTGCCGCCGACCGCCGCCGATTCGCCTGGGGCCGCGGTGCTGGCCGTGCCTCGGGGTGCCATCCGCTTCGAACAGGTGCGGTTCGGCTATGGTCGCGAACGCGGCGTGCTCGACGGCTTCGACCTGTCGATCGCACCTGGCGAACGGGTCGGGCTGGTGGGACATTCGGGGGCGGGCAAGACGACGGCGATCAACCTGCTGCTGCGCTTCTTCTCGCCCGAGCAGGGCAGGATCCTGATCGATGGGCAGGACATCGCCGCGGTGACGCAGGAAAGCCTGCGCGCCGCCATCGGCGTCGTCACCCAGGATACGGCGCTGCTGCATCGCTCGGTGCTGGAGAACATCCGCTATGGTCGCCCGGCAGCCAGCCTCGATGAGGTGCAGGATGCCGCCCGGCGCGCGGAGGCACATGGCTTCATCGTGGACCTCGCGGATTGGCGCGGCAGAAGCGGCTACGACGCGCATGCCGGTGAGCGGGGCGTCAAGCTCTCCGGCGGCCAGCGGCAGCGTGTGGCCATTGCGCGGGTGTTGCTGAAGGATGCGCCCATCCTCGTGCTGGACGAAGCGACGAGCGCGCTCGATTCGGAAGTGGAGGCGGCGATCCAGCAAAGCCTGGATCGCTTGATGGCCGGCAAGACGGTGATCGCCGTGGCGCACCGCCTTTCCACCCTGGCGCGGATGGATCGGCTGGTGGTGCTGGAGCAGGGGCGCATCGCCGAACAGGGCACCCACGCCGAATTGCTGGCGGCCGAGGGTGTCTATGCACGGCTGTGGCGCATGCAGTCGGGCGGCTTCGTCGGCGGGTAGTTTCTCAATGCAGCAGGAACTGCCCGTTGGTGTAGCGTAGCTCCGCAGGTCGGGTGAGGGCGGTGGAGGCCACGCGAACCGAATGCAGCGGCCCTTCGATCTCGCGCTTCCAGAACGCCAGGAACCGCGCCAGCTCGGGGAATCGGGGGGCCAAATCGTGCCTCTGCCAGATGAACGTCTGCAACAAGCGCGGATGATCCGGCAGATGGTAGAGGATTTCGGCGGTAGTCAGGTGCCAATCGGGCATGAGTGACGGCGCTTTGTCGAAGCGGGTGAGGCGCTCGAGACCGGAGAGATCCATCGTGATCCTTTCGGGCTCGGTCGCGAGCCTGAAAATGCCGGCCGCCGTCGATCGACAGCCTGGGCGGAACAGCATGCCATGCGATGCCATGGTGTGCGCAAGAAAAAAGTACGTAATATCAAAGTGTTGGCACTCAGCACCTTGGTCTGCTGCCAGCCGCTCTGGCACTCTCTTGCCGGGAGTGCTGACAAAGCTTGACGCAGCGAAGGGCTTCCCCTAGGTAGCTGGCACTCGTCTGGGAGGACTGCCAGCGGATGCCTTCAAGGGTCTGCCGGCAACCAAGTCTCCGGAAGAGCTTGCCACTGATTTTGGAAGCGAAAGGAGAGGCCATCATGGGTTTTCGTCCCCTACATGACCGCGTTCTGGTCCGTCGTCTGACGGCCGAAGAGAAGACCACGGGCGGCATCATCATCCCCGACACCGCCAAGGAAAAGCCGCAGGAAGGCGAAGTCATCGCCGTCGGCTCGGGCACGCTGAACGACAAGGGCGACCTGCGCGCGCTCGACGTCAAGGCCGGCGACCGCATCCTGTTCGGCAAGTGGTCGGGCACCGAAGTGAAGCTCGCTGGCGAGGAGCTCCTGATCATGAAGGAGTCCGACATCATGGGCATTCTCGACACCCCGGCCGTCGCGAAGGCCGCCTGAGCGCGGCGCGCGGCACCCTGACGGTGCCGCGTGCCCCCAGGCTTCGCGTCTTCTGCAACCCGATTGATTAGGAACACAGCACATGGCTGCTAAGGACGTTAAGTTCGGCGCGAATGCGCGCGACAAGATGCTGCGCGGCGTCGATATCCTCGCCGATGCGGTGAAGGTCACGCTCGGCCCCAAGGGCCGCAACGTGGTGCTCGACAAGTCGTTCGGCGCCCCGCGCATCACCAAGGACGGCGTCACCGTCGCCAAGGAGATCGAGCTCGCCGACAAGTTCGAGAACATGGGCGCGCAGATGGTGCGCGAAGTGGCCTCGAAGACCAACGACACTGCCGGTGACGGTACAACCACCGCGACCGTGCTGGCCCAGGCCATCATTCGCGAAGGTGCGAAGGCCGTCGCCGCCGGCATGAACCCGATGGACCTCAAGCGGGGCATCGACAAGGCCGTCGCCCATATCGTCGCCGAGCTGGAGGCCAAGACTCGCAAGATCACCACCTCCGCCGAAGTGGCGCAGGTCGGCTCGCTCGCCGCCAATGGTGAGACCGAGATCGGCGAGATGATCGCCAAGGCGATGGAGAAGGTTGGCAACGAGGGCGTCATCACAGTCGAGGAAGCCAAGAGCATCCAGACCGAGCTCGACGTCGTCGAGGGCATGCAGTTCGATCGCGGCTACGTCTCCCCGTATTTCATCACGAATGCGGAGAAGATGGTTGCCGAGATGGAGAACCCCTACATCCTGATCTTCGAGAAGAAGCTGTCCCAGCTGCAGCCGATGCTGCCGTTGCTCGAAGCGGTGGTGCAGTCCGCGCGTCCGCTGGTGATTGTCGCCGAAGACGTCGAAGGCGAGGCTCTGGCCACGCTGGTCGTCAACAAGCTGCGCGGTGGCCTGAAGATCGCGGCCGTGAAGGCGCCTGGTTTCGGTGATCGCCGCAAGGCCATGCTGGAAGACATCGCGATCCTGACCGGTGGCCAGGTGATCTCCGAAGACCTCGGCATCAAGCTCGAGAACGTGACGCTCGCCATGCTCGGTCGCGCCAAGATGGTGCGCGTCGAGAAGGAGAACACCACGATCATCGACGGCGCTGGCGAGAAGACCGAGATCCAGGGCCGCTGCGAGCAGATCAAGGCGCAGATCGAGGAGACCACCTCGGACTACGACCGCGAGAAGCTGCAGGAGCGCCTGGCCAAGCTCGCCGGTGGCGTGGCCGTGATCCGCGTCGGTGGCAGCACCGAAGTGGAAGTCAAGGAGCGCAAGGACCGCGTGGACGACGCGCTGCACGCAACGCGCGCGGCCGTGCAGGAAGGCATCGTGCCGGGCGGCGGCGTGGCGCTGCTGCGCTGCTCGACGCATCTCGGCGGCCTGAAGGGCCTGAACAACGACGAGCAGGTCGGCATCGAGATCGTCCGCAAGGCGATCCAGGCGCCGGCGAAGCAGATCGCGGCCAATGCCGGCAAGGACGGCGCCGTGGTGGCCGGGGAAGTTCTCCGCAGCGATGTGTGGGAATTCGGCTACGACGCGCAGAAGGACGAGTACAAGAACCTCGTCGAAGCCGGCATCATCGACCCGACCAAGGTCGTGCGCACGGCGCTGCAGGATGCGGCCTCGGTCGCCTCGCTGCTGATCACCACCGAAGCCATGGTGGCCGAGCGTCCGTCCAAGGCCCCGGCCGGCGGCGGCGGTGGCGGTGGCATGGGCGGCATGGGCGGTGACATGGACTTCTGATCGATCCGTTCGGATCATCGAAGCGCGATGGGGGACGGGCTGCAAAGCCCGTCCTTCTCTTTTTCTGGGCTATCCTGGAAGATTCATCCTCAATCTTTTCGGTCATTCTAACGTCGACGTGATTTGAGCTACATGTCTTTGACACTCTCGCCCCGCGTCGCGCATGATTTCGTTGTCACTGCGCTCTGGCTAGCCTCGCCGTGCTTCCACGGAACTGTTCCGCGGACCGCTTCCAGGACCCGCCCGCCGCATGGCGCCCCCATCCGGGCGATCGGCGCCTGGGTGTGTTTAATCGAGAAGGAGCGGCGGTCTCATGGCCATCGGCACCGTCAAATGGTTCAATACCACCAAGGGCTTCGGCTTCATCGTGCCGCAGGATGGCAAAAAGGACGTCTTCGTCCACATCACGGCGGTCCAGAAGGCAGGTCTGCAGGGTCTCGATGAAGGCCAGAAAATTTCCTACGACGTCGCCGTTGAGCGTGGCAAGGAAGCTGCCATCAATCTGCGCCCCATCTGAGGATCGGGCCGGCCCCCGGCTGGCCGCCAACACCGGCTGACCTATGATGCCTCCTCGATGTTGACGAGGAATGCTTCATGTTCGATCTGCCTGCATTGGAGGCCGCCGCGGCCCTCATCCACCGCGTCTTCCCCACAACTCCGCAATACGCCTGGCCGTTGATCGCGATCCGCACCGGGGTCGAGACCTGGGTCAAGCACGAAAACCATACCCCGACAGGCGCCTTCAAGGTCCGTGGCGGAATCGTCTACATGGACAGGCTCACCCGGGAGCGGCCCAGCGTCCCTGGCGTCATTTCGGCAACCCGAGGCAATCATGGCCAGAGCCTTGCCTATTCAGGGGCACGGCTTGGGGTGCCGGTGACGATTGTCGTCCCGCTCGGCAATAGTAGCGAAAAAAACGCCGCCATGCGGGCGCAAGGCGCGCAGCTGGTCGAACATGGCGCGGATTTCGACGCGGCGCGGGAGGAGGCCATGCGGCTCGCGACGGAGCGGGGTCTGGAATTCGCACCGTCCTTCGCGCCCGACCTGGTCAAGGGGGTTGCGACCTATGCGCTGGAGTTGTTCCGCGCCGCGCCGCCGCTCGACGCGCTCTACGTGCCGATCGGCCTGGGGTCCGGCATTTGTGGCTGCATCCTGGCGCGCGACCTGCTCGGGTTGAAGACCGAGATCGTCGGCGTGCAAAGCACCGAAGCCGATGCTTACGCGCGCAGCTTCGCCGCCGGGCACGTGGTGACCACGCCGAGCGCGAACACCAAGGCTGACGGCATGGCAACGCGCTTGCCCGACGCCGCGGCGCTGGCCATCATCGCACGCGGCGCGGCGCGCATCGTCACGGTCACGGATGATGAGATCGCCGCAGCCATCAGGGCCTATTGGCAGGACACCCACAATCTCGCCGAGGGCGCGGGCGCGGCGCCACTGGCGGCGCTGATGCAGGAAGCGGCGCAGATGCGAGGGCGCCGGGTGGCAACCATTCTGTGCGGCGGCAACATCGATCTCGACCTCTTCAAGAATTGGGTGCTGGCATGACCGCTTCCCTGTTGGTGCGCCATGTGCGCCCGCTTGGCGGCCCGCCTGTGGATGTGTTGATCCACGATGGCTTCATCGCGGCGATCGGCCCTGACCTTGCGGGCGATGGCCTATCGGTCGAGCCCGGCGCGCATCGCCTGCTATTGCCGGCCTTCATCGAAGGCCACACGCATCTCGACAAATCGCTCTGGGGGATGGGCTGGTGGAAGAATGAGGTCGGGCCGCGCCTGATCGATCGCATCGAGGCGGAGCGTCGCGAACGCGGCCGTTTGGGACTTGATCCTGCCCGCCAAGGTGCTGCCCTGGCGCGGCAGTTCCTGCTGCGCGGCACGACACGCATCCGCACCCATGCCGACGTCGATACCGAGATCGGGACCACCCATAGCGACGCGCTGGTCGCGTTGCGGGAAAGTCTGCGGGGCACGATGGATATCCAGGTCGTGGCCTTTCCGCAGTCCGGCCTGCTCATCCGCACCGGCACCTTGGCCTTGCTGGAACAGGCGCTGCGGAATGGCGCGGATATCCTTGGTGGTCTCGATCCTTCCGGCATAGATCGCGACCCGGTGGGACATCTGGACGTGATTTTCGCGCTCGCGTCGAAACATGTCGTGCCGCTGGATATCCATCTGCATGAGCCCGGCGAGTTGGGTGCCTTCGCGCTCGACCTGATCATCGAGCGAACGCTCGCGATGGGGATGCAGGGCCGGGTCGTGGTCAGCCACGCCTTCTGTCTGGGCGAAGTGGCGCGCGCGCCCGCGCTGTGTGAGGCGCTGGCCAAAGCCGGGATCGCCATCGCGACCACGGCGCCGCCCTCACGCCCTGTGCCG
>JBBSCP010000013.1:0-26998 GCA_038250135.1 Acetobacterales bacterium | reverse complement strand
TTGATGGGCGATTTCAACCTGCGCCCAAGCGGCCCTGAGTATCCGCTGCTGACGGGCGCGCTTCCCGAGCGCCGAGGCCGCGTGCCCGTCCGCGGCCAGTTCGTCGATGCCTGGGTCGCCGCCGGCAATCCCGAAGCCAGCGGCTGGACGCTCGCGGAATGGGCGGGGCAGGAGGGGGCGCGGATCGACTACGCCTTCCTGCACCCCACCCTGGTCGGCCGCCTGCGCCGCACCTGGATCGACACCACGGCGCAGGGCAGTGACCACCTGCCGATCTTCGTGGAGCTCGACCTCGGCTAGGGTCTTACTCCACCGCGATGTTCTGCGCGCGGGCAAGCTCCTGGAAGGTTGCCAATTCGCGCACCATGAAGGCCCGGAAGACCTCGGGCGTGGTCTGCTGCGGCATTTCCAGCGATTGCTGGCGGTAGCGCGCGGCGGTTTCGGCCGAGCCCAGGAAGCCCTGCGTCTCGGTCGCCAACCGCGCGAGGATGGGCGCGGGCGTGCCAACGGGCGCAGCGAGGCCGTGCCAGGAGGCGAGTTCGGCGCCTGGATAGGTCTCGTTCAAGGCGGGCAGGTCCGGGAAATCGGGCATGCGCATCGGCGCGGTGGTGGCCAGCGCCCGGATACGCCCGTCGCGGATCAGCGCCGTGGTGGTCGCCGCGACGTCGAGCGAGACCTCCACCGTGCCCGCCAGCAGTGCCTGCAACAGCGGACCGCCGCCGCTGAAGGGCACATGCGTGAGGCGAATGCCCGCCTTGGCCATGAACAACTCCATGCCGAGATGCAGCGAGGAACCGACGCCAGAGGAGCCGAAATTGATCGCCTCCGGCCGCGCCTTCGCTGCCGCGACGAGGTCTGCCACCGTGCGTACCTCGGGCAGCTTCTGCGGGTTGACCAGCAGCAACGAGGGCGTCACCGCCAGGTTGGAGATCGGCGCGAAATCCTCGATGGGGCGGAACGGCAATGGCTGGCGCCGCACCGCCGGCACGATGGCGTTGGCGGCGATGTTGATCATGCCGATCGTGTAGCCGTCGGGCGCCGATTTCGCGAGCGCATCGACGCCGATCGTGCTGCCCGCGCCGCCGCGATTTTCCACCACCACGCCACGTCCGAGTGCTCCTTGCAGATGCGCCGCCAGCATCCGGCCGACGAGGTCCGCGGCACCACCTGGCGGGAAGGGGATGATGAAGCGCAACGGCCGGGTCGGCCAGGCCTCCTGCGCCGTGGCGCCACCAGCCAGGACAAGGCCGGCCCCCAAGGCGCCCCCGAGGGCTCCAAGACTGCGTCGTGTGAACATCCGTTTCCTCCCACGGCTTGCCTGCCGCTGCTTCGGCCAGCAGCATGGGGAGGTTCGCCGGCTTCGGTCAATCATCGGCGGCGCGGGAGAGAAACGATGGCGCTGAAGGGCGTGTTTCCAGTGCTGCCCACCCCCTTTACGCCCGACGGCGCGGTGGACGTCGCCGCTTTCCGGCGCCTGATCGACTTTGCGGTCGAGGCGCAGGTCGATGGCGTGGTCTTCCCCGGCATGGCGAGCGAGGTGGAGACGCTCTCGGCCGAGGAGCGCGGGGCGATGGTGGCGGCATTGGGGGCGCATCTCGCCGGGCGGCTGCCCTTCATCGTCGGTGCCTCGCACGCCGATCCGGCGCAGAGCGCGGCGCGGGCGCGGGAGGGTAAGGCAGCCGGCGCCGTCTGCGCGATGATCATGGCCCCTCCCGAGGCCGGGCAGGAGGTGGCGAAACACATCGCCTTCTACGCCGCCGTCGCGGCCGCTGCGCCGGGCCTCGCCATCATGTTGCAGAACGCGCCGGCGCCGAATGGCGCGGCCCTCTCGCCGGAGGCAGTTGCGGCGGTGGCGGCCGGCGTGCCCGAAATCCGCTACGTGAAGGAGGAGACGCTGCCCTGTGGCCAGCACGTGACACGCATCCTTGCCGCCAGTGGCGGCAGGCTGGATGGGGTGATGGGCGGGGCGGGCGCGCGCTTCGTGCTCGATGAGCTGGCGCGAGCGGCGAATGGCACCATGCCGGCCCTGGAACTTGCCGACGCCCATGCCGCGATGTGGCGCGCCTGGCAGGTGGGCGATCGGGCCGCGGCGCGGCGGATCTACAACGCCACGCTGCCGCTGCTGGTCTTCCAGATGACGTTTCGTGTCCGTGCCACGAAGGAAGTGCTGAAGCGGCGCGGATTGCTGGAGCATACCGTGGCGCGTGCTTCTGGGCCGAAGCTTGATGCGGGCGACCTATCGGAGATCGGCGAGCTGATCGCGACGGCAGCGCCAACGATGGCCATGCACAAGCCCGCATGACGGACAGGATAGAGAGCGTCACCGCGCATGTCGTGACGCTGCCGCGTGACGTGCCCTATCTCGGCCCGCTGCGCGCGGGCGAGCAGGTCAACCGGCGTGGCTACATCGTGCGCGCCGGCAACCGCACGCTCTACCCCACCGTCGATCGCTCCGTCGTGCTGCGCGTGGTGACCGAGCAGGGCCTCATCGGCTGGGGCGAGACCTATGGCATCGTCGCCCCCGAGGCCGTGCGCGCCATCGTGGAGGATGTGATCGCACCGGTGCTGGAAGGCCGCGACCCCTCGGCGCCGGCGGTGATCCATGAGGACCTGTATGACCTGATGCGCGTGCGCGGCTATTTCGGCGGCTTCTACCTCGATGCGTTGGCGGCGGTGGACATCGCGCTGTGGGACCTGCTCGGCAAGCGGCTCGGCGTGCCGATCTCGACGTTGCTCGGCGGGCGGCGGCACGCGACCATCCCCGCCTATGTCAGCGGCCTGCCCCGCGCGACGCTCGATGAACGCGTGGCCTTCGCGCGCGAGTGGCAGGCGAAGGGTTTCCACGGGTTCAAATTCGCCGCCGTCGTGGCCGATGAGGGGCCGGAGGCCGAAATCCGCGCACTGCGCGAGGGGCTCGGGGCGCGGGCGGACATCATGGCGGACCTGCACTGGAAATATACCGCCGCCGAGGCCATCCGCCTGATCCGCACCCTGGAGCCGCACGGCCTTGCCTTTGCCGAGGCACCCTGCGCGCCGGAGGATATTGCGGGCGTCGCCGAGGTCGCGCGCAGTGTCGGCGTTCCGGTGGCGCTGGGCGAGGAACTCCGCACCGTCTTCGAATGGCAGCCGCGCCTCCACGCGCGTTGCATGGGCATCGGCCAGCCGGAGATGGGACGCACCGGCATCACGGAGTTCGTGAGGATCGGGGCACTCTGCCACGCGCATCACATTGCGGTGATGCCGCATGCCACGATCGGCGTCGGCCTGTTCATGGCGGCAAGCCTGCAGGCGGCCTCGACGCTTCAGAAGCTGCCGAAGCACGAATATCAGCACAGCATCTTCGACCCCAATTTGCGCCTGACAAAGCCGACCGGCACCACCCACATGTCTTGTGCTTCAGGGCGGTTCAATTTGCCTGACGGCCCCGGCTTGGGCATCGAGCCTGGTGAGGAGATGTTAACCCAGTTGCTGGCGTAACCGGGGCCCCGGTTCGGGCGAAACACCAAGCAGACCCGATGCCCGGAGCACTCCCATGGCTGACGCCCTTTCCCGCCCCGACCGCATCCTGCGCCTGCTCGCCTGGCCGGCGGCGATCTGGATTGCCTACGAACTGACCTGGTACCAGCAGTTCAAGCTGACGGGGAACGAGGGATCGGTTCATCTGTTCACCATCCTCTCCGACTGGCTCGGCACGCCGGGCGGAGAGCAGCCGTTTCGGCTCTTTGTCGCGATCCTTGAGATTTTTTGCGCGGTGCTCGTGCTGATCCCGCGCACGCGGATGATCGGCGCGGCGCTCTCCCTCGGCACGATGGGCGGCGCGATCTTCTTCCATGTGGTCAGCCCGCTTGGCATCGACCCCTACGGCGATGGCGGCGCGTTGTTCAAGGAGGCCGTCTTCACCTTTTTCTGCGCGGGCTTCATCCTTTACGCGCATCGCGCCGAGGCCTTCGCGTTGCTGGCGGTACTGCGCGCCCGCCTCCTGCCGGCGGCCGCCTGATGCGCGATGCCGTGTCCTCGCAGCAGGCTCTCGCGCGTCCGCCTCGCGACCTTCGCCTGGATGTGCTGCGGGGCTGGATGCAGGTCTCGATCTTTATCAGCCACGCCTTTGGCACCGCTTTCGCCTGGAGTATTCATGCCGCCTGGGGTGTCTCCGACAGTTCCGAGCAATTCGTGCTGCTCTCGGGCCTCGTGCTCGGCTCGGTCTTCTCGCTGAAGCGGGCTCGGGACGGCTTTGCGCGCGCGACGCAGGATCTGTTCGGCCGGGCGCGGCGGCTATGGTTCACGCATCTCGTGGTGTTCTTCGCCTTCGCCGCGATGGTCTTCGCCGCCGACCTGTTTACGCCGCTGTCCGGCGTGGTGATGTCCAATGGCTGGTGCTGGCTGGCGAGCGAGCCCTGGTTCGCCGTGCCTGGTGCCATGCTTGGCCTGTATCAGCCCGAATTCATGGGCGTGCTGCCGATCTTCATCTGGTGCATGCTGACGCTGCCGGCCTTCCTGTGGCTGTTGGAGAAGGTTGGCGCACGCGCTTTGCTCCTGCCCTGGGGGCTCTACGCCGCAACGCAGATCTTCGGGCTGATGCCACCCGGCCTGGGCAATCGCTGGATCGCCTTCGACCCCTTCGCCTGGCAGGTGCTGTTCATGACCGGCGCCTGGCTCGGCTGGCGTGCACTGCATGGTGCGGCACCGCTGCCGCGGCCCTGGTGGTTGGTCTCGCTTGCCGTATCCGTCGTGCTGCTCGGCTTTTGGGTCAAGCTCGGCATGCATGGCTTCGTGCCGGCTTCCGCGGATGCGCTACTTGCGCTGACAAGCAAGGATGTGCTGGCGCCGTTGCGTCTCGCGCATGCGCTGTCGCTGGCTTGGCTGGTGTCGTTGATCGTGCCGCGGGAGGCGCGCTGGATGCACCATGGCGCCGCGCAGGCGATGGCGACCATCGGGCGGAACAGCCTGCAGGTGTTCTGCCTCGGGCTGTTCCTGTCATGGATCGCGGCGGGGCTGTTCCAATTGTTCCCGGATCGGCAGGTCATGTTGGATCTCGGGCTGATCCCGGCCGGTATCATGATCCTGCTGGCCTTCGCGCGCTGGCGCGAGGGCCAGCGCGTGTCGGCACCGCTCGGCTACAGCGTGGCGACTGCGCGTTCCCAATAGCCGAGGTCGAGGTAGCGGGTGGCGGCGGTCGGCGTGCCGCCCCAGCTCCCCAGCACCTCGGCGCGGAGCTTCAGCATGTCGTCGAAGCCTTGCAGGTCGAAGTGCCTATCGATTCGTGCATCGCCCAGCCGGCATTGCCGAGATAGGGGCCGACCACGTCGGTCACGCCGGCCAGCTTGCGCCTGGAAGCATGCGCATTGGGGTCGTTGAACATCAGCTCATGGCGAGCAAAAGTGCCGCCGCTGGGCTGGATGGTGTAGCTGCCGCGCGTCAGGCCGTTCGTGTCGAGCATCTTGCTCCAGGCGGTGTTTGGCGCATCGACGATCAGCGTCTTGCCGCGCAGATCGGCCCAGCCGGCAATTTCAGGCTTGGCATGGAGCGCGTTGAACGCGCTGTCGTCGCCATGGAGGATGCCGAGTTCGTGGCCGGCCACGTTCATTGCCACCGCATGGTCCGCACCGGCGACGGCCGGCTGGTGGTCTGTACCCGCAGCAGCCGGGCGTGGCGAGCGTGGCGGCGGCGAGCACGATACGGCGGGTCATTCTCATCATGGCACTTCTCCCCAATCGATCGCAGGGCTCGTGCCGCAAGGCCCGCCACCAAGGCAGGCCGCGATCAGAGAGGCTCGGCGGGGTCGAAGATTTCGCCGGTGGTGCCATCCGTCAGGCCAAGATCGGTCAGGTGCGGGCCTTGGTTGCAGGCCAGCGAAATGCCGGTGATGCCACGGAAAATTCGATAGGGTGGCTTCCAGTCGCAGATCCGGTCAGCGGCGGTGCGCAGCCGTGCGAAGGCTTCCGCCGTCGCCCAGGGCGGCGTGGTGGCCAGCAACCCGGCGATGGGTAGCGGCAGCAGCGCCGTCACTTCCCCGCTTTCGGCCCCGCCTTGGGCGACCGCCATGCCGCCTCCCGCCGCGATCAGCGCATTCGCCGCCGCTGCCATGTCCGACGTGTTGCTGCCGAGGACAAGAAGGTTGTGGCTGTCATGCGCGATGGTGGTGGCGATGGCGCCACGCAGCTCTCCCCAGCCATCCGTGAAGCAGGTCTGCGGCAGGGGTTCGGCCTTGCCGTGGCGATGGATGATGGTGAGCACGGCGTGGCCAGGTGGTGGGATGGCGTAGCCATTCCGCACCTCGACCTCCACCTCGCCCCAGCGCGTGAAGCGGCTGCCGATGATCTTGCGCAGCCGCGCGTGGCCGTCCCGCACGCCCTCCACGCGCACCCGGAAGGCCGCTTCCGGCTGCGCCGCCAGATGCATCGAGGAGGGCAGCGAAATGTTGTGCCGTGTTGGGGGCGTGAGCAGCGCGCCGCCGCGCGCGACCAGCGCGCCATCGACCACAACGCGATCCACCGCGACGCTGGTGAGGTCCGAAAGCACCACGATATCCGCGCGCCTCCCCGGCGCGATCAGGCCGAGATCGTCGCGCTTCAACCGCATCGCCGCGTGCAGCGTCGCCAGCCTGATCGCAGAAATCGGCGAGAGCCCGCGTGCGACGACTCGGGCAATCGTGTCCCGCAGCCCACCCTTGGCGACGAGTTCGTCGGGGAAGACGTCATCGGTACAGAGCACCAGGTTCGGCGGCAGCAGCGGCAGCGTGGCGAGTGCGGCGATGGCGCCGGGCAGCACCTGGTCGTGGCTGCCGCGCAGCTCCACCGTCAGCCCCGCGCGCAGCTTCTGGAGGAAATCCTCAGCCGCGGTGATCTCATGGTCGGAGCTGACGCCGGCCGTGGCATAGGCCTGCAATTCGGCCTCGATCAGCCCGCGTGCATGGCCGTTCACGTTCTTGCCGCTGGCGAGCCCGGCACCGACGATGCCCGCCATATGCGCCGTGCCGCGGAGCACGCCGGCCATGTCCATCACCTCGGCCACGCCGACCACCTCCGGCCAGGCCAGCATCTGCGCCATCTCGGCGGCGTGGATCTCCGCGCCCGCACGTTCCAGCCCGGGTGCGGAGGGGACGCAGGAGGGCGCCGCGATCAGCGTCCGCAACGGCAGGCCGCGCGCCGCCTCGATCGCCCAGCGCACGCCCTCCAGACCGAGCACATTGGCGAGTTCGTGCGGGTCCCACACGCAGGTCGTGGTGCCGGCGGGCACGACGATGGCGGCGTAGTCGGCCGGCGCCATCAGGCTGCTCTCATAGTGCAGATGGCTGTCGATGAAGCCGGGGGCGAGGAAGCGGCCCGCGACATCTTCGATGGCGTCGGCATCCTCGCGCGTGCCCGTCGGATGGACCGAAGCGATGAGTGGGCCCACGATGCCGATATCGGCCGCGCGCAATTCGCCGGTCGCGACATCCACCACGACGCCGCCGGTCAGCAGCAGGTCAAAGCGCGCCGAGCCGCGTGCCGCCTGGACGGCACGCGCGCGAATCGCAGGCTCGACCGGCTGGTTCATGATTGGCGCGACCGATCCAGGCGTCCGGGGCCTTCGCCCCTCCTGCCACCTGGCGCGCTCATCGCGAACGCCCCGCGGAGGACGCGAGCGTCATCTCATCCGTCCGCGCCTCGAAGGTGAGGCCGCGGCGCATCGCCCAGGTGTTGACCTGGAAGTACAGCGGGATCAGCGCCGTTTGATCGACCAGCGCCATGCGCGTGGCCTGCTGTGTCAGCGCGCGGCGGCGGTCGTCGTCGATGGTGGTGCGGGCGCGCTGGATCACCGCATCGATCTCCGCATTGCTGAAGCGCCCGCGATTGGCGGTACCGAGGCCGAGCGTGGTGTTCCAGCTGTGAATCTGCGTCTCGAGCATGCCGAGCAATTCAGGGTTCGGCGAGAAGCCTGCGAGGTTGATCGAGTAGCGCAGCTGCGCCGCCTCGCTCAGCCAAACCGCGCGCGTGCGGGTCTCGACGTTGATCGTAAGGCCAAGTCGCGTCCACATCTGCGCGATCGCCTGTACCACCTGCTCGTCGTTGACGAAGCGATCATTCGGCCCGTTGAGCTGCGCCGCGAAGCCCTGCGCCCAGCCCGCTTCGGCGAGCAGGCGTCGTGCCTGTTCGAGATCGAAGGGCGGCGGCGTCAGGTCGGGCGAGGTGCCGAAATAGCCAGGTGGGCCGAGGTCGCCGGCCGCCAGCGCCTGGCCCTGCATCGTGCGGCTGACCAGCGCCTCCCGGTTGATCGCGATCGACAGGGCGCGCCGCACGCGTGGATCGCGGAGCGGGTTGGCGATACGCGATCCATCCTTGCCGCGGATATGCGGGCTGTCCTCGCGATCGCTGTCGAGCGTCAGGAAGATCAGCCGGTTGGAGGGGCTCTCGGCCACGCTGAAGCGCGCGGCCTCGGCCCGGAACCGCGTGAAATGGTCGGGCGGGACGATCTCGATCAGATCGACATCGCCCGCCTGAAGGGCCGCGACGCGCGCCCCGGCATTCGGGATGGGGCGGAACTCCACTCGCGCGAAGGCCGGTGCTGTGCCGTGGAAGGCCGGGTTGCGCTCCATCACCACCGGGCTGCCGGGCTGCCAGCTGACATGCCGGAACGGCCCCGTGCCGATCATCGCGCGGCCGGCATTGTAATCCGTCGTTGCCGACCCCTCGCCATGCTTCTTCGAAACGATCATGACCAGCGCCAGGAAGTTGGGCAAAAGCGGCGTGGGCTGGGTGGTGCGGATGCGCAGCGTCGTCGCGTCCACCGCCTCCACCGCCGCGATCGGGCGCGTGGCGTAGCGGAAGCTGGAAGGCGAGTTCGGCACGTCGCCGGCGCGCGCGATGGTGAAGGCCACATCCTCGGCCGTCACCGGCTGGCCGTCATGGAAGCGCGCGCGCGGGTCGAGCTTCACCTCCCAGGTGAGTTCATCGATGGCGCGCATCGAGGTCGCTATGGCGGGGCGGAGATCCTGCTTGTGGTCCTGTTCCACCAGCGGCTGGAAGATGTGGCGGCTGAAGGCGATGTTGGTGATGAGGCTGGCGAAATGCGGGTCGAGCGAGGTCGGTCCTGCCTCCACGCCGATGCGGATGTTGTCCTGCGCGAGAACAGGGCCGGCGAGCAGCGTCGAGCCCAGCAGGGCGGCGCGAAACAGGCGGTTCATGCGGCGAGATCCTTGGTCAGAAGTGGGCACAGGTTCGTGGGCGCGCTGCCCGGCTCGGCAAGCCAACCCTCTGGCGAGGGCCGGAAAATTGGCGTGGCGAAGGCGGCGCGCAGCGGCACGGCATCCGGCCATTCGGCCCGCCAGCGATCACCCTGCGCCATCGCCACCACCACGGCCACCGGCACCACGCCGGTTGCGTGCAGCAGCGCGAGCCCCGCCAGCGCCGAGGCGCCGGTCGAGACCACGTCATCCACCAGCAGCACGCGCTTGCCGGCGAGGCGTTGCAGCAGCCGTGGGTCGAGCCAGAGACGGCGCTCCAACGGCGAGGTGATGGAGTGCACGGGCACGCTCAGCGTCTCCTCGTACCAGCGCTTGCGCGACCAGCCGGGCGCGACCCAGTTTGGGTGGCCCAGCCCCTCCGCCACCAGCGGCGCGAAGACCTGGCCAAGGCTCGGCAGCCCCACCACCACCTCGGCGCCAAAGGGCCGCGCCACCTCGGTCATCCAGCCGGCGAGGCGGCGGACCACCGCGAAGCTCGCCTGGTTGGCGATGAAGCCGGCGACGGCGAAGCCCGAAAAATCGCGCAGCGGCAGATCGAGGCTCATCCCTTCCGGCAGCGTGGCGGGGAAGCGCTCGCGGTACAGGCCGGGGGCGGCGCAAGGCACGCCGAAATGCTGCCAGAAGGCCATCTTCATCCGTTGGGCTTGCTGCCGACATCGTGCCATGTTGCACCGGCTCACCGCAACCGGAGCGCCATCTTGCCCGAGCCCGACGCCCTCGCGCCCTTGCTGCCCGGCATGACCGAATGGCGCCAGGATCTGCACTGCCATCCCGAACTCGGCTTCGAGGAGCATCGAACGGCGGCGATCGTCGCCGATCTGCTGCGAGGCTGGGGGATCGAGGTGAGCGAGGGGCTGGCCGGCACCGGCGTGGTCGGCACGCTGCGCGGGCGCCCCGGCAACCGCGCCATCGGGCTGCGTGCCGATATGGACGCGCTGGCGATGACCGAGGTGACGGGGCTGCCCTACGCCAGCGCAACGCCCGGCCGCATGCATGCCTGCGGGCATGATGGCCACACCGCCATGCTGCTCGGCGCCGCGCAGTGGCTGAGCGCGCATCGCGAGCGCTTCGCCGGCACGGTGCAGCTGATTTTCCAGCCGGCCGAGGAATCGCTCGGTGGCGCGCGGGCGATGGTCGAGCAGGGGCTTTTTGATCGCTTTCCCGTCGATGCCGTCTATGGCCTGCACAATCTGCCGGGGCTGCCGCTGGGCACCATCGCCGTGCCGAAGGGGCCCGTGCTGGCGAGTTCTGACACCTGGGAAGTGACGTTCCGCGGCGCCGGCACGCATGGCGCGAAGCCGCATCTCGGCACCGATGCCACGCTCGCCGCGGCGCAGTTCATCTCGGCCTTGCAGATGATCGCGTCGCGGGAACTCGACCCGCTGGCGACGGGCGTGGTCAGCGTGGGGCACATCGCCGCCGGCGATCCGGCCGCGCCCAACGTCATCCCCGCACTGGTCTATGTGAAGGGCACGGCGCGCGCGTTGACCGCGGAGGTGCGCGCGCATCTGGCGCGCCGCATCGGCGAGATCGCCGAGGCCACCGCCATGGCGCATCGCGTCACTGCTGCACCGCGCTATCTTTACCGCCTCGCGCCGACGGTGAACCATGCGCCGCAGGCCGCCGCGATGGTTCGTGCCGCCACTGGCACTGCCATCGCCGTGCAGGACGACCACGTGCCGATCACCGCCGGCGAGGATTTCTCCGAGTTTCTCGCGCGTCTCCCCGGCGCCTATGCTTGGCTCGGCACCGGCGCACCGGTGCATCCCGAGGGGTTCCACCACAATCCGCAGTTCGACTTCAACGACGCGGCGCTGACCCATGGCGCCGCCTTCTGGTGCAGCCTTGTCGAGAGTGAGTTGGCATGATCCCCACCATCATCGATTGCGATCCCGGCACGGATGATGCCATCGCGCTGTGGCTCGCGCTTGCCTCGCCGGAGCTCGATGTGCGGCTGATCACGGTCGCCGGCGGCAATGTCGGGCTCGACCGCACCACGGCCAATGCGCGCGCCGTGGTCGGGCTGACCGGCCGCGCCATCCCCATCGTCGCCGGTGCCGAGCGTTCCTTGATGGCGCCCTTCCGCGCCGAGGTCGCGGTGCATGGCCAGGATGGGCTCGGCGGCGTTGTCCTGCCGGAAGGCCCGCCGCTCACGCCGGGCATCGCGGCGGATGCCATCCGCGACCTGCTGCGGGCGGCCGCGCCAGGCTCGGTCACGGTGGTCGGCCTTGGTCCGGTGACGAACCTCGCGCTGGCCTTTGCAACCGAGCCTGCACTGACGAGCCGCGTGGCCGAGATCGTGCTGATGTCGGGCGCCTGGGCAGAGGGCAACATCACGCCGGCTGCCGAATTCAACGCCTGGAACGACCCCGACGCGCTGGCCATCCTGGCACGCCTCGGCGTGAAGCTCACGTTGGCTACGCTCGACCTCACGGCGCAGGCCTTCGTGACGCCAGCGCTGGTCGAGGGGATGCAGGCGCGCCCTGGCGGCGCCTGCTGGCGTGCGGCGCGAGATATCCTGCGCGCTCTGCCGCCCTCCCGTCGCATGGAGTTTCGGGGCTTTCCGCTGCACGACCCCTGCGCCATCGCCTGGCTGCTGGCGCCTGGGCTGTTCACGCGGCGGGCGGCGCATCTGGAGGTGGATTGCGGGCCTGGCCCGAGTCGCGGTCGCACCGTGATCGACCGTTGGGCAAGGCTCGGCCTGGAGCCCAATTGCGGCGTGCTGGAAACGCTGGACGCCGAGGGCTTCTTCGACCTGCTCGGCAACCGTATCAGCGCGTTGCCTTGATCGCCTGCCCTAGCGCACTATCGGTTCAATTGAACCGATTTCGTGCGCTATAAACACCTGAATCTAAAGCACGGACTTTGGTTCAAACGATTCCGTTTGAACCAAACGTGCTTTAATCGCCCGCCCCTTGCGTGGCGAGCTTGCCGCCGCGCAGCGGGCCGGCATCGTTGTGCGGGTTGCGCTCCAGCGGCACGACCAGCAGCGGCAGCGTGGCATTGGCGATCTCGATCACCAGCTTGAGTGCCGGGGCAGGGTTGCGCCCGGCATGGATGTCGGCCTGCATCGCCTCGGCCGCCTCGCCCAGGCGGCGCGCGCCGAGCGTGCGGGCGGCGCCAAGAAGCCGGTGCCCTGCATGGCGCAGCCGCGGCAGATCCTCAACGATGCCCGGCGCCGAAAGAGTTTCATGGCCCAGGCGCAACTCGTCCACGAATTCGCCGATCACCATGTCCGCCGTCGGCCCGATATCGGCGGCGAGGTGCAGCAGCGCCGCCTGGTCGAGCAGCGGCTGGCGCAGTTCCGAAACCGGCTGCCGCGTGGCCTCGGCCAGGGTGCCGCCGTCGGCCAGGCTCGTGACGGCAGCGAGCAGGCTTTCACGGTCGATCGACTTGGCGAGGTGCCCGTCCATGCCGGCCTCCCGGCAAGCCTGGACCTGCTCGGGCAGGGCGGAGGCGGTGACAGCGAGGATCGGCACGCTGGCCCGCCCGCCATCGAGCGCGCGAATCCGTCGCGTGGCTTCCAGCCCGTCCATCACCGGCATCTGGAGGTCCATGAGCACGACGTCGTAGGTCTCGCGCGCCACCGCGGCCAGTGCCTCGGCGCCGTCGGCGGCGCTGTCCACGCGATGCCCGGCCGCGACGAGCATGGCGCGCGCCACCATTCGGTTGGCGGCGACGTCATCGGCGACCAGCACGCGAAGGCGCCGGCCGAGCCCACCCTCGGAAAGGCTGGCGGCAGGCGGGGCCTCCGGCACCACGGGCAGGGGCACGGCCTTCAGCGGCAATTCCACCCAGAACAGCGCGCCCGCCCGGGCTTCGCTGTCGCAGCCGATCCGCCCGCCCATCGCCTCCGCGAGCCGGGCCGAAATGGCGAGGCCGAGCCCGGTGCCCGCACCCTCGCCGGTTACGGGGAAAAGCTGCGAAAAATCCTCGAACAGCAGGTGCCGCTTCTCGGCCGGCACGCCCGGGCCGGTGTCCTGCACCTCGATGCGGATGCCATCGGCCGGCGCGGGCAGGGGGGCGGCGCGCAGCACCACGCGCCCGCCGGCGGGGGTGAACTTCACCGCATTCGACAGCAGGTTCAGCAGCATCTGGCGCACCCGCGTGGCATCGGCGTCCACCGCCTCGGCCGTGCCGGGGGCGATTTCCAGGGTGAAGGTCAGCCCCTTGCGCTCCACCTCCGGCGCCAGCAGCCCGGCGCAGGCCTCAAGCAGCGGGCGGAGCGCGATGTGGCGCAGATGCAGGTCGAGCTTGCCGGCTTCGATCTTCGACAGATCGAGCAGGCTGTTGACGAGTTCCAGCAGGTGGCGCCCGGCCTCGTGCAGTATGTTCACCTGGTCGCGCTGCTCGGGCGTCAGCCCGGGGTCGCGCAGCAGCACCTGGGCAAAGCCGAGCACGCTGTTCAGTGGCGTGCGCAGTTCATGCGACATGCGCGCCAGGAACTGGCTTTTCGCCTCGCCGGCCGCGCGAGCGTTGTCGCGGGCGCTGGCGAGTTCCTCCATCGCGCGCTTCAGCGGCGTGATGTCCGTGCGGATGCCCACCGTGCCGCCATCGGGCGTGCTGCGTTCGGTGATCAGCACCCAGCGCCCATCCGGCAGCAGCCGCTCGATCGGCGGATTGTTTGCATGCCGCCAACGATCCATCTCGTCGATGAAGGCCTCGATATCGCCGACCGCCTGGGGATACTGCCCGCGCCGCGCGCCTTCGCGCATGATGTCGCGAAAGGCGGTGCCGGCCAGGATGAACGGCGCCGAGATCGAATAGAATTCCCTGTAGCGTTGGTTGCAGGCGATGAGCCGGTCTTCCGGGCCGAACATCACGAAGCCGTCGGACATGCTCTCCAGCGCGTTCTCCAGCGTGCGGCGCCAGCGGGCGCGCTCGGCCTCTACCTTCTCGCGCTGCCGCAGGCCAAGCAGCAGGGCGGCGGCGAGGGCCAGCACCAGGGCTGCGAAGGCTGCCGAGACGATCAGCGCGCGTTCACGGTCCGCGGCCCAGCCGGCCAGCGCCTGGCTGCGCTCGATGGTCGCCGAGATCGACAGGGCCGGGTAGAGCGTCGGCCGCACGATGAACAGCACGGGTTCGCCGTTGAAGCGACTGACGGCTGTGCCAGCTCCGCCGAAGGTCTGCGAGATTGGCTGCAAGCGGCGGCCTATGCGCGTCTCATCATGCGGCAGGGCGGCGAGCAGCGTGCCGTCATCGCGTTCCAGCGTGACGCGCAGCCCCGGTACATCGCCGCCCAGGGCCAGAAGCGAGGTCACGACCTGCACCGGAACCTCGGCCACCGCCGTCACCGCGCCGAGTCCCGGCATCGTCAAAGGTCGGGCGAAGAACAGCGCCCATTCGCCGGTGGCCGGGTTGCGCACCGGCCCGCCGATCATCACGCCGCCCGCATTCGGACCGGTGTCCAAGAAGGCCGAGCCAAGGGCCAAGGGCAGCGGCCGGCGGCGGGAGACGATCAGGGAGGTGGCGATCGGGATGCCGTCGGCGCCCACCAGCAGCACGTCGCGGAAGGTGAAGTTCTGGTTGTTCAACTCGCGCATCACGCGGCTCGCGCCCGCGGCGTCGAAGCGGCCCTCACGGATAGCGGGCGCAAGGATGGCGGGCAGGCCGGCCAGCATCGCATCGACCTGCACGAAGCTGCGGTTGATGGAGGCTTCCACGGCACGGCCCACACGGCTGGCCGTATCCGTCGCCGAGGTCAGCGCCGCGTCGCGCGCGCGTTCCAGCAGCAGTACCGTCGCCACCAGCTGGGCCCGCAGGATGGCGAAGGCTGCGGCCATGACGGCCAGGCGGAGGAGGCGAGCGTTCTGTATGGGCTGCGCGCTATTCCATCCGTGCCCGAATGCCGAGCAGCTTGGCAAGATTTTCGTTCCAGGCATCGACGCAATCGCTGCCGCAGCGGCCAACCCAGCGCGGCAGCACGACTTCGGTCAACAGCCGCCGGCGGCGTTCCTCATCGGCGGCGCTGACTGGTACCACCGTCATCTGGCCGCGACGGCCGGTGGTGCAGCTTGGCAGGCCGGCATTGCAGGCCAGGCCCTCGCCGGTCTCGCCGTCCGCGGCCGCCCAGATTTCCTCCTCCAGCCCAGCCACGCCCCGGCGCAGGATCTGCTGGATCGGCTCGGAAAGAGCCGCCCAGGCGGTCTGGTTCGCCCCGAAGATCGAAATTCCCCAGGTCAGCGCCATGGCGTGCACATGGCTCGTCACTTCATGCAGCCCGACGGCATTGCCCGACAGTGTGCCGGTGATGGCGCATTCCACCACGCCCCGGCGCATTGACTGCACCATCTCGGCAAAGGGGGTCATCACCGGCGTGGCGCCGAGCGCCTGCACCAGTTCCGACTGCCCGACCGAGGAGGTGCGGATGCGCCGCCCGGCGAGATCGGCAAGGCCGGCGAAGGGACGGGCGCAGAACACAACCTGGGCGGGGTAGGTGTAAACGCCAAGCAATTCGATCTGGTAGCGGTCGCGCAGCACCTGTTCCAGATGCGGGCGGAAAGCGCGCACCGTCTGGCGCAGCGTGCGCATGTCAGGCGAGAGCGCCGGCAGGTCCACGGCGTTGAATTCCGGCTCCTCGGTCGCCACCACCGCCAGCAGCACCGTGCCGAAAGGCACCACGCCGAGACGCATCAGCTGGAGCATCTCCTGCCCGCGGATCCCGCTGCGGTCGAAGGGCGCGATTTCCGCGATCACGCGCCCGCCGGTCAGCTCGGTGATGCGGGTGCGCCAGAAGGGTTCCTCGTAGCGCAGATACTGGCTGACATCGGCGAGCCCGCCGACCACCTTCAGGCGAATCGGCTGCTGCGCCTCGGCCATGCTCGTCACGACAAGGCCCAGCCAAAGGCCCAGCAGCAGCGGCAATCGCGCGAAACGGCGCAGCCAGGCGAAGCCCCCCGATCCGCTTGGTCCGTGTCGCCGCCAGTCGAACCCCTGCATCCTCAACGCCCCTGGATTGAGAATTTCCATCCTCGGTCAACCCATATTTGGGACCGCGTGGCACGTCCTACGCCTCACGAGAGCGGCCCCACGGCCGTTCCCCAAGTCGCAGTTCGCGTCCCGGCACCACGCGGCCGCCATATGCTTCCACCGCCCAACAGACCTTATAGCAAGCATCCGGGGCCTTGCGGCAACCTTAACGCGAAGTCTTCACCCATCTTGCGCACGTGGTGGGCGTGGAGTGAAGCCGCCTCAACATGCTCGATGCCCCGCGTTGAAACCCCGGGCGATCAGTCCAGTTGCGCCCGCACCCAGCTTTCCGCCTCGGCGGGCAGGCCGGCGAAGGCGCTGCGGGGGGCGAAGGGCACCACGAGCAGCTGGCCCGGCGCCTTGTGGCCGCGCCGGGCGATGGCGCGGCTGAAATGGCCGAGCAGGTAGCCGGGTGAAAGGTCGGTGGCTGCCATCACCGCGTCCTCGCCCAAGACCCAATGCGCCTCCGCGACCTCCCAGATCGCATCTCGCAGGGCGGCGCGCATGTCCGCCGCGGCGGCCAACTCGGCGTCGGGGCGATGGATCACCAGGACTAGGGTCATACTTCCTCACAGATCGGCACCGGAACGGGGTCGGGGCAGCTGGTTGGTCGGCCGGCGGCCCCGGTCCTGATGAGGTTGCGCCACCGCGACCCCTTCCGCATGGCACACTCATTGGTCAGGATGATGACATGATCGCGCCCCATGACGAACCCGTCCAGATCGCCAGCCACCGCGGCGGGCTGTTCCTCTGGCCAGAAAACAGCGCCCGCGCCTTTCGTGAGACGGCGCGACTGGCTGTGGAACAGGCGGAATGCGACGTCCACCTGACCAGGGACGGGGTGGTGGTGGTGATGCACGACGCCACGCTCGACCGCACCAGCGACGGCACCGGCCGTGTCGCCGAGATCGACCTCGCCGATTTCCGGCGGCTGCGCGTGAAGGGCACACAGGGGGAGGCACCGCCGACGCTGGCCGAATACCTCGCCATCCTGGCACCCTCCCCGGTGACGCCGCGAATCGAGATCAAGACGGATGGCCAGCACCGGGCCTATCCGGGCATCGTGGGCAAGACGCTCGCCGCGATCGATGCGGCAGGGCAGCGGCGGCGCAGCTGGATCATCGGCTTCCAGGCCGATACCGTGGCCGAGGCACAGGGCGCCGGCGGGTTGGCGGGCGTGGCCTGGCTGCTGGAACTCTCCACGCTACGCGACATCGGCATCCCCGGCATGCTGGCGGTGGCGAGTGCGCATGGCATTCCCGAAGTGGGCATGGCCGAGAGCGCGATCGATGCCGAAATGCTGGCCGCCTGCCGCGGTGCGGGGCTCAGGCTCGGCACCTGGGGGGCCAACCATGCGGGTTCGATCCGGCGGGTGCTGGAGCTCGGCGTGGATATCTTCGCGACCGATGATCCGCCGCTGGCGCTCCGGCTGCGCAACGGCACCTGATCGGTCACAGTTCCAGCGGCCCCCGCCGCGCCGATGTCAGCGGTTGCCGCGCGCCTTTCGCCGTGCCTAGACTTCCCCCAAGCAGACAGTTTTGGGGGGGTGCGTGGCAGAAGGGGAGAGCATCCTCGCCGTTGAGGGGATCAGCCTTCGTTTCGGGGGCGTTCGCGCCCTGACCGATGTGGCGTTCGACGTCCGTGCCGGGGAGATTTTCTCCATCATCGGGCCGAACGGTGCGGGCAAGACCTCCATGGTCAACTGCATCTCGGGCCGCTATCGCCCGACCGAGGGCCGCATCCTGTTCCAGGGGCAGGAGATCACGAAGCTTGGCCCGAACCGCCGCGCCGGCCTCGGCATCGGGCGGACGTTCCAGAACCTGGCACTGTTCGGGCATATGAGCGTCCTCGACAATATCATGGTCGGCCGCCACCATCTGCTGCGCTCGGGTTTCCTGCGCGGCATGGCCTATTGGTGGGGTGGGGCGCAGCGCGAGGAGCTCGCGCATCGCCGCGAAGTGGAGGAGATCATCGATTTCCTCGAGATCCAGCATGTGCGAAAGGCCCAGGCCGGCACGCTGCCCTACGGGCTGCGCAAGCGCGTGGAGCTGGCGCGTGCGGTCGCCCTGAAGCCGAAACTCATCCTGCTCGACGAACCGATGGCCGGCATGAACCTCGAGGAGAAGGAGGACATGGCGCGCTATATCATCGATCTCAACCAGGAATGGGGCATGACCGTCCTGATGATCGAGCACGACATGGGCGTGGTGATGGACATCTCCCACCGCGTCATGGTGCTCGATTTCGGTCGCAAGATCGCGGAAGGGTTGCCATCGGAGGTGATGGCCCATCCGCAGGTGCGGCGCGCCTATCTCGGCGACGTCGATGATGTGCCCAACCCGGCGGAGCTTGACGCGTGAGCGCGCTCGACACCTTGCCTCGCCTGCTTGCGCACAATGCGGCGCAGCACGGCCAGGAGGTCGCGCTGCGGGAGAAGCAGTTCGGCATCTGGCGCGCCTTCACCTGGGCCGAGTATCACGACCGCACTCGGCTGTTCGCCCTTGGCCTCAAGCGCCTTGGTGTGCAGCGCGGCGAGGTGATCGCCATGATCGGCGACAACCGCCCCGACTGGGTGATGGCCGAGATCGCCGCGCATGCGCTGGGCTGTCGCAGCCTTGGCGTGTACCGCGACGCGCTGGAGGACGAGGTCGCCTATCTGCTGGAAATGAGCGGCGCGACCCACGTCTTCGCCGAGGATGAGGAGCAGGTGGACAAGCTGCTCGCAGCGTCCGAGCGCCTGCCGTTACTGCGGCGCATTGTCTTCAGCGACCCGCGCGGCATGCGCAAGCTGGACGACCCGCGGCTGATCTCCGCCGAGGGGCTCTGCAAGATCGGCGCCTCGGAGGACCCGGCCGACTATGAGGCACTGCTGGCGGCACAGGATGCGGAGGAGATCGCGGTGCTCTGCACCACTTCCGGCACCACGGCGCGGCCGAAGCTCGCGATGCTGAGCGCCGGCGCGCTGGTGCGGCATTGCCGGGCCTATCTCCAGGCGGATCCGAAAGGCCCGCACGACGAATACGTCTCCGTCCTGCCGCTGCCCTGGATCATGGAGCAGATCTACGTGCTCGGCTGGGGCCTGATCGCCCGCATGAAGGTCAACTTCGTCGAGGAGTCGGAGACGATGATGGCCGATTTCCGCGAGATCGGGCCGAGCTTCGTGCTGTTCGCGCCGCGCGTGTGGGAATCGCTCGCCGCCGAGGTGCGCGCGCGGGTGATGGATGCGAGCTTGCTCAAGCGGCGGATGTTCGAGATCGGCATGAAGCTGGGGCTGGAGGGCGTGGCGAAGGGCAGGCGCTCTGGCATGGCGGATACGCTGCTGTTCCGCGCACTGCGTGACCGGCTCGGCTTCTCGAAGCTGACCTCCGCGGCCACCGGCGGCGCGGCGCTGGGGCCGGAGACCTTCCGCTTCTTCCAGGCGATGGGCGTGCCGCTGCGGCAGCTCTATGGCCAGACCGAGTTGCTCGGCGCCTATACGCTGCATCGTCCAGGCCAGGTGGATTTCGACACGGTCGGGGTGGGCTTCGACGACAGCATCGAGATCCGCATCCACGCGCCAGATGCGAATGGTGTGGGCGAAATCGTGACGCGCCACCCCAACATGTTCGCCGGCTACCTTGGCGGCGAGGCACCGGCCGATCTGCGGGAGGGCTGGCTGCACACCGGCGACGCCGGCTATTTCGACAAGGCCGGGCAACTCGTTGTCATCGACCGCATCAAGGACATTGCGCAGACCACTGGCGGCGATCGCTTCAGCCCGCAATACATCGAGAACAAGCTGAAATTCTCGCCCTTTGTGGCGGAGGCCGTGGTGCTCGGCGCCGGGCAGTCGCACCTCGCGGCGATGATCTGCATCCGCTTTCCGATCGTCAGCCAATGGGCGGAACGCAACCGCATCGCCTTCACCACCTATTCGGATCTGGCCGCGCGGCCGCAGGTGCTGGATCTGCTGCGCGCCGAGGTGACACGCATCAACGCCACGCTTCCTGAAACGCAGCGCCTGAGGGATTTCGTGCTGCTGTACAAGGAGTTGGACGCGGATGACGAGGAATTGACGCGCACGCGTAAGGTACGGCGTGGCGTGATCGCGCAAAAGTACGGCGACATCATCACGGCGATCTACCGTGGCGATGACGCGATTCCGGTGGACACCACCATCGCCTTCCAGGACGGTACGAAGCAGCGCATCCGCACGACCTTGCGCGTGATGCGCAGCGACACCGCAGCACCCTCCAGGGCCGCGGCGTAGGAGAGGCAGAATGGACTGGTCGCTGCTGCTGCAACTCACGCTGAACGGGCTGATCGTGGGCACGCTCTACGGCGTCGTCGCGATGAGCTTCGTGCTGATCTACAAGGCTTCCCAGGTGGTGAACTTCGCGCAGGGCGAATTCCTGCTGGTCGGCGCCTGGATGTGCTGGTGGTTCCTGACCGAATGGCAATTGCCCTTCTATGCCGGCTTCCTGTTCACGCTGGTTTTCATGACGATCTTCGGCGTGGTGCTGCAGGTGGTGGTGCTGCGGCCGCTGATCGGCGAGCCGGTGATCAGCGTGATCATGGCGACGATCGGGCTTGGCATCTTCTTTCAGGCGCTGATGAAGTGGATCTTCGGCGTGTTTGCCAAGCCGTTTCCGCCGATCTTCGCGGTCGAGCGGGTTAACGTGCTCGGGCTTGAAGTGCAGACAGTGTATCTGATGAGCCTGGGTATCTCGTTGCTCATCATGGCGGCTTTCGGCTGGTTCTTCACGGCGTCCAAGCACGGGCTCGCGATGCGAGCGACGGCCTTCGACCAGCAGGTGGCGCAATCGCTGGGCGTGTCGGTGCCGAAGGTGTTTGCGATGAGCTGGGCGATCTCGGCCACGGTCTCGGCCGTGGCGGGCGTGGTGGTGGGCGTGGTGAACGGCGTGTCCTCCGCGCTGTCCTTCTACGGCATCAAGGTCTTCCCGGCGGTGATCCTCGGCGGGCTCGATTCAATCCTCGGCGCCGTGCTGGGGGGCATCATCGTAGGTCTGCTTGAGAATTGGGCGCACTACATCGACAGCGAATGGTTGAACTGGGGTAACATGTTCCAGATCGCGCCCTTCTACGCGCTGGTGCTGATCCTGCTGATCAAGCCCTACGGGCTGTTCGGCACCAAGAATATCGAGCGCGTCTAGCCCATGAACGCCATGACCCCCTGCGGTGATTTCCGCACCAGCTACGCGGCCGACACCACCATCTTCCCCACACGCAACAGTCGCCTCGCGCTGCTGATCGGCATCGTGCTGCTGTGCGGCGCGCCGCTGGTCCTCGGCCGCTATGAGCTGTCGCTGCTGATCAATATCGGCTTCATGGGCATCGCCGCGCTGGGCCTCAACATCCTTGTCGGTTTCACCGGGCAGATCAGCATCGGCCATGCCGCCTTTTTCGGGTTGGGCGCCTTCACCTCGGCCTATCTGCATGAACGCTTCCACATCCCGGTCATGCTCTGCATACCGCTCGCGGGCATCGTCACGGCGCTGATCGGCACCATCTTCGGTGCGCCGGCGGCCAGGCTGAAGGGCCTCTACCTCGCCATCGCCACCCTTGCCGCGCAGTTCATCCTCGAGGATTTTTTCGCCCGTGCCCGCTGGTTCACCGGCGGCGTCGCCGGACGCATGACGGAAAGCCCCGTGCTGTTCGGCTTCGCCTTCGATCGCGACGAGAGCTTTTTCTACCTCACGCTGTTCTACGTCATCATCATGTTCGCGGGTGCCGCCAACCTGATGCGCTCGCGCGATGGCCGCGCCCTGGTCGCGGTGCGGGACCACTACCTCTCGGCCGAGATGATGGGCATCAACCTTGCCTACTACCGCACGCTCTCCTTCAGCATCGCGAGCCTTTATGCCGGCATCGGCGGTGCGCTCTACGCGCACTACCTGCTGTTCGTGAGCGTGGAGGCTTTCAACATTCTCTTCTCCATCCAGTTCCTCGGCATGGTCATCATCGGCGGGCTGGGATCGGTAATGGGCAGCCTGATGGGCGCGGCCTTCATGGTGATGCTGCCAGAGGTCACCCAATGGGGCGCCGACCTGCTTGCCGGCGGCGCGATCGACCGTGCGCTGCGGCTTGGCAACTCGCTCAGCTACCTGCGCGAGATGGCGCTCGGCGCCACCATCATGCTGTTCCTGATCTTCGAGCCCGATGGGCTCGCAAGACGCTGGCGCCTTATCAAGGCGTATTGGAAACTCTACCCCTATTCACACTAGCCGGCCTGAAGTCCGGCATTTTGGGAGGAAAGCTGATGAGCATGAGAAACCTGCTATTGGGCGCCGTGGCGTCCCTGGCCGTGGCGTCCCTGGCCATGGCGCTGCCGGCCCTGGCGCAGCAACGCATTCCGGTCGGCCACCTGATGGATAATTCGGGCCCGACCTCGGATGTCGGCCTGCCCTACGGCCAGGGCGTCGCGGACGCGATGAACTGGGTCAACTCGGCGCGCCGCGGTATCGCGAGCCGTCCGCTGGCCGTCAGCGGTGTCGATTACGGCTATCAGGCACCGCGCGCCGTCAGCCAGTACAATGCCTGGGCGCGCGACCGCGTGGTCGCGATCCAGGGCTGGGGCACGGTGGACACCGAGGCGCTGATCCGCTTCGTCACGCGCGACCGCATCCCCTATATCAGCGGCTCCTATTCCGCCGCCTTGACCGACGCGGCCGGGCGTTCCGGCAGGCAGGGTGTCGAGGCTGCCCCGTTCAATTTCTTCTATGGCCCATCGTATTCGGACGCGCTGCGCGCCATGCTGCAATGGGCGGCGGATGACTGGAAGACGCGCGGCCAGCAGGGCAGGCCGAAATATGTCCACATGGGCGCCAACCACCCCTACCCGAACTCACCCAAGGAAGCGGGTGAGACGCTGGCGCGCGAGCTTGGCTTCGACGTTCTGCCCGCCATCCAGTTCGCGCTGACGCCGGGCGATTACACGGCGCAGTGCCTGACGTTGCGTAGCGGCGGCGCCAACTACGCCTATCTCGGCAATACGGCGGGGTCGAACATTTCGGTGTTGCGCGCCTGCCAGACGGCCGGCGTGCAGGTGCAGTTTCTCGGCAATGTCTGGGGCATGGATGAGAATGCGATGAAGGCCGCTGGATCAGCGGCCAATGGCGTGGTCTTCCCGGTCCGCACCGGCGCCGTTTGGGGCCAGGACGCGCCAGGCATGGCGACGATGCGTGAGATCAGCCGCACCTCGGATGCCGCCGGCACCGCCTACAGGCCGGTCCATTATCTGGCCGGCGTATGCAGTGCCATGCTGATGGTGGAAGCGATGGAGACTGCCGCTGCGAATGGCGGCGAGGTGAACGGGGAGCGCACGCGTGACGGCTTCTACGCGCGGCAGAACTGGGTGCCGCGCGGCTTCGAGGGCGTCTGCAGTCCCTCGACCTTCACGCCACAGGACCATCGCGGCACGCTGCGCGTGGCGCTGTACCGCGCGGTGGTCGGCGGCCCGACGGTGCAGGGCAGCGTGGATGATCTGATGCGCGCTGGCACCATGCGGCTCGAACCGGTGACGACGATCGAACTCGCGCGTCGCGCCGATTGGCTTGGCTGGTGAGTGAGGGCGCAACCCTCGATGCGGTGAAGGCGGCTCCGGCAACGGAGCCGCCGCTGCTCGAGGTCAACAACATCGAGGTCGTCTACAACGACGTCATCCTCGTGTTGCGCGGCCTGTCGTTGGCTGTGCCGAAGGGCAAGATCGTCGCACTGCTCGGCGCCAATGGCGCGGGGAAATCCACCACGCTGAAGGCCATCTCCGGCCTGCTCAAATCCGAGGAAGGTGAGATCACGCGCGGCGAGGTGCGCTTCGCCGGCGAACGCCTCAACGGGATCGAGGCGCATCAGATCGTCCGGCGCGGCATCTTCCAGGTGATGGAGGGGCGGCGGATCATCAGCGACATGACCTGCCTGGAGAACCTTCGCCTCGGCGCCTTCACGCGCTCCGACAACGGGGTGAAGCGCGATATCGAGATGGTCTACGACTACTTCCCGCGCCTGAAGGAGCGCACGGGCCTCGCCGGCTATCTCAGCGGCGGCGAGCAGCAGATGCTCGCGATCGGGCGCGCGCTGATGGCGCGGCCGAAGCTGATCCTGATGGACGAGCCCTCGATGGGCCTCTCGCCGCTGCTGGTGAAGGAGGTTTTCGGCATCATCCGCAAGCTGAACGTGGATCTCGGCATCACCATCCTGCTCGTCGAGCAGAATGCCCGCATGGCGCTCTCCGTCGCGAGCCACGGCTATGTCATGGAGCAGGGCAAGGTGGTGCTGGATGGCAGCGCGGAGCAGTTGGCGAACAATGAGGATGTCAAGGAATTCTACCTTGGCGGCCATGGGGCGGATCGCAAATCCTTTCGTAATCTGAAGTCCTACAAGCGCCGGAAACGCTGGCTGTGACCACACATTTCGATAATCGCGAAACCCGCAGCGCCGATGAGCGTGCGGCGGAGTTGGTGCATCACCTGCCGCTCCAGGTCGCGCATGCCAAGGCTCATGCGCCCGCCTACGCCGTGCTGTTGGCCGATGTGGATCCCCATGACGTTACCAATCCTGCCGCGCTCGCCCGCCTGCCCGTCACGCGCAAATCGGCGCTGATCGAGGCGCAGGCCGCCGCGCCGCCGCTTGGTGGATTCACGGCCGCGCCCTTCGCCGATCTGTCGCGCGTTTTCGTCTCGCCCGGCCCGATCCATGAGCCGCAGGGGGCGGGCGCCGATCCCTGGCGGTTTGCGCGCGCGCTTCATGCCACAGGGCTGCGGCGCGGCATGCTGCTGCACAATTGCTTCGCCTATCACTTCACACCCGCCGGCATGATGCTGGAGGAAGGCGCGCGTGCCCTCGGCTGTCCGGTATTTCCTGCCGGGCCTGGCAATACCGAGGCGCAGGCGCGCGCCGCGGCACATCTTCACCCCGCCTGCTATAGCGGCACACCGGAATTCCTCAAGGCGATCCTCGACGCCGGCGATGCACTCGGCCTCGATCTTTCGTCGTTGCACCTTGGGCATGTCACGGGCGGCGCCTATCTGCCGGCGTTGCGCAGCTTCTACGCGTCGCGCGGCATGACCGTGTTGCAAAGTTACGGTACGGCGGATCTCGGTTTGATCGCGTATGAGTCGGATGCGCGAGAGGGATTGATCTGCGACGAGGATGTGTTGGTCGAGATCGTTCGCCCCGGCACCGGCGATCCCGTGCCGGAAGGCGAGGTAGGCGAGGTGCTCGTCACCAGCTTCGACCGGACCTATCCGCTGATCCGTTTCGCGACAGGCGATCTTTCCGCGATCCTGCCCGGCGCCTCGCCCTGCGGGCGCACCAACGCGCGCATCATGGGCTGGCTGGGCCGCGCCGATCAATCCGCCAAGGTGCGAGGACTTTTCGTGCGACCTGAGCAGGTGGCGGAGGTGATGCGCGCGCATCCCGGACTTGGCCGCGCTCGCCTCGTCATCGGGATCGAGGAGACGCGCGACACGATGATGCTTCGCGTCGAGAGCCCCGCGCGCGACGCCGCATTGGTCGAGAGCCTGGCGCGCACCCTGCAGGGCATCACGAGGCTGCGCGGCGAGGTACGGCTGGAGGAGCCCGGCGCGTTGCCGAATGACGGCAAGGTGATCGAGGATACGCGGCCCGCGTGATGCGCCCGCGCGAGACCTACGCCGCGCGGCGTGCCCGCTTTCGCTGGGACCTCCCCGCGCGTTGCAATATCTCCGAGGAATGCTGCGACCGTTGGGCCGACGGCAGCGGCCGCCTGGCCCTCATCGCGCTGCATGAGGATGGCGCCTTCGAGCGCATCACCTTCGACGTCCTGCATCGGCGCGTCTGCCGCCTCGCCAATGTGCTCGCCGCGCGTGGCGTCGGGCGCGGCGACCGCGTGGGCGTGCTGCTGCCGCAATCGCCAGAGGCCGCGGTGGCGCATCTCGCCGTCTACCGGCTTGGCGCCATTGCGGTGCCGCTGTTCCTGCTGTTTGGCGCGGATGCGCTGCGCTATCGCCTTGCGGATTGCGGTGCGGCAGCGCTGGTGACGGACCAGTCGGGGCTGATGAGGCTCGACACCATCCGCGCGGAGCTGCCCGATCTGGGCAGCATCTTCGCCATCGGCGGCGGCGCCGGCGTACAGGATTTGGTGCGCGACATGGCGCAGGCGCGTGACACGCATACGTGCGTGGCCACCGCGCCCGATGATCCCGCGCTGATCATCTACACCAGCGGCACGACCGGCAGCCCGAAGGGCGCACTGCATGCGCATCGCGTGCTCCGCGGCCATCTGCCTGGCGTGGAATTGCCGCAGGAAGGATTCCCCCAGCCCGGCGATCTGTTCTGGACGCCGGCCGACTGGGCCTGGATCGGCGGGTTGCTCGACGTGCTGTTGCCGAGCCTGTTCCACGGCGTGCCGGTGCTCGCGCATCGCATGCAGAAATTCGATCCGGATTTCTGCTTCCACCTGATGGCCGAACACGGCGTGCGCAACGCCTTCCTGCCGCCGACGGCGCTGCGCATGATGCGCGGCGTGCCCAACCCCGCGCGATTCGGCCACCAACTGCGGAGCCTCGGCACGGGGGGCGAGACATTGGGTGCGGAGATGCTCGATTGGGGACGTAAGGTCTTCGGCCTCACCATGAACGAGTTCTACGGGCAGACGGAATGCAACCTCATCGTCTCGAACAGCGCGGGGATGTTCCCGGTGAAGCCTGGCAGCATGGGCCGCGCCGTGCCGGGGCATGAGGTCGCGATCCTCGGCGTCGATGGCACGTGCGTGCCGACGGGGCAGGAGGGCATCATCGCCGTGCGGGCGCCTGACCCTGTGATGTTCCT
>JBBSCP010000012.1:0-27599 GCA_038250135.1 Acetobacterales bacterium | reverse complement strand
GTAAGGCAGGCATCCTCGCCCTGGGTGAAGGTGGTTTCGATGCCGCTGCCGGAATAGTTCAGCACGCGCACGCCCGGCGACAGGCGCTGCGACAGGCGTTGCGCGGCCTTGGAAAGGTCGAGCTTGATGACCTCTGACGGGCAGGAGCCCACCAGGAACAGCAGCTTGATGTCCGGCCGCCGCTCGACAAGCTTCGTGACCACGCGGTCGAGTTCTGCGTTGCAGTCGGCGAGGCCGGCGAGGTCGCGCTCATCGATGATGGCGGTGGCGAAGCGCGGTTCGGCGAAGATCATCACACCCGCGGCGGATTGCAGCAGATGCGCGCAGGTGCGGCTGCCGACGACGAGGAAGAAGGCATCCTGAATCTTGCGGTGCAGCCAGACGATGCCCGTGAGGCCACAGAAGACCTCATGCTGGCCGCGCTCGCGCAGCACCGGAGCAGTCCTGCCGACGGCGGGCGGGATGGACGCGCCGCAAGCGGAGACCGGCGTGGCGACGCCTGAGAGCGGCAGGGCGTCGGATGCCCTCATGCGGCGAAGCCACCGCCCAGCGTGGCCTTGCCGCGCTGCTCGTCGAGGCGCGCGAGGCGCAGCTTCCACACGAACTGTACCGCGTTGACCACGTAGGCGGCGTAGGCTGCCAGCGCGAGCCACATCTGGCCGCGCGCTTCGCCAAAGCCGGTCAGCACCGCCAGCACGTAGGCCGTGTGCAGCGCCATCACCAGCATGCTGAACACGTCTTCCCAGTAGAAGGCGGGGGCGAACAGGTAGCGGCCGAACACCACCTTTTCCCAGATGCAGCCGGTGATCATGATCGCGTAGAGCACCAGTGTCTTCACGACGACCGAGATGGTCGCAGCTTCCAGGCCCGTGCCGGTGGCGAGATAGTTCAGCACCAGGCCGAGGCTCACCAGGAAGACGAGAAATTGCACCGGCGCGAGCACGCCCTGCACCAATGTCCAGCGCGTGCTGTCGCGGCGGACGCGCTCCTCGGGGGTATAGAGGGCCCGTCGGGGCCGCTCGGCAACGCCAGGATGTCGGGCGGCACGCCCTGCCGTGGCTCCCCAGGGGGAACCGTCCAGGGCGTTGACCAAACCGGCAAAACCGTTTGCTGTCAGCATAGCTTGACATCCCTCCATCAAAGGCGGTCCGCTTCTCGTCCCGAATTCTCGTCCCGGAAAGCACCGCGGCCAAACGGGGTCACGGGTCGCTCGAGGAAAGGCCGAGATAACAGGCGATTGTCAGACCAGTTGATCGGGTTGTTTCGCACCACTCTCCCCCCGACCCTTAACTCTTGAATGAGAGGCTAGAGGCGCCCGCCACCGAGTGTCAAGCATGATTGACGTAAATCAGGATTGACACGACGACCCGCTCTGCGTGATTGTGGCATCACAGGAGAAGGCAATGGCCGTGAAGACCATGGCAGTCGACATTCAGACCGGCGACATGACCCAGGGGCGCACCGACGCCTCCGCCGATGCGGCGGTGCCGATGCGCCTGTCTGGTGCGGACTTTGCCCTCTCCTCGGATCAACGCCCGGAGCCGGACGCCCTGCCGCCGGCAACACGCCGAAGCCAAGCGACCCAACATCGTCGCGTCGCTTTGCTGGCCCATATGCTGGAGAACGACGTGATTCCCCGCCTCGTGCTCGCCCGGCGCGAATCGACGCCACCTGCCTACATCGACAACATCAGTGGCGCCGCGCCGAGTGCCGAGGATGTCACGCGCCTCACCGCCCTCGCCCAGCATGGCGACCTTGCCGGTGCACTCGCCTATATCAGCGGCTTGCGCAGCCGCGGCATGCCGCTCGAGCGGGTCTATCTCGGACTGCTGGCCCCGGTCGCGCGCCGCCTTGGCGAGATGTGGGACCAGGATGCCTGCGACTTCACCGCCGTGACCCTCGGCCTGTGCTGCCTGCAGCAGGTGGTTCTGGAGCACAGCGCGACATTCCAGCCGCGTTTCGGCCGCCGGGACCAGGAGCGCCGCATCCTCCTCGCCCCCGTGCCTGGGGAGCTGCACAGTTTCGGCCTGCTCATGGTCGGTGAGTTCTTCCGCCGGCAGGGCTGGGAAGTGTGCAGCGGTTCGGGCGCCACGGTGCGCGAGATCGTGGCCATGGTACGCCAGGAATGGTTCACCATGGTCGGCTTCTCGCTGTCCTGCGACTCGCGCCTGGACACGCTGGCGAGTTCGATCCGCGATATCCGCCGCGCCTCGCGCAATCCGCAGATCGGCGTGCTGGTCGGCGGGAAGGTATTCATTGAACAGCCGGATCTGGCGGTGCTGGTGGGGGCCGATGCCACGGCGATCGACGGCCAGCAGGCAGCGCTCAAGGCTGAATCGCTGCTCGCCCTGCTGACGGTAGAGAGCTGAGCGTGGCGGCGACCCCACGCGGATCGCATTGCCGCAGCACCATGAGCGGCCGGCCGCGTGCGGGACATGTCGCTTTGGTCTCGCACCATGGAACGTATTTCTCGGTTTGGAGCGTCACGATGCTCGCCGAGGCTGAAGGACGCAGGCGCTCGTGAAGTCATTCAGGGCGCCTCGCAAATCGCTCGGCAACCTCGATGCGGATGCGACGGCGGGACTGATCGCCGCCGCGGCCGACCTTGCCATCGTGCTGGACGAGCAGGGCGCGATTCGCGACATCGCCTTCAGCAGCGAGGAGCTGTCGCGCGAATTCGACAGCCAGGAGACCTGGCTCGGCAAGGCGTGGGTCGATACCGTGGCGCGCGACAGCCGGAGCAAGGTCGAGGCGCTGCTCGCCGACAAGACCTTCCTGATGACGCCGCGCTGGCGGCACGTGAACCAGCTTTCTGCGCGCGGCGATTCCATCCCCGTACTGTGCTCGGTCGCGCCGATCGGCGATGCCGGCCGGCGCATCGTCTTCGGCCGGGATCTCCGCGCCGTGTCACAGTTGCAGCAGCGCCTGGTCGAAGTGCAGCAATCGATGGAGCGCGACTACTCGCGTCTGCGCCAGGCCGAAACCCGCTATCGCCTGCTGTTCCAGATGTCGGTCGATCCCGTGCTGATCCTCGATGCCGAGACGCAGCGCATCATGGAGGCCAATCCGGCCGCGCAGCGCCTGTTCGGCCGTGGGGCGCGCCGTATGCCGGGCCGCGCGCTGGCGGAGATTTTCGTGGACGAGGATCGCTCGCCGGTTCAGGCGCTGCTTGACACGGTGCGCAGCGCTGGCCGGGCCGATGATGTGCGGGCGCGCCTCGGCGAGGATTTGCAGGAGGTACTGGTCTCGGCGAGCACCTTCCGGCAGGAGGGCGGGCTGCTGTTCCTGGTGCGGCTCAACCTGTCGCAGGGCAGCAACAGCGACATCGTTCTCCCCGCGATGCAGAACAAGTTGCTCAAGGTGATCGAGGTGGTGCCCGACGCCTTCGTCATCACCGACAGTTCCGCGCGCATCCTGACCGCCAACGCTTCCTTCCTCGACATGGCGCAGCTCACCAGCGAGGACCAGGCGCGCGGCGAACCGCTCGATCGCTGGCTCGGTCAGCAGGGTGTCGAGCTTGAGGTGCTGCTTTCGAACCTTCGCGCACGCGGTGCGGTGCGGCTTTTCGCCACGACGCTGCGCGGCGATCTCGGCGCGCAGTCTGAGGTGGAGATTTCCGCTGTTGCCGTGATGAATGGCGGCGAGGCCTGTTTCGGCTTCGCCATCCGCGACATCGGCCCGCGCTTCCGCCCGCCCGCGCGCGTCGCCGGTGGCACCACGCGCTCGGTCGAGCAGCTGACGGAACTCATCGGCCGTGTGCCGCTCAAGGATTTGGTGCGCGAAGCAACGGATGCGATCGAGCGTCTGTGCATCGAGGCGGCGCTGGAACTGACCGGGGACAACCGCGCCTCTGCCGCTGAAATGCTCGGCCTGTCACGCCAGAGCCTTTATGTGAAGCTGCGCCGCTATGGGCTGGGCGACCTCGCCGCCGATGAAGGCCAGGGCTGAACATGTCAGGTCAGGCGGACACGGCGGTGCGGGCGTTGGTGACTGGCAGGCTGCAGCCCGCCGCGGTGCTCGAACTGTTCAAGCCGGTCACCTGGTTCCCGCCGATGTGGGCCTTCGGCTGCGGCGTGGTCGCGGCCGGCGTTGATTTCTGGCAGGTCTATCCGCTGATCGCGCTCGGCATCCTGCTGACCGGGCCGATGGTCTGCGGCATGAGCCAGGCGGTGAACGACTGGTACGACCGCCATGTGGACGCGATCAACGAACCGCAGCGGCCGATCCCCTCGGGGCGCATTCCGGGCCGCTGGGGCCTGTATATCGCCATCGGCTGGACGGTGCTGTCGCTGGCCATCAGCACGGTACTCGGCCCCTGGGGCTTCGCGGCCACCTGCCTCGCGGTGGTGATGGCGTGGATCTATTCCGCGCCGCCGCTGCGCCTGAAGAAGAATGGCTGGTGGGGCAACCTCGCCTGCGGACTCAGCTACGAGACGCTGCCCTGGATCACGGCCACGGCGGTGCTGGCGAATGCCGCGCCCGATCCGCGCGTGGTGGTCATCGCGGTGCTCTACGGGCTTGGCGCGCACGGCATCATGACGCTGAACGACTTCAAGTCGATCGAGGGCGACACGCGCTTCGGCCTGCGCTCGCTGCCCGTGATCCTCGGTGCGGAACGCGCGGCGAAGGTCGCCTGCCTGTTCATGGCAGCGCCGCAGGTCGTGGTGGCGGCGCTGCTGCTGTGGTGGGATGCGCCCTTGCAGGCGGCGATGGTGGCCGGTGTGCTGGCCGCGCAGTTGCTCCTGATGCGCAAGCTGCTGCGTGATCCGCGCGGCCTGGCGCCCTGGTACAACGGCACCGGCATCACGCTGTATGTGAGCGGCATGATGGTGAGCGCGGCGGCGCTGGCGAATATGGGCGGCACCCCATGAACGCGGCCGAGCATTCTTCTTCGCTTCCTCCACTGGGCTGGCTCGGCATCATTCGCCTCGGGCTGGTGCAGACGTCCCTCGGCGCGGTGGTCGTGCTGACGACGGCGGCGCTGAACCGCGTGATGGTGGTGGAACACGCTCTGCCGGCGACGCTGCCGGGGCTGCTGGTGGCGCTGCACTACGCGGTGCAGATCATGCGCCCGCGGCTCGGCCACGGGTCGGATCAGGGCGGGCGGCGTACGCCGTGGATCATCGGCGGCATGGCGGTGCTGGGCCTGGGCGGCGTGCTGGCGGCGATCGCCACGGCCTGGATGGGTACGGCGCTGATGCCGGGCATTGCACTGGCGGTGGTGGCCTTCCTGATGGTCGGGCTCGGCGTCGGCGCGGCGGGCACATCGTTGCTGGTGCTGCTGGCCTCGCGCGTCACTTCGGCACGGAAGCCGGCGGCGGCCTCGCTGGTCTGGATCATGATGATCGCGGGTTTCGTGCTGACGACGGCCTTCGCCGGGCAACTGCTTGACCCCTATTCGGGCGAGCGGCTGGTGGCGGTGGCGGCGGGTGTTTCGGCGATCGCCTTCCTGCTCAGCGTATTCGCGGTGGCCGGCATCGAGGGCAACAGCGCGCGCGTCGGCGCCGGCGAGACGAAGCCCAGCACGCCCTTCATGGTCGCCATGCGGCAGGTCTGGGCCGAACCGCAGGCGCGGCACTTCACCATCTTCGTCTTCGTCTCGATGCTGGCCTACAGCGCGCAGGATCTGATCCTGGAGCCCTTCGCCGGCACCGTCTTCGGCATGTCGCTCGGCGAGACCACGCGGCTCTCCTCGGTGCAGCACGGCGGCGTGCTGGCGGGGATGGTCCTTGTTGCCATCGTCGGCAGCCTCGCGGGCGGGCGTATCGCCGTGCTGCGCGGCTGGATCCTCGGTGGCTGCCTCGGCGCCGCGGCGCTGTTGATCGCGCTGGCTGCCTCGGGCATCGCCGGCGCGACCTTCCCGCTCCACGAAAGCTTCTTTGCGCTGGGCGTGGCCAACGGCGCCTTCGCCGCGGCGGCCATCGCCTCGATGATGCAACTGGTGAATCAGGGCCGCGACGGGCGCGAGGGCGTGCGCATGGGCATGTTCGGCGCGGCGCAGGCCATCGCCTTCGGGCTGGGTGGGCTGGCGGGAACGGTGGTGCTCGACCTCGGGCGCCTCGCCACCGGCAATGCCGCGGGCGGGTATGTCACGGTTTTCCTGGCGGACGCGGCCCTGTTCCTGGTCGCTGCCTGGCTCGCCACGCGCATCGGGCGCGCGGCCAAGGATCGCGTGCCGAGCTTCGGGCCCATGGGCCCAGGGGCATCGGTATCAGCATCGGCATGATATTCGGGGAAGGGCGGAAACAAATGGCCACTCAAGGAACCTGGGATGTGGTCGTGGTAGGCGGGGGCCCGGCCGGGGCCACCGCAGCACACGACCTGGCGAAGCAGGGCCGTTCGGTCCTGCTGCTCGACAAGGCGGGGCGCATCAAGCCCTGCGGTGGCGCCATCCCGCCGCGCCTGATCCGCGACTTCGACATCCCGCAGGACTTGCTCGTCGCCCGTGTGAACTGCGCGCGCATGATCGCGCCGTCGGACCGCGAGGTGGATATGCCGATCGATGGCGGCTATGTCGGCATGGTCGATCGCGACGGCTTTGACGAGTTTTTGCGCGTTCGCGCGGCCGACGCCGGTGCGACGCGCGCCACGGGGTCCTTCGAGAAGCTGGATCGGGACGCGGATGGCGTCACCGTCGTGACCTACACGGCCAAGGGTGCCGAGGACGGCAGCACGCCGATCCGCCTGCGCACGCGCTGTGTGATCGGCGCCGATGGCGCACGCAGCCAAGTGGCCAAGCAGAGCGTGCCGGGCGCCGAGAAAATTCCCTGCGTCTTCGCCTATCACGAGATCGTCGAGGCCCCCCAAGGGGAGGCCCCGAACTACGATCCGCTGCGCTGCGACGTGTTCTACCAGGGCAAGCTCTCGCCGGATTTCTACGCCTGGATCTTCCCGCATGGCGACAAGGTCAGCATCGGCACTGGCAGCGCGCATAAGGGCTTCTCGCTGCGTGGCTCGGTTGGCGAGTTGCGCGCCTCGACGGGTCTCGACAAGGCGAAGACGATCCGGCGCGAGGGTGCGCCCATCCCGCTCAAGCCGCTGAAGAAGTGGGATAATGGGCGCGATGTCGTGCTCGCCGGCGATGCCGCGGGCGTGGTCGCGCCGGCCTCGGGTGAGGGCATCTACTACGCCATGCTGTGCGGGCGCCTCGTGGCCGAGGCCGCGCATGAATTCGTCGCCACCGGCGATGCGCGGGCGCTGGCCAAGGCGCGCAAGCGCTTCATGAAGTTGCACGGTCAGGTCTTCTGGATCCTCGGCATCATGCAGTACTTCTGGTATTCGTCGGACAAGCGCCGCGAGCGCTTCGTCTCGATCTGCCAGGACAAGGACGTGCAGCGCCTGACCTGGGAGGCGTACATGAACAAGGAACTCGTGCGGCGCGATCCGGTGGCGCACATCAAGATATTCTTCAAGGATCTGGCGCATCTGTTCGGGCTGGCCCGCGCATGAGCCCCCCGCGCATGAGCCCGATGACCCTGACCGCCTGCGGAGACGCTTGACCATGCTGCTTTCCTCGCTCGATGCCAGCACTGAAGGGCTGCGTCACCGCGGCGCCATCCATGGCAACCCGCATTCGCGCCAGTCCACCCGCACCCTGCCGCTCAAGGTCGGCACCCGCGGCAGCCCGTTGGCGCTGTGGCAGACCCGGCATTTCCTGTCGCTCATCACGCGGGTCTGCCCCGTGCTGCGCGACGTGAAGGCCTTCGAGGAGCATATCATCGCCACCTCGGGCGACCTGGTGCTTGACAAGCGGCTCGCGGATATCGGCGGCAAGGGGTTGTTCGCCAAGGAAATCCATGAGGCGCTGCTCGATGGCCGCATCGATTTTGCCGTGCACAGCATGAAGGACCTCGAAACCGAGCTGCCGCCGGGCATCGTCCTCGCCTGCGCCCTGAAGCGCGAGGATTCGCGCGACGCCATCGTGCTCGGCCCGACCTGCCGCGACGCCTCGGCCGAGGATCCCTATGCCTGCCTGCCGAAGGGCGCGCTGATCGGCACCGCCAGCGTCCGCCGGCAGTCGCAGCTTCTGCATGCCCGGCCCGACCTTCAGGTCGAGATCATTCGCGGCAACGTGCAGATGCGCCTGGCCAAGGTGCACCGGGAGGGTGGGCCCGAGGCCTCGCTGCTGGCGCTTGCCGGTCTGAAAAGGCTCGACCTGGCGCATGAAGCCTCGGTCGTGCTCGACGCCGAGCTGATGGTCCCGGCCGCCTGCCAGGGCATCGTCGGCGTCACCGTCCGCGCCGATGATGTGGAGCTGCGCGAGCTGCTCTCCGCCATCGAGGACCGCGAATCCGCCTATGTCAGCGCCGCCGAGCGCGCATTGCTGGGCTCGCTTGATGGCTCCTGCCGCACGCCGATCGGCGGGCATGCGCGGATGATGGCGGATGGTTCGCTGCAGCTCACCGGCCTGGTGGCGCGCGCCGACGGCTCCTTCCTGCTGAAGCGCAAGCTCTCCGGCTCGCCGCGCGATGCGGCGAGGATCGGCGGCGAGCTTGGCGACAGCCTGCGCGCGGACAGCCCAGCCGATATCTTCAGCTAACTTGTCTTTGTGCCCGCAAGCGCCGGGCGACCACATCCGCGGCCTTGGCTCGCAGCACTTGCGGCGGACCACATCCGCGGCCTCGGATCGCTGCGCAATCCTCGAATAGTCAGATCTCCCGGCTGAGCTCCAAGGCCCGCGCATAGACCTGCTTGCGCGGCAGGCCCGTGGCCGCGGCGACCATCGCGGCGGCATCGCGCACGCTCTGTTGGGCGAGGGCGGCGCGCAGCTGCGCGTCGAGGTCGGCCTCGCCCACCGGCTCCTCAGGTGCCGGACCGACGCAGACGCAAATCTCGCCTCGCGCCTCCGCCGTGGCGTAATGCGCTGTGAGCTCGGCCAGAGTGCCGCGCCGCACCTCCTCGAAGCGCTTGGTCAATTCGCGCGCCACCGCGGCCGGGCGGTCGGCGCCCAGCCCCTCGGCCAGTGCGACCAGCGTCTCGGCAAGGCGGTGCGGGGCTTCGTGCAGGATCAGCGTGGCCGAGAGGCCGGCGCGCTCGGTCGCACGGTGCCGGGCGATGGCCGCGGCCCGGGGCCCGGCACGCGGTGGCAGGAAGCCAAGGAACAGGAAGGGGTGCGGCGGCAGGCCCGACAGCGTCAGCGCGACCACCGCGGCGTTCGGCCCCGGGATTGCCGTGAGCGGCAGCCCCGCGGCGATCACCGCCCGCACCAGCCGGTAGCCTGGGTCCGAAACCAGCGGTGTCCCGGCATCGGAGGCCAGCGCCAGCCGCTCCCCGCGCGCGAGGCGTTCGAGCAGGCGGGGCGTGATTTCATCCTCGTTATGCTCATGCAGTGGCAGCAACGTCGTAGAAACGCCATAACGGTTCAGCATCTGGCCTGTTACCCTGGTGTCCTCGCATAAAACGGCGTCCACGGCGCCAAGAACCGCGAGGGCACGGGAGGACAGGTCACCGAGATTGCCGATCGGCGTCGCTACCAGGCTAAGCCCCAGCGGGGCTTCGGTACGCGGCGATATCGGCCGGTGCAAAGGTTCAGGAGGGTCGCCGCTTGTCATATCGCTTGCCCCGTTCAACACGCCGCAACGCCTTCACGGCGCTTATCGGCACGGTCCTTCTGGGGCTTGGCGCCTGCGCGCCGCAACCCCCGCGACCGTCCTTCATCGGCCTCGCCCCACCCATTGGCGGCCAGGCGCCGGCTTCACAGGTTGCCCGAGCCGGGCTGCTGCTGCCGTTGTCGGGAGCCCAGGCGCCGCTCGGCCAGGCTATGCTGAATGCGAGCTTCATGGCGCTGTTCGATGAGGCTCCTTCGGGCGTCGAGTTCGCGCCCCGCGACACGGGCGGCACGCCGGCCGGTGCCGCCGCCGCCGCGCGCTCGGCCATCGCCGATGGCGCGCGGGTGCTGGTCGGGCCGCTGACCAGCGCCGAGACCGCCGCCGTGGCCGACCCCGCCCGCGCCGCAGGTGTGCCGGTGCTGGCCTTCACCAATGACCCGCAGCGCGCCGCAGCCGGCGTGTGGGTAATCGGCGTGACGCCGACGCAGCAGGTGCGCCGCATCGTCGCCGCCGCTGCGCAGCAGGGCGCACAGCGCTTCGGCCTCGCCGCGGTGGACAATGAATTCGGCCGTGCGCTGGCGCAGGCGCTGCGCGGGGCGGTGGGCGATCTCGGCTTGCCGCCGCCGGTCATCGTGCTGCATCCTGGCGGTGCCGATCCCACCATGGCGGCCTCCGGCGCCCGGCCGCAGCTACGCCAGGTGGATGCGCTGCTGATCGGCGAGGCCGGCGAACGCGCCCGCCGCTTCGCCGCCGGCTGGGTCGCTGACCGGCTCGAAGGTCCGCAGCCGCGCCTGATGGGCACGGCGCTTTGGCTCGGCGATGCCACGCTCGCCGCCGAGCCTTCTCTGGCCGGGGCCTGGTTCCCCGGCCCGGATGGCCGCTCGCGCGCCCGGTTCGAGGCTCGCTACCGCGAGGCGTTCCAGGAAGCCCCGCCACGCGTCGCCGCCGTGGCCTACGACGCTGCGGCCGTCGCCGCCCGCACGCTGCGCGCCGGCGGGCGCGACCCGGTCGCCGCCACCGCGGTGGACGCCCTGGCCGGTGCCGATGGGCCGCTGCGGCTGCTGGGCGGCGGGCAGACGCTGCGCGGCCTCGCGGTCTATGCGCTCACCGCCGGCGCCGAGCCGATGGTGGTCGAGCCGGCGCCGGTGCCGGGCGCGGCCGGGTTCTGAGCCGCGCCATGCCGGTCGCCCCCCCCGCCGGCCGGCTGTTGACCGCTGCTCTCATGGTGGGCGGCGTGCCGAGCGCGGCGCTCGGCCTGCTGATCCTGGCGGAAGAAGTTTCGTTGGGGCCGGGGTTGCTGGCACTGGCCGCCAGCATCGCCGCGGCGCTGTTGGTGGCGCGCATCTGGCTCGGCAATCTGCGCCGGCTGCGGGAAGCGCTGCGCCGCGCCGAGGATGGCGGTGGCGAGCTGCCGGAAGTGCTCGGCCTCGCACTTCTGCCCTCGATCGAGGAGATTGCCGAGGGGGTGCGCCGCCTCGCGCGGCTGCAACGCGAGCGCGCCGAACTCGTTGGCCGCTTGCGCCGCGCCGATGAGACCATCGTCGAGTCCCTGCCCGACCCGCTGGTGGTGCTGGACGAAAACGCCGCGCCGCTGCGCGCCAATGCCGCCGCCCGCGCTCTGTTCGGCACGGCCGGCAGCGGTGGCGGGGATCTGGCCGCCGCCTTGCGACATCCGACGCTGGCCGAGGCGGTGGACGCCGCCCGCGTCGCGCGGCGCCCGCAGCTCGCCGACATTGCCCTGCCCGTGCCGGTGGCGCGAGAACTGCGCGTGCATATCATTCCGATGGAGCCGGCATTGGCCGATGGCGGGCGGCTGGTGCTGATGCTTTCGGACCGCACGCGCGACCGCGCGGTGGAGCGCATGCGCGCCGATTTCGTCGCCAATGCCAGCCATGAGTTGCGCACGCCGCTCGCCAGCCTGATCGGCTTCATCGAGACGCTGCGCGGCCCGGCCGAGAATGACCCCGAAGCGCGCGCCCGATTCCTCGGCATCATGGCGGAGCAGTCACAGCGGATGCGGCTGTTGATCGACGATCTGCTCGGCCTGTCGCGCATCGAGATCACGGAACACCAGGCACCGGTCGGCGCCGTGGACCTTTCGGCGCTGGCCGCCACCGAAGCCGAGGCGCTCGGCCCCATCCTGGCGGCGCGCCAGGTGCGGCTGGAGCAGGACCTCGCCGCTGGCGCCATGGCCGATCCCGCCGATCCGGAGCAACTCGGCCAGGTGCTGCGCAACCTGCTGGAGAATGCAGTGCGGCATGGCAGGCCCGGCGGGTCGGTGCGGTTGCGCGTGGCACAAGCGGCGGACCCGGCGCGCTGGCCGGCCGGGCCGGGCGTGGTGCTGAGTGTGGGCGATGACGGGCCGGGCATCGCGAAGGACCAGATTCCCCGGCTGACGGAGCGGTTCTACCGGGTGGATCGCGGGCGCGGGCGGGCGACTGGCGGCACGGGGCTCGGCCTCGCCATCGTCAAGCACATCGTCAATCGCCATCGCGGGCGGCTGCTGATCGAGAGCGAGGAAGGCCAGGGTGCCAACTTCAGCGTGTGGCTGCCGGGACGCGCGCCAAGCGTGATGGCCGCAGGTGCGAAGGCACCGCAGGGCTGAATCACGCGATCGCGAGGCTAAACCACCCTGATGTGCGAGGCGCTGGTCACGTCCGGCGCGCCGAGCGCGGTCAGCAGGGCGCTGCGCAGTGCGGCGAGCTTGCGCTCGTTCTCCACCTTCAGGCCGAACACGTCCTTCACGTAGAAGACGTCCACCGCACGCACGCCGTAGGTGGTGATGTGGGCGGACGCAATCTGCAGGCCCTGGCCGCTGATCGCCGCCGTCACGTCATGCAGCAGGCCCGGCCGGTCGCGGCCGTTCACCTCGATGACGGTGTGGGTGTTCGAGGCGTGGTTGTCGATCACCACGCGCGGCGGCACGGTGACGGCCCGGAGGCGCGCGGGCTCGCGCCGTACCTTGGCGATTTCGGCGTCGAGGCGCAGCCGGCCCGAGAGCGATTGCTCGATCAGTACGGAAAGCCGCGCGAGCCGGTGCGGGGCGTCGAAAGCGCCGCCGGCGGCGTCCTGCACCCAGAAGGTGTCGAGCGCCATGCCGTTCGTCATGGTGTGGATGCGCGCATCGACGATGCTCGCCCCGGCCACCGCCAGCGCGCCGGCGATCCGGCTGAACAGGCCGGGATGGTCGGAGCAATAGACGGTGACCTCGGTGACACTGCGCGCCTCGATCACCCGGGTGCGCACGGTGAGCGGCGCTGACTCGGCCTCCGCCTCGCGGATCATGTCGGCGTGGCGGGCATGCGTCTCGGGATCGAAGGACAGCCAATAGCCGGGGTAGCCGAGTGCGAGGAAGGCATCATTGTCGGCCTTGGCGTGGCCGGTGAGCAGTGCCGCCGCGGCGGCGCGGGCGCGGGCGACGCGCGTGTCGCGCTCGGGCACGGAAAGCCCGCCGGCGAGCACCTCGGCGACCCGCCAGTACAATTCCCGCAACAGCGTGGCCTTCCAGCCATTCCAGACTTTCGGCCCCACGGCGCGCATGTCGGCCACGGTGAGCACCAGAAGCAGGCGCAGCCGTTCCGGGGATTGCACGGTCTCGGCGATGTCGAGGATGGTCTTGGGATCGTCGATGTCGCGCTTGAAGGCAGTGGCGCTGATGAGAAGATGGTTGAGCACGAGCCAGGAGGCGGTTTCCGTCTCCTCCGGCGTCAGGCCGAGGCGCGGACACAGGTCGAGGGCGATCTGCGCGCCGAGTTCGGAATGGTCGCCGCCGCGCCCCTTGGCGATGTCGTGCAGCATCATCGCGACATAAAGTGCGCGCCGCGATTGCACCTGGCCGATGAGTTCGGAGGCCACCGGCGCGATCTCGCCGAGTTCGTTCCGCTCCAGCGCGCCGAGCACGCCAATCGCCTCGATCGTGTGCTCCTCGACGGTGAAGACGTGGTATGTGTCGAACTGCATAAGGCCGACGATGCGCGCCCAGTCGGGCAAGTAGCGCGACAGGAAGCCGACCTCGTTCAGCACGCGCATCCACCGCGCCGGATCGCGGCCCGAGAGCAGGTCGATGAACAGCACGCTCGCCATCGGATCGTCGCGCAGCTTGGTTGCGAAGCGCGCGTTGCGGATCAGCGCCCGGTGCGCCAGCGGATGGATATCGAGCCCCCGGTCGCGCGCGGCGCGCAGCAGGCGGAGCATGATGGCCGGGTCCTCCGCCACCTGCCGGTCTGGCGCGAACAGCACCTTGCCATCGGCCAGCGCCATGCCGGCGCGCGACAGCTCGGCATCGCCGGCGGGCACCACGGCGGGCGGGCCGAGGGCGGCGCGTTCCAGCGCGGGCTCCAGCAGTCGCGTCAGGCGCACCACGTCGCGCGCCGTCAGGAACAGGTGCTTCATGAAGCGCTCGACGCCATCCTGCATGCCATGGCGCGTGTAGCCCATGCGGGCGCCGACAACGGGTTGCAGGTCGAAGGTCAGGCGTTCCTCGGCGCGGCCGGTGACGTAGTGCAGGTGGAAACGCACGGTCCAGAGGAAGTTCCAGGCGCGGCGGATGGCCCGCGCCTCCTGCGGCGTGAGCAAGCCCCCGCCGGGGCTGGCGGGACCGACGAGTTCGGGCATGCGCTGCACGCCGAAGGCATGGCGCGCCAGCCAGTACAGCGTCTGGAGGTCGCGCAGGCCGCCGCGGCCTTCCTTCACGTGCGGCTCGACCAGGAAGGGGCTTTCGCCATAGCGCGCATGCCGCGCGGCGCGCTCGGCGCGCTTGCCGAGCAGGAAGGGCGCGAGGCCGGACGCGGTGCGGGCGGCGGTGAAAGTGGCGTCGAAACGCTCGAAGACCGGGCGTGCGCCATCGAGGAAACGGGCATCGATCAGTGCGGTCTGGATGGTGAGATCGCCGCGCGCATCTTCGAGGCATTCAGGCATGGTGCGGGTGGCGTGGCCGACCTTCAGCCCAAGGTCCCAGAGCAGATAGAGCATGAACTCCACCACTCTTCGCCCCTGCGGGCCGAGCGGCTGGTCCGACAGGAACAGCAGGTCGATGTCCGAGTAGGGCGCCAGCACGCCACGGCCGTAGCCGCCGGTGGCGATCAGCGCGAAGTCGGGCTCGGCGGGTAGGGCAGGCGCAGGCTGGCAGATCGCCAGTGCGTAGCGATGCAGCGCCGTGACCACCCCATCGGTCAACGAGGCCAGCCAGCGGGCGGCACCGAGGCCGGAAAGCTCGTGCGCCTCGAAGGCCCGCTGCACGCGGCCCTGGATGCGCCCCAATTGGCGGCGAAGCAGGCCGAGCGCCATATCGCGCGGGACGGGTTGGCCCTTGTCGAACAGGCCAGCCATCAGGTCCGGCAGAACCTCCGGTTGGTCAGGCGACATCAAGGGGGCGGAACCCGCCGCAGGCGACGGTTGGCCAAGTCTGACATTCATCGTTGTCACACTAACCTGTCACCCGGCGGCATAACAGACTTCTCGTGTTGCGCTGCGAAAACTTCCTCTGCCAGCGCCTTGACACGGTAGAGTGCGGCCTGGGCGTCTCGCGGCGAAAGCGAATCGAGATCGAGTTCCGCCAGCATCGCGAGCAAAGGCGAAGGTTCGGGCGGGGGCGCCGCTTGCGGCGCCGGGGGTTGGGCGAACAGCGGCAGTTCCTCGGCCAGCGCATCGCGGCCTCCAGCGCGGGCGCGAGCCTCCAGCGCCGCCAGCACTTCCGCCGCGCGGACCAGCACGGGGCGCGGCACGCCGGCGAGGCGTGCGACATGCACACCCCAGGATCGTTCCGCCGCGCCAGGGACGACCAGATGGCGAAACACGACCTCGCCGCGATATTCGGTCACCTTGAGGCTGGCGAGTTGCACCTCCGGCAAGCGTCCCGCCAGGGCTGTCAGCTCGTGGAAATGGGTTGCAAAAATCGCCCGCGCGCGGATGCGGTCATGCAGCGCCTCGAGCACCGCCCAGGCGATGGCCAGGCCATCCCAGGTCGCGGTGCCGCGGCCGACTTCGTCGAGGACAACAACAGATTTCTGCGTGGCCTGATTCAGGATCGCCGCCGTCTCGGCCATCTCGACCATGAAGGTGGAGCGTCCACCGGCGATGTCGTCGCCGCCGCCGACACGCGAGAACAGCCGGTCCACCAACCCAATGCGCGCCGACTGCGCGGGCACGAAAAGCCCCGCCTGGGCCAGCACCACCATCAGCGCATTCTGCCGCAGCCAGGTGGATTTGCCGGCCATGTTCGGCCCCGTCAGCAGGCAAAGCCGGCGTCCGGGCGAGAGATCACAATCATTGGGCACGAAAGCCGGCCCGCGGACGCGCTTCTGCACCGCCTCCACCACCGGGTGGCGGCCGCCGACGATGGCGAAGTCGCGGCCCTCGGTGATCTCCGGGCGGCACCAGCCCTCCTCCTCGGCGAGCGTCGCGGCGGCGGAGTGCAGGTCGAGCTCCGCCAGGGCCCGCGCGGCGGCGGCGAGCGGGGCGCCGGAATCTAGTGCCAGGCGCTTCAGATGCTGCACGCAAAGCTTTTCGCGCGCGCTCGCCCGTTCGCCCGCCTCGGCCACGCGCCGATCAAGATCGGCGAGCGCGGTGCAGGTGAAGCGCATGGCGTTGGCCATGGTCTGGCGGTGGATCGGCGCCATCGGGCCCGGGGCGGGCGGTGCGAGCATCAGCTTCTGGCCGGCGGCGGCGGGAAGCTCGGCGAGGAAGCCGAACTGCTGATGGTGGCGGATCTTGAGGCTGGCCACGCCCCAGGCCTGGGCGAGGTCCATCTGCAGCGCCGCCACGGCCTCCCGCGCCCCGTCGCGCAGGCGGCGCAGGGCATCGAGCTCGCCATCGTAGCCGGCCGCGATGACGCCGCCATCTTCGAGCCGCGCCGGCAGCTTTTCGAGGTTCAGCGCGCGCGAAAATTCGGCGCCGAGTGCGGGGTCGAGGCGCAGCGCGTTCGCGGCGTCCAGCATCAAGGGCGGCGCGGGCAGTTGCGCATTGACGAGGGCTTCGACGGCGGCCTCGGTTCGGGCAAAACCTGTTTGCAGCGCGGCTAGATCGCGCGGTGCGAAGCGATCCAGCGCCAGCCGCGCCAAGGCGCGCGCCAAATCCGGCGCGCCCTTCAGCGTGGCGCGCAGCGAAGCGCGGAGCGTGGTGTCGCCGAGCAGGAAGGCGACGGCCTCATGCCGCGCCGTGATGGCCTCGAGATCGGCGAGCGGCGCGGCGAGGCGCGAGGCGAGTTCGCGCGCCCCGGCGGCGGTCAGGGTGCGGTCCACCGCGGCGAGCAGCGTCGCCTGATCGCCGCCGCGCTGGTCGCGGAGGATCTCCAGGCTGCGGCGAGTCGCAGCGTCGAGTGCCAGCGTGCCGGAAGCGGCCCCCTGCGGCCGCGGCGGGTCGAGCCGCGGCAGCGCGCCGGCCTGGGTTTCCCGGACGTAGGAAAGTGCGAGCGCGGCGGCGGCGAGTTCCGCCTCGGTGAAGCGACCGAAGCCATCGAGCGTGGCGACGCCATAGGCCTCCCGTAGCAGCCGGGCCGGGTCGCGCGCCGGGACACGCTCGGCGATACGCCCGGTGAGGCGTGTGGTGAGATCGGGCAGGCGCGACAGTTCGGGCGGCGCCACCGCCTCCACCGGCTCGATCCGCGCCAGCAGCGCGCCGAGTTCGGCGCGGGGCAGCGCCATGGTCGCGAAGGCGCCGGTTGAGATGTCGAGCCAGGCGGCGGCAAGGCCCTCGCTTGCGTCCTCGGCCAAGGCCAGCAGCCAGGCGGGGCGGGTGGCGTCGAGCAACCCGTCCTCGGTGACGGTGGCGGGGGTGACCACGCGCACCACGTCGCGGCGGATGGTCGGCGCGCGGCGCTTCTTCGCCTCCTCCGGCGTTTCCATCTGGTCGCAGATGGCGACCCGAAAACCCTGGCGGATGAGGCGCGCGAGGTAGGGCTCCAGCGCATGGGCGGGCACGCCGGCCATCGGGACGGGCCGGCCCTGATGCTCGCCGCGATGGCTGACGGCGATGTCCAGCGCCGGGCCGGCGCATTCGGCATCTTCGAAGAACAGCTCGAAGAAGTCGCCCATGCGGAAGAACAGCAGCGCGTCGGGATGCGCAGCCTTGGCGGCAAACCATTGGGCGAGGGCGGGAGTCGCGCCGGCGGCGCGCGGGAGTGGCTCGCCGGCGGCGCGCGGGAGTGGCTCGCCGGCGGCGCGCGGGATGGGTTCGTTCACCGAGATTCCCTAGCGCTTTGGCTCGCACCTGCGAAGCGTCCTGCTTCCCGCGCCGGCCGCTTCGCCCCATAACGGATACAAGAGGGAGAATTGAGCACCATGGACGACGCGCGCAAGACACCGGCCGAGATCAAGGGCGATACCCGCACCGCCCGGGTCACGGACGAGGAAGCGCTGGCCATGCATGCCGAAGGGCGGCCGGGCAAGCTGGAGATCCGGCTGACCAAACCACTGACCACGGCGCGCGACCTGAGCCTCGCCTATTCTCCTGGCGTTGCCGCGCCTTGTCTTGAGATCGCGCGTGATCCGAGCCTCGCCTACGACTACACATCGAAGGGCAATTTCGTCGCGGTCATCAGCAACGGCACGGCGGTGCTGGGCTTGGGCAATCTCGGCGCGCTGGCATCCAAGCCGGTGATGGAGGGCAAGGCGGCGCTGTTCAAGCGCTTCGCCGATGTTGATTCGATGGATTTGTGCGTCTCGACCGAGGATGTGGACCAGTTCGTGAACTGCGTGCGCTACCTGGGCGCGAGCTTCGGCGGCATCAATCTCGAAGACATCAAGGCGCCGGAGTGCTTCGTCATCGAAAGCCGGCTGCGCGAACTGATGGACATTCCGGTCTTCCACGACGATCAGCATGGCACGGCGATCGTCGCCGCGGCGGGGCTGATCAATGCCTGCCACCTGACGGGGCGCGACCTGAAGACCGTGAAACTCGTGATCAATGGCGCGGGGGCGGCGGCGGTGGCCTGCGCGGAGCTTGTGAAGGCCATGGGTATCCGCCCGCAAAACGTGATTCTCGCCGACACCAAGGGCGTGATCTGGCGCGGCCGGACCGAGGGCATGAACCAGTGGAAATCGGCGCATGCGGTGGAGACGCCGGCGCGCACGCTCGCGCAGGCGATGGAGGGCGCCGATTGCTTCATGGGCCTGTCGGTGAAGGGTGCCGTGACGCCAGAGATGGTGCGCAGCATGGCCGCGCATCCCGTCATCTTCGCCATGGCGAATCCGGACCCCGAGATCACCCCCGATGAGGCGCGCGCGGTGCGGCCCGATTGCATCATCGCCACCGGCCGCAGCGACTATCCAAACCAGGTCAACAACGTGTTGGGCTTCCCCTTCATCTTCAGGGGCGCGCTCGACGTGCGGGCCAGCACCATCAACGACGCGATGAAGGTCGCCGCGGCCGAGGCGCTGGCCATGCTGGCGCGCGAGGACGTGCCGGAGGAAGTGGCCGGCGCGGGCGCCGGGCCGCGGGGCGGCAAGGCGCTTCGTTTTGGTCCCGAATATATTATCCCGAATGCCTTCGACCCACGCCTGATCAGTCGCATCTCGCCGGCCGTGGCCAAGGCGGCGATGGACAGCGGCGTGGCGCGCAAGCCGATCGCCGACCTCAATCGCTATGCGCGCGACCTGGCCGGACGGCTCGATGCCACGGCGGGTGCGATGGAGGCGATCGCGGAGCGTGTGCGCGCCAACCCGCGCCGTGTGGTTTTTGCCGAGGGCGAGGAGGAGCGCGTGATCCGCGCCGCCATCGCCTTCGCCAATGCGGGCTATGGCACGCCGGTGCTGGTCGGCCGCGTGGAGCGGATCAACGAGACGGTGACGGGGCTCGGCATTCCCTTGCCGAACGGGATCGAGATCCAGAATGCACGGCTGTCGGACAACAACCGCAGCTACGCCGAGTGGCTTTACACGAAGCGCCAGCGCGAGGGCTTCCTGCTGCGCGACTGCCAACGCCTGGTGAACCTTGACCGCAACGTCTTCGCCGCCTGCATGGTGGCGCGGGGCGATGCGGATGCGATGGTGACCGGCGCGACCCGCAGCTACGCCGCGGCGCTGGAGGGCGTGCGCATGGTGATCGACCCCGCCCCGAACACCGTGCTGTTCGGCCTGACGGTGATGCTCGCGCGTCGGTCCGGCACGGTGCTGGTGGCGGACACGGCGATCCATGAGCGGCCGGACGCAGCGACACTGGCCGAGATCGCCATCAAGGCGGCGGCGGCCGCGCGTCGCATCGGGCAGGAGCCGCGCGTGGCTTTCCTGAGCTTTTCCACCTTCGGCGACCCGAAGGGCAGCATCCCGGGCAATGTGCGCGACGCCGTGCGGCTGCTTGATGCGCGCGACGTGGATTTCGAGTACGATGGCGAGATGGCGGCGGATGTGGCGCTGGACCTTGATCTGCGCCGCAATCTGTACCCCTTCTGCCGCCTGACCGGCCCCGCCAATGTGCTGGTGATGCCTGGGCTGCACGCCGCGCATATCCTCACCAAGGCGGTGCCGCGCCTGACCAGCGCCCAGACCATCGGGCCGCTGCTGGTGGGCCTGTCGGCGCCGGTGCAGATTGTCGGCATGGAGGCGGGCGTGAACCAGATTCTGGACATCGCCTGCCTCGCGGCGCATGCGGCGTTGCCGAAATAGCCTTGCTCAGGCGCGGAACGCCTTTCCGCGCATGTAGGCGCGTTCGGGGCGATAGTTCAGCCAGCGGCGGAAGCGGCGCAATGCGTCGCGGATCGGCGTGCGGGCGCGGAACGGCAGCAGCAATGCGGGCATGGGGACCACCGGAAGGGAATGAGGTTCGCCTTCCTGGCGCGGTAGATTGGAGCCTAGCCGATAACGATGGACGGATCCTTGCCGGGTGCAATGTAACGCGGGGCCAATTCGGCTCGGGCGCCAAATGCTGTAAGGTGCGCAACCCGATGACCCTCGCCCATGGTTCCAGACCCTTGACCGATCCGACCGCTCCCTCGGCTACCCCTGCCTTCCTCAACCATGATCGCCCCCCGGTGCCCGACATCGTGGTGCCCTGGGGCGTGCAGCCCTTCCACTTGCATGACAAGCCCGTCCGCGGCCGGCTCGTGCGCCTCGGCGTGCTGGCAGAGGCGATGCTATCCCGCCACAGCCAGCAGCACCCCGCGGTGCTGAACCTGATGGGGGAGGCGCTGGCGCTGACGGCGGCGCTGGCGACAGCGCTGAAGTACAAGGGCTCCTTCAGCATGCAGGCGAAGGGCGATGGCGCCGTGCCGATGCTGCTCGCCGATTGCACCGATGCCGGGGCGCTGCGCGGCTATGCCCGCGCCGATGTGGAACGCTTCGAGGCGCTGATCGCCGAAGGAGCCATGCCCAGCGCGCGCGCCATGCTCGGCGATGGCTATTTCGCCTTCACCTGCGACCAGGGTCCGGAGATGGAGCGCTACCAGGGCATCGTCGCCATCGACGGCGAGAGCCTGGCCGACATGACCGGCAGCTACTTCCGCACCTCCGAGCAGTTGCAAAGCGAGGTCTATCTCGCCGCTGCGCGGGGGCCGGACGGCTGGCGCGCCAGCGCCCTGGTGATCGAGCGCGTGGCGACCGAGGGCGGCCAGGTGGCGGCCGAGGCCGGCACCTCCGAGGCGGAGGATGACGATGCCTGGCGCACCGCGCTGGCGCTGGCCGGCACGATCAAGGCCGAGGAACTGCTGGACGACACGCTGAGCGCCGAGCAGGTGCTGCACCGCCTGTTCCATGCCGAGGGGCTGGCGCTGGACCGGGCACGTGCCCTTTCCTATGGCTGCCGCTGTTCGCGGGCGCGCCTCGCGCAGGTGCTGGAGGGGTTCGGCGCCGATGACCTCGACCACATGGCGGAATCCGGCGCCATCACGATGACCTGCGAGTTCTGCAACCTCGATTTCCGTTTCGACCGGGCGGAGGTCGGCAGTCGGGACGCGCCCTGCTGATCCCGCCCTCACCCGAGAAGGAGTCTCCCGCCATGCTCAAGCGACGCCTGGTGCTGCGCCTGCCGCTTGCCCTCCCGGTTGCGCTGGCCGCCTGTGCCAGCGGCGACGATCTGCCGCTGCCGCCGCTGGTCTCGGGCTACCGGCACCTCACGCCGCTGCGACTCAACGTGCTGGAGGTGGAGATTCCAGACCCCGCGCCGGGGGTGGTGAATGTCGCGGCCTCCGCGACCCTGCGCCCCGATACCGAGATGCGGCGCATGGGCCAGGAACGCCTGGTGCCCGTGGGCACGACCGGCAGGGCGCGCTTCCTGATGATTCGCGCCCGCTTTGCACGAGAGAGCCTGCCGCGGTCGGGCGGGCTGACCAGCCTGTTCACCGGCGAGCCGGGCGAGCGTTTTTCCTGCGAGATGGCTTGCCGGATCGAGGTGATGTCGGCCGAGGGCGTCCGACTCGGTTTCGCCGAGGCCGAGGCGCGCCGCACACAGACGGTGGCCGACGGCGCCTCCGCCGCCGCGCGCGGCCGGGCGGCCGAGGAGGTCGTGCGCCTGGCGATGGAGACACTGAACGTCGAATTTGAGTTCCAGATTCGCCGCGCGCTCCGTGCGTGGCTGGTCGAGGGCAACCAGCCCCTGACCCCTGCGCCGGTCCAGCGCGAGGATCTGGTGCGGCCGAGCTGATACCAACGGCCGATTTCAGCGGCTCATTGATATGCTTTTCGTGCCTTCGAACGTCGGGCGTAGTCTACGGCTGCTTGGATTGGCCGCACGCGTGGCGGTCCGTATTCGCGGCCTCGGCCGCCGTCTGAACGGGTTTCATGCCGTAGAATAACTGGCTGCATGGGCACGAGAGTGACCGCGGATTTGCCCCGGCTACTTCCAGTTCGGTGGTTTCGCGCCGATTCGCGCGAGCCGACCATGCGCTGGCGGAGTTGCGTTTGATGGCCGCGGAGTGCCGAGACGCGGCGTAGCTTCGCCGGCGCTGGCGCTGGTTCTGGAAGGCCGAGCCCCCAGACCTCCGCGTAGAAGCACAGAATGGCCTCGCCGCCGATGCGCTCATCGCCATCGTTGACCGACGCCGTTTCACCGTGTCCGGAGTCAGCGTGGCGGAGTTGCAGAAGTTGACGCGCACGCGCTGCCGGCTGGAGCAGCGCGCGCTGCGCGATTTCTTGGCGAACGCGACCGAGGTGTGGGAAGCGCGGCATCGCGACTTCCACAATCTGCTCGTCGGACAATGCGGTTCGCGTTGGCTCATCGGCTTCTGCGGGCAGCTCGCCGCTCGCCAGCAGCGCAATCGCAAGCTCGGCGCGCGCTGCGCCTTTCCGCGCCGTGATGTGGATACGGAGCACCAGGCGATCCTTGCCGCCGTGCTGAAGCACGAACCTTGCCGCCGTGCTGGCGCACGAACCTTGTCGCCGTGCTGGCTCACGATGCCGATGCGGCGGTTGCGCTTCTCACCATGCATTAAACGACGACGGCGCGGATGATCCTGGAGGAGAAGGCAATCTTCCAGAACAAGCACGTTGAATCAATGTGAGCGGATTTCGTGCTGTCGATTCAATGGCTTCTAAAGCACGAGATCGATCCGAGAGGATCGATCGTGCTCTAAGGATTCCGCCGCGTGGCGCGCAGCGTCGGCAGGCCGATGCCCGTTGCCTGGAAGCCGCCATCGACGGCGAGGATCTGGCCGGTGATATAGCTCGCGCGCTCGCTGCACAGGAAGAAGATCGCCTCCGCCAACTCGCTTTCCAGACCGTAGCGGTCGAGCGGGATGGTGTCGTGGTAGGCGGCACGGATCTCGGGCGTGTGCACGGCCTTCGCCATCGCTGTGTCCACCGGCCCCGGCGCCACGGCGTTCACGCGAATGCCAAGCCCGGCCAGCTCCACCGCCTGCTGCTTCGTCAGATGCGCGAGCCCCGCCTTGCTGGTGCCGTAGGCGACCCGCAGCGTCGAGGCGCGAATCCCCGAAATCGAGGTGACGTTCACCACCGCGCCGCCGCCATGCTCGGCCATGAGCGGCGCTGCCGCCTGCACGGCGAGAAACGGCGCGGTCAGGTTCACCGCCATCACCCGTGCCCATTCCTCGGGCGTCGTCTCGAGCATCGGCTTGAACACTGCCGTGCCGGCATTGTTGACCAGTGCGTCGAGCCGCCCGTAGTGCTTCGCCGCGTCGCGTACGGCAGCAGCGATCGCCCCAGGCTCGGCCACGTTGCAGACCAGAGCCAGCGTGGCTTCGGGCACGTCGAGCTCGGACATCGCGCCTTGCAACAACCCCGCATCGAGGTCGAGCAGTGCCACGCGCCATCCTTCGGCCAGGAAGCGCCGCGCGGTGGCGAGGCCGATGCCCCGCCCCGCGCCGGTGATCAGCACGACTTTCGCGTCCATGCGCGTCTCCCCTACCTGATCAGCACCACCGCCTCGATCTCCACGCAGATGCCGCGCGGCAGGCTGCCCATGCCGACGGCGGAGCGTGCCGGGCGGCCATTGTCGCCGAACACCTCGACGAACAGGTCGGTGCAGCCGTTGATTACCTCCGGCTGCTCGCCGAAATCGGGCACGCCGCGCACCATGCCGAGCACCTTCAGTACCGTTTCCACGCGATCGAGGCTGCCGAGCGCCCCGCGCATATTGGCCAGCAGGTTGAGCCCGCACAGCCGTGCCGCCGCATAACCCTCCGCCACGCTCAAATCGGCGCCGAGCGTGCCGGTAACGGAACTGCCATCCGCCAGACGCGGCCCCACGCCCGACAGGAACAGCAGCCCGCCGCCGATCCGCCACGGCACGTAGTTTGCAAGCGGCGCTGGCGAGGCCGGCAAGGTGAGCCCGAGCGAGGCCAGGCGTTGTTCAGCGGACATGGCTTCGATCTCCCGTCATGGTGTGGCATCACTCTGCACGACCAACGCCCGGAGTCACCATGCAGCCCGCCATGCATGTCACCATGCAGACCACCACGCCGGAAGCCGTCGGCCTGAGTGCGCGGCGCCTCATGCGCATCGATGCCTGGCGGGAGAGGCTGGTGGCCGACGGCAAGCTCGCCGGCGCCACCACGCTGGTGATGCGGCGCGGCGAGCTCGCGCATCTGGGGTGCTCCGGCGTATCGGACCTCGCGAGTGGCACGCCGATGACGGCCGCGACCATCCATCGCATCTTCTCGATGACCAAGCCGATGACCTCGGCTGCCATCATGATGCTGTATGAGGAAGGGCGCTTCCAGCTCGACGATCCGATCAGTCGCTTCCTGCCGTACTTCGCCAACCAGCGCGTGTGCACCGGCGGCGCGCGCGGCAAGATTGAGACGCTGCCGGCGATGCGCGGCATCACGTTCCGCGATCTGCTGACGCATACCTCGGGCCTCACCTACGGCTTCATGCAGGCCACCGCGGTCGATGCGCTGTATCGCGAGCAGGGCATCGATTACGGGGCCGCCGAGACCAGCCTCGCCGAGGTCACGCGGGCGCTGGCCGAGCTGCCGCTGATCGCCGAGCCCGGCACCGCCTGGAACTACAGCGTCTCCACCGACGTGCTCGGCCATCTGGTAGAGGTCATCAGCGGCCAGGATTTTGAGCGTTTCCTGCACGAGAAGCTGATCACGCCGCTCGGCATGGCCGATACCGGCTTCCATGTGCGGGAAGGCGAGGCCACGCGGCTCGCCGCCAACTACACGCGCGGCGCGGATGGCGCCCTCAAGCTGATCGACGATCCGACCACCAGCCGCTACCTCACGCCCCGCCGCGTGCCCTCGGGCGGCGGGGGCTTGGTCTCCACTGCAGCAGATTACCTGCGCTTTTGCCGCATGCTGCTGAACAAGGGCGAGTTGGACGGCGTGCGCTATCTGGGCCGCAAGACCGTCGAGTTGATGATGTCGAACCATCTGCGTGGCGACATGGCCGCGATGGGCCAGCCACGCTGGTCCGAGAGCACGGCGGAGGGCATCGGGTTCGGCCTGGGCTTCTCCGTCATGCTCGACCCGGCACGGGCGCAGATCCTCGGCAGCCCCGGCGAATGCGCCTGGGGCGGTGCGGCCAGCACAGCCTTCTGGGTCGATCCGGCGGAGGAGATGGCGGTGATCCTGCTGACGCAGCTGATGCCCTCCTCCACCTGGCCGCTGCGGCGCGAGCTGCGCGTGTTGAGCTACCAGGCGGTGATCGATTGAGCGTCGCCGCCGCCTGAAGCACGAAGAACGGATCGCGGCGTAACTTTGACGGCAGCACGGCGAAGCCCTCCTGCATGACCCCCAGACCTGCCCTGCGGCACCTACCTCTCGCCTTGGGCCTTGGTGCGGCCGCGCTGGTGTTGGTGCTGGCGGCGCGCCTGCCTGATGGCGCGGCTCCGGGCGTGTTCATCGCGGCCCTCGCGCTCGGCGTTGCTTTCGTGCGGCTGGATTTCGGCTTTGCCGGCGGTTTCCGCGCGTTGCTGGAACGGGGCGATGGGCGCGAGGTTGGCGCCAACTTCGTCGTTCCCGCGGTGGCGGCCTTGGTGATTCTGCCGGTCGGCAGCCTGGTGGAAGGCTATGGGCGCTTTGTCGCGCCGATCGGCCCGCCGCTGGTGCTTGGCGCGGCGCTGTTCGGCTTTGGCATGCAGATCGCCAATGGCTGCGCCTCGGGCGTGCTGGTCGCGGCCGGTCAGGGGTCGCGCCGCATGTGGGTGGCACTGCCTTTTTTCTGCGCCGGCGGCGTGCTGGGCAGTCTCGTGCTGCCGATGGGCCTCGCTCTGCCCAGCCTTGGGGAGGCCGATCTGGTCGTCTGGTTCGGCCCCTGGGGTGCCTTGGCCGCGATGCAGGCGTTGCTGCTGACCGGTGCGGCGCTGGTGCTGCGCGGGCGCTGGCCGGAGGTGGCGCGGCTGCGGGCGGGGGCGCTGATCGGCGCGCTGGCGGTGGCGCTGTTTCTCGCCTCGGGCATGCCCTGGGGCATCACCACGGGCCTGACGCTCTGGGGCGGGAAGGCGGCGCAGGCACTGGGGGTGGATTTTGCCGGGCATGCCTATTGGGACATGGGCTGGACGAGCGCGGCGCTGGAAGGTTCGCTGTTGGCGAACCACTCCTCGCTGGCCGATCTTGGCCTGCTGCTGGGCGCTTTGATCGCCGCCGCAGCGGCGGGGCAGCTGCGCTGCGCCATGCCACTCGACTGGCGCGGGGCGGCCGGGGCAGCGCTGGGCGGGGTGCTGATGGGCATCGGCGCACGGCTTTCATTCGGCTGCAACGTTGGCGCCTTCACCGGCGGTGCGGCCTCCGGCAGCCTGCATGGCCTCGTTTGGATCGCGGCGGTCGTCCCGGGCTGCTGGCTCGGTATCCGTGCCCGGCCCTGGTTTGGCCTGAAACGCGCCTGATTCGGAGGGGCCGCAGGTGAAAAATCCGCCATGATTGCGCGAGAGGCTGCCGATCGGGCCAGCTTTCCCAGGCGAGGCGGCCAAATGATTTGACTTGTTGGCCCGCTGCACTCATGTACAGCGTGCATCAAAAAAGGACTATCCGTTGAAAGAAGATATGATGGAATTCGGTGGTCTGGTCACCGAAAGACTTCCGAACGCCATGTTTCGAGTGCAGCTCGACAATGAACACACCATCATCGCCCATACCTGCGGCAAGATGCGCAAGCACCGTATCCGCATCCTGGCCGGTGACCGCGTGAATGTCGAAATGACCCCTTATGACCTGACCAAGGGCCGCGTTGTTTTCCGCTTCAAGTAGCGGCCGCGCCCTGCGATCGGACGCAGACAGGATCGAAGGACTCGGCTAAGGGGGACAATTCCATCAAGGAGTCGTCCCATGTCCAAGAAGTTCCTGACCGACGTCATCGTCAAATCCACCGAGATGCCGGCGAACGCCGCCGGGAAGCTTGCCGCCGAAATCATCGGCGCGATCAAGGCCGAGATCGTCGAATCCGGCCGTTTCACCATCCCCGATTTCGGCGCCTTCAGCGTCCGCGAGACGGCCAAGCGTAACGCGTTGAACCCACGCACCGGTGAGAAGGTGGCGGTAAAGGCCGGCGCCACGGTGCGCTTCAAGGCGAGCCCGGCACTCAAGGAATCCGCGCTCGCCGGCCTCAAGAAGGCCAAGCGCAAGGCCGCCAAGGCCTGATGCGCGCTGCGCCGGCTGGCCCCACCAGCCGGCGTCCCTATTCGATGGGCGCGGCGTCCCCGACCCCCACCAGCCTGCCCTCTTGC
>JBBSCP010000011.1:0-30086 GCA_038250135.1 Acetobacterales bacterium | reverse complement strand
GACAATGCGGTGGCCACCTTCACCTCCGGCGGGTCGGAAAGCATCTTCCTGGCGTTGAAGACCGCGCGTGACTGGGCGCGCGAGACCAAGGGCGTCAGCAACCCCAACATCGTCATCCCACGCACCGGCCACCCGACCTTCGACCGCGCGGCACAACACCTCGGCATCCGCGTGATCCGCGTGCCGACAAGCCGCAACGATTTCCGTGCCGAGCCCACCGAGATGGCCAAGCGCATCGACGCCGACACCATCATGCTGCTCGGCAGTGCGCCCAACTATCCCTTCGGAGTCTTCGACCCGATCGAGCAGCTCGCGGCACTCGCGCAGGCACGCGGCCTGTGGATGCATGTGGATGCCTGCGTCGGCGGCTTCCTCGCCCCCTTCGTGCGAGAGCTGGGCCGCGACATCCCCGATTTCGATTTCGCCGTACCGGGCGTGATGTCGATCAGCGCCGATCTGCACAAATACGGCTATGCGCCTAAGGGTGCTTCGATGATGATGTTGCGTGATGCGGCGCTGCAACGTTTCCAGACCTTCGAATTCAAGGATTGGGAACGCGGCGCCTATGTTTCCACCAGCACGCAGGGTACACGCGCCGGCGGGCCGGTGGCGGCGGCCTGGGCGATGATGAACTTCCTGGGCCGCGAGGGCTACGTGCATTGGGCCAGCGTGCTGATGGGCGCGGTCGATACGCTGTGCGACGGCATCAACGCCATCCCCGGCCTTGCGGTGCTGGAGCCGCATGAGCTTTGCCTGTTCGTCTATCGTGCCGTCGATCCCGCGCTCGATATCGGGGCGGTGGCCGAGGGCATGACCGCGCGCGGCTGGTTCGTCGGCCGCCAGGCGGAACCACCCGGCATCCACATGCATCTCAACCCCGTCCACGCGGAAACCGCCGAGATGTACCTGGCCGATCTGCGGGCGGTGGTGGAGGAGGTTCGCGCCACCGGAATCACGGCGGACAAACCCGTCGAACGCACCTATTGAACACAACGATACAGGGAAGGAAAACACCATGAGACGCCTGAAATCCTTGCTGCTCGCCGCGGCCGCGGTCATCGGCTTCGGTGCGGCCGAAGCCCTCGCCCAGGTGGCGCCGCAGCTCGACACCATCCGCGGTCGCAACATGTTCCGCTGCGGCGTCTATGACAGCGTGCCGGGCCTCTCGGCGCTCGACGCGCAAGGCAACCGCGTGGGCTTCGATGTCGATTACTGCCGCGCCATGGCAGCCGCCATTCTGGGCGATCAAAGCCGCACCGAATTCCGCACCATGACGCTGGCCCAGGGCATCCCCGCGCTGCGCAGCGGCGAGGTGGACATGGTCGCGCTGGCGCTGACCTACACAATTCAGCGCGACACCGAACTCGGTCTCGATTTCGTGGGCCCAACGCTCTATTCCGGCCACGCCTTCATGGTGCACCGGCGCATCAATGCGACGCGCCTCACCGACCTCAACGGCGCCACCATCTGCATCGTCGCCGGCGGCATCACCGACAGCCTGATCGCCGACTACTTCCGCGCGCGCAACATGACCTTCCGCCCGCTGGCGGTCGAGAACACCACGCAGATGTACACGCTGTACGAGGAGGGGCGCTGCGATGTCGTCACCTCCGAGGTGCCGTTCCTCGGCATGCGACGCTCGCGCCTGCGCCAGCCGGAACAGCATCTGATCCTGAGTGAGATTTTCGCCAAATCCCACATGGGGCCGATCGTGCGCGACGATGACCGCCGCTTCTCCAACGTCGTGCGCTGGGTGCATTTCGCGCTGGTGAACGCCGAGGAGATGGGCATCACCCGTGCCAATGTGGACCAGATGGTGCGCGAAAGTCGCGACCCCGCGATCCGCCGCTTCCTCGGCGTGGAGGGCGATATCGGCCGCAACATGGGCCTGCCCAACGATTTCACGCAGGCGGTGATCCGCGCCGTCGGCAATTACGGCGAGATCTTCGAACGCCATTACGGCCAGCAGAGCATCATCAAGCTGCCGCGCGGCCTGAACGCGCTGGCCGAAAATGGCGGCCTGCAATGGTCGCCGACCTGGCGGTGAGGTTGGAGGCGCTTCGGGCCGCCTGGAAGCGGCCCGGCCTGCGCGCCACGGTGTGGCAGATGCTGGCGGCGGGCCTCGTGCTCGCCGCCGCGCTCTGGCTGTGGGGCAACATCACCGGCAACCTGACACGCCGGAATCTGGACATCGATTTCCGCTTCCTCGGCGCGCGCGCCAGCTTCGAGTTCGGCGAGAATCTGGTCGGCTACCGCCCCGGCGATACCTTCCTGAGCGCCTTCCTCGCGGGGCTGGCAAATACCGCGCTGGTGGCGGTGTTCGGCATCGTGCTGACGACGATGGTCTCGGCGATGCTGGCGCTGATGCGGCTGTCGCCCAACCGCCTTGCCCGCAACGTCGCGTGGCTGTGGATCGAGGTGGTGCGCAACACGCCGCTGCTGCTGCAATTGCTGTTCTGGCATCAGCTGATGATCCGCCAGCTGCCCGGGCCCCGACTGGCGTGGGAGCTGCTGCCGGACGTGTTCCTGTCCAACCGCGGCCTGTATTTCCCCGCCGCCCTGGCGCAGCCCGCCTTCGGCCAGGCGGTGCTGGCGCTGCTGTTCGGCGTGGCGCTGGCCTGGGGCGCGCGCCGCATTTTGCCCGAAGGCAAGCGCGGCCTCGCCTGGCTCGCCGTGCTCGGCCCGCCCTTGCTGGTGCTGGCGGTGCTGGCAGACCCGGTGGAGGTGACGCGCCCGGCGCTGCGCGGCTTCAACTTCTCTGGCGGCGTCTCGCTCAGCCCGGAATTCGTGGCGCTGCTGGTGGCGCTGGTGGTCTATCAATCCGGCTTCATGGCCGAGACCATCCGCAGCGGCATCCTCGGCGTCGCCAAGGGCCAGAACGAGGCCGCCGCCTCGCTCGGCCTCAGGCGCGGGCAGGCGATGCGCCTGGTGGTATTCCCGCAGGCGCTGCGCATCATCATCCCGCCCGTGACGAGCCAGTTCCTGTCGCTGACGAAGAATTCCTCACTCGCCGTGGTGATCGGCTATCCCGATCTTGTGCGGGTCAGCCAGGTGACGATCAGCGAAACCGGGCGCGCGGTGGAATGCATCACCATCCTGCTGCTGGTCTATCTGTCGCTGTCGCTGCTCACCGCGCTTGTGATGAACCTCTATAACCGGCGCGTCATGGCGCGCGGCGGTGGGGCGCGATGACAGCAACGCTCTCATTGCGTGATCTGCGGACCGCATTGCGGTTTGAGGTCGCGAATACGGCCCGCCGCTTATGCGGCGAGCCAAGCCCGCGGAGCGGGCGCCCGGCGATTGAGGGCGTGAACAAGCATGCCGGCGGTCATCCCATATGACCTTAGTTATGAGGCGTTGGACGGGTGGTCTTTTCGATACCATCCCGAACGCCATCGTCTCGCTGGCGCTGCTGTGGCTGGCGGCGCAGGCCGGCGGCGCGTTCTGGGATTGGGCGGTGACGCGAGCCAATTTCGACGCAACCACAGCCGAAGCCTGCGCGCGCACCGGCGGCGCCTGCTGGGCCTTCATCGCCGATCGTTGGCGGCTGATCCTGTTCGGCACCTACCCCTACACGCAGCAATGGCGCCCGGCGCTGGCGCTGGCCTTATTCATCGCGCTGATCGTCGTCAGCGCCACGCCGGCAAGCTGGCGCAGCCGGCCGCGCCGGCGGCTGCTCGGCCTCGCCTGGCTGCTCACGATGCCGCTGCTGGGCGCTTTGATGTGGGGCGGCGTCGCGGGGCTGCCGCCGGTGCCGTCCCGCCTGTGGGGCGGGCTGCCGCTCACGGTGATGCTGGCGAGCGTGGGGGTCGGCGTGGCCTTCGTGCTCGCGCTGCTGCTCGCACTCGGGCGGGTTTCGGACATGCCGGTGATCCGCGTGCTGTGCCTGTTCTACATCGAGTTCTTCCGCGGCGTGCCGCTGATCGCGCTGCTGTTCCTCGCCGCCATCCTGTTCCCCTATCTGGTGCCGCCGGATTGGACGATGGATACGCTGCTGCGCGCGCAACTCGCCTTCGCGCTGTTCTTCGCGGCCTATATGGCGGAGGCGATCCGCGGCGGGTTGCAGGCGATCCCACAGGGGCAGTACCTCGCCGCCGACAGCCTCGGCATGGGATATTGGCAGGCACGGCGAAAGATCATCCTGCCGCAGGCGCTGCGCACGGTGATCCCGAGCCTGGTGAACATCTTCATCGCCGCCTTCAAGGATACCTCGCTGGTCGTGGTGATCTCGATGCTCGACCTGCTCGGCGCGGCCAATGCCTCCACCGCGGAGGCGAAATGGTGGGGGCTGTATATCGAGCCCTATCTGTTCATCGCGGCCATCTACCTCGTGTTCTGCGCCGCCATGTCGGCCTATAGCCGGGGGCTGGAACGGCGGCTCGGCGTGGGCGTGCGGTGATGGCGCCGATCATCACGATGGAGCGGGTGCGGAAAAGCTACGGGCCGATCCTGGTTCTGCCGGGCCTCGACCTGAACGTCGCGCCTGGCCAGCGCGTGGTGATCTGCGGGCCGTCAGGGTCCGGCAAATCCACGGCCATCGCCTGCATCAACGGTCTGGTGCCGCATGATGCCGGGCGGATCGTGGTGGACGGCATCGCGCTGGATCACGCGCGCGGCACGGCGCCAGATGTGCGCCGCATGGTCGGCATGGTGTTCCAGCAGTTCAACCTGTTCCCGCATCTGACGGTGCTGGAGAATTGCACCGTCGGCCCCATCACCGTGCAGCGCCGGTCGCGACGGGAGGCGGAGGCCGAGGCGATGGCCCTGCTGGAGCGTGTGCGCATCCCCGACCAGGCCGCGAAATATCCCGCCCAGCTTTCCGGCGGGCAGCAGCAACGCGTGGCCATCGCGCGCGCGCTGGCGATGCGCCCGCGCATCATGCTGTTCGATGAGCCGACCTCCGCCCTCGACCCCGAAATGGTGACGGAGGTGCTGGACGCCATGGTGGCGCTGGCCGATACCGGCATCACGATGGTGGTTGTCACGCATGAGATGGGCTTCGCGCGGCAGGTGGCCCACCGCATCCTGTACATGGATCGCGGCGAGATCCTGCAGGACAGCCCGCCGGAGGATTTCTTCGCGAATCCGGCCGATGCGCGCGTGCAATCCTTCCTCGACCATGTCCGCCGTGGCGAGGGTCCGGCGTGAACGTCGGTGTCATGCCAACGGTCGTGTAGAATGATCGCTGGTATTGCTTTGCAGGGCCTGACGCGCGTGCCGCACCGCACCCTGCGCGACCACGCCACGCGTGAATTGCGCGAAGCCCTGATGAACGGGCGGTTCGAGCCCGGCCAGCGCATGACCATCCGCGGCTTGGCCGAGGTGCTGGGCATGAGCATGACGCCGGTTCGCGAGGCCGTGGCGCGCCTGGCCGCCGAACATGCGATCGAGGCGGAGCCGAATCGCTGGGTGCGCGTGCCGATCCTCTCGGCCGAGGCGCTGCGCGAATTGCGCGATATCCGCGTGGCGCTGGAAGGCCTTGCCACCGAACGCGCCGCCTTGCGCGCCACGCCCGCCTTCCTGGCGGAGGTGCAGCAGCGCGAGGCCGACATCGTGGCGCTGCGTCCGCTGGGCGACGCGAAGGCGATGATCCCCGCCATCGGGCGCCTGCACTTCGCCATCTATCGCGGTGCCGGAATGCCGGCGCTGGTGCAGCTCATCGAGGGCCTGTGGCTACGCAGCGGCCCCTACAACAACCTGCTGTTCCCCGGCTACGCGCGGCAGGAGCGCGGCCGACTGCGCGCCGCCACGCTGGCAGCCATGGTACGCGGCGACGCAGCCGCGGCGCGCCGCAGCATGGAGGCGGATGTGGGCAATGCGCTCGACTGGCTGATCGACGGTGTGGAGCGTGCCGGCCGCGACAGAGGTGGATCGCCTGCCGGTTGATCTGCACGTCTTGCCGGTGCCGTGGTGTCGCGCAGGGCGGCATAGCCCGCTCGGCGCGGCACCAAGGCACCGGCGGCTCCCTCATGCTTTCAACTGCTACGGCAGATGATCGAGATAGGCCTGCTCGGGCGTCCTCGCCCCCAGGCTCGAATTCGGTCGCTGGCCGTTGTAGAAGTCCAGGTGCCGGCCCAGCGACGCGGGCGCATCGCTGACGCTGTCTTGGGCGCGCAGATTCTCGTGCTCGGACTTCACCGAGCGCCACAGCCCCTCGACGAACACGTTGTCCCGCCAGGCACCCCGCCCGTCCATGCTGATCGCAATCGCATGCTCTTGCAGCAGCCGACGTCCACATCGACCGAGGCAGAACTCCGTCTCCAGCGTGATCGACAGCCGCCACGCCGGAACACGCAGGCTGAACCAATTCACTACCGCCGCCAGATGGACAAATCCAACGCCGTTCGGCTCGCCGTATGCGTCGAAGGTTATGTCCGCAGCCCAGACCTGGTTCGCGCGGTCCACCACCAGGCGGCCCAGCAGATACGCATAGGTCTTGTGCCCAGGCGCGGGTTTGGGCGTGTTGGGCCGGCGGTACAGCGCCCTTGATGCGCTTCACGCCTCAAGCCCCAGCCGCGCCGGCGGCACTGGCCGGGGCGGGTAGTACGCGCTGCTGCGGCTCACCTGTAGCAGCGGCGCCTGCTGCGCAGCGGCAACACATTCGCACAGTCGATCATCGTTTTGCGCTCAGCAGCCGAGCTTTGCTGAGCGCGCCATCCTTCTCCAGCGTCAGCTCACCGATCTTCTTACGCGGAAGCTTCAGGTCGACCGCCGGGGCCGCCTCGGTGGCAACGGGACCGGCACCAAAGACACCAGCGGTGCCCTCTGCGGCTGCGCCTTCCAGGCCAGTGCGCAGATCGTGGAAGGCGCCCGCTACATCGGCAAGTCGGCACCCCTGTGACGTTGGTTCGCTAGAGTCGCAAGCCCAGCTTGCGGATCATCTCGCCTTCTTCCTGGTACTGCCGCCGCGCGAAGGCGGCGTAGTCGTCCGGGCCGAGGTGGAAGGGCGACATGTCGAATCGCTCCAGGATCGCGAGGTGCGCGGGGTCGAACAGCGCCTCCTTGAAAGCGTCGTGCAGCACGCGCACCACCTCCGCATTCATGCCCTTAGGCCCGGCGAGGCCGTAGGGCGAGGCGGAGACGATGTCGATGCCGCTTTCCTTCAGGGTCGGCGTTTCGGGGAAGCGCTTCGCGCGTTCGGCGCCCCAGGTGGCGAGCAGGCGCATCTGGCCGCCGCGCACCAGCTCGGCCCAGCCGGAACTGTCCGAACTCACCTGGATCTGCCCGCCGAGCAGGGCCTGCGCATTCTCCGCCCAGCCGCGGAAGGGCACATGCGTCCAATCGATGCCGCCCCGGCTCGCGGCGATCTGTTCCATCGTGATGTGCAGCGAGGTGCCGACGCCGGGCGTGCCGTAATTCACCTTGCCCGGATTGGCCTTGGCATGGTCCAGCAACTCGCCCAACGTGCGCCAGGGTGCGTCGGCGCGGACCACGGTGCCGAACAGATAGCCGGTCAGGTGGATGACGTAGGTGAAATCCTCCAGCGGGTTGAACAGCGGCCGCGCGGCCATCTGCGGGTGGCGGAAGACGCTGATCGGCATCTGCGACAGCACATAGCCCTCATTGCGCTCGTTTAACAATTGCTGCGCGCCCAGAACGCCGCCGGCGCCTGGCTTGTTCTCGATGACCACCGGCTGGCCGAGGCGCCTCGCCGCCTGTTCGCCAAAGGCGCGGAGCTGGATGTCGGTCGGCCCGCCGGCGCCCCAGGGCACGAGCAGCCGCACGGGGCGGTCCGGAAAGCGCGATTGCGCGCGCAGCGCCGGCGCGGCGAGCAGCGAGGCGCCAAGCCCAAGGGCCAGGCGACGGCCGGGACGGAAAGCGGATGTCATGGTTCTGGTGTCCTCCCCGCGCCTTGCCGGCCTTGCTGGCCGGTCTGCGCAAGGCTTTATCCTGCCGTGCGTGACGGGTTCGGCGCAAGCGCGCGCCAGCCGATATCGCGGCGGCAGAAGCCCTCGGGCCAGTCTATCGCGTCCACCGCGGCGTAAGCGGCGTCACGTGCCGCGATCAGCGTGGCGCCGGTGCCGCAGATCGCCAACACGCGCCCGCCGTTGGCAATGATCGCGCCATCGGTCGCGCGCGCCGTGCCGGAATGGAACAGCCGCACGCCGGGCAGCGCGGCGGCGGCGTCGAGCCCGCGGATCTCGCTGCCGCGGCGCTGCGTGCTTGGGTAGCCCTGCGCTGCCATCACCACGACCAGGCTGTGCGCATCGCGCCAGCGCAGCATGGTTGCGGTGAGGTCACCGCGGGCGGCGGCCAGCAGCGCGGGCAGCAGGTCGTCCGCGAGCAACGGCAACAGCGCCTCACATTCCGGGTCGCCGAAGCGGACGTTGTATTCGATGAGCTTCGGTCCCGTGGCGGTCAGCATCAGCCCGGCGAAAAGCACGCCGCGGAAGGGCGTGCCGCGGCGTTGCATCTCAGCGAGGGTGGGCGTGATGAAGCGGTCCATCACCTCGGCCTGAAGCGCCGGCGTGAAGGCTGGGGGAGGGGCGTAGGCGCCCATGCCGCCGGTGTTCGGACCCGTATCGCCTTCGCCCACGCGCTTGTGATCCTGCGCGGCACCGAGGGCGAGGGCGCGCGTGCCGTCGCACAGCGCGAAAAAGCTGATCTCCTCGCCGAGCAGGCATTCCTCGATCACCACGGCGGCGCCGGCGGCGCCATGGATGCGGCTTTCCATGATGTTGGCGATGGCGACCTCAGCCTCGGCGAGCGTCGAGGCGACCACGACGCCCTTGCCGGCGGCGAGCCCATCAGCCTTCACCACGATCGGCGCGCCGTGGGCGCGGATGTGGGCGCGCGCGTCCGCAGCATTGTCGAACCGCGCCCAGGCGGCGGTTGGCACGAGGGCGGCATCGGCCACCCGCTTGCAGAAGGCCTTGCTGCCTTCGAGTTGCGCGGCGGCGGCGCTCGGCCCGAAACAGGCGATGCCGGCGGCTGCGCAGGCGTCCGCGAGCCCCAGCGTGAGGGGCGCCTCGGGCCCCGCGACCACCAGGTCCACCTCGTTTTCGAGCGCGAAGGCGACCAGGGCAGCAACTTCTTCCGCGCCGATGGCGATGCAGGTGGCGACCTCCGCGATCCCCGGATTGCCCGGCGCGCTCCATAGCTGCGTGAGCAGGGGTGAGGCCGCGATGGCCAAGCACAGCGCATGTTCGCGGCCGCCGCCGCCCACCACCAGAACCCGCATCGCCCACCCCTTCGAAGTGGCGCCCGGGTAGCATAGACTTGTCCGATGGACACGCCCGCCCCACCCGTCAGCAACGTTCCCGAATACGCCGTGAGCGAGATCGCCGGCGCCGTGCGCCGCACGCTGGAGGGCGCCTTCGGCCGCGTGCGCGTGCGCGGCGAGATCACCGAATGCAAGCGCTACCCCTCCGGCCACATCTACCTGTCGCTGAAGGATGAGAATGCGAAGCTGGAGGCGGTGGTCTGGAAGACCGCGGTCTCGCGCCTGTCGGTGCAGCCTGAGAACGGCGTCGAGGTGATCGCCACCGGCAAGATCACAACCTATGCCGACCGCTCGAAATACCAGCTCGTCATCGATCGCCTGGACTATGCGGGTGAGGGCGCGCTGCTCGCGCGGATCGAGACGCTGCGCAAGAAGCTGCTCGATGAGGGGCTGTTCGCGGAAGCGCGCAAGCGCGCGCTGCCGATGCTGCCGCTGGTCGTGGGCGTCGTCACCAGCGAGGCCGGGGCGGTGATCCAGGACATCCGCACCACCATCCTGCGCCGCTTTCCGCGACGAATTTTGCTCTGGCCGGTGCCGGTGCAGGGCAATGGCGCGGCCGAGAAGATCGCTGCCGCCATCGAGGGATTCGGCCGATTGCCGCTCGATGGCCCGATCCCGCGCCCGGATGTGCTGATCGTCGCGCGCGGCGGCGGCAGCCTGGAAGATCTGATGGCCTTCAACGAGGAAATCGTGGTGCGCGCCGTCGCCGCCTGCCCGATTCCGGTGATCTCCGCCGTCGGGCATGAGACCGACACGACGCTGATCGACTTCGCCTCCGACCGCCGCGCGCCGACGCCCACCGCCGCCGCCGAAATGGCCGTGCCCGCGCGCGCCGATCTGCTGGCCGACCTCTCGCAGCGCGAGGCGCGGCTGCGCGGTGCCGCGCTGCGTGTGGTGCGCGACAGGCAGCGGGCGCTGCTGCTGCTGGAACGCCGCCTGCCGGACATTCCCGCGCGCGTGCTCGATCTGCGCCGGCGGCTCGACGAGGCCGAGGAATCGCTGCCCGGCGCGCTGGTGCGCTTCGTGCAGTTGCGGCGCGAGGCCCTGGCGCCGCTGGCCGTGCCGCACCCGCGCGAGGGGATCGCGGCCCGACGCCACGCGCTGGCGCTGCTCGACGGAAAGCGCCTCTCCCTGTTCGCGCGGGAGGTGCAGAAGCGCCGGGCGGCGCGGGCACTGGCGGCGTTTTCGGCGGCGCCGGTCGCGGCCCTGCTGCGCGAGAAATCCGCGCGCCTGGCCGGCCTCGCCGCGCGGCTCGAAGCGGGCTCCTACCAATCCGTGCTGGCACGCGGTTTTGCCCTGGTGCGCGACGCCGAGGGCCAGCCCTTGACTCGCGCAGCGTCGGTGGCACCCGGCGCCAAGCTTTCTCTCGCCTTCGCCGACGGTGCGGTCGCTGCCACGGCCGAAGGGGAGGCGCCGAAGCGCGCGCGCAAACCCACGCCACCTCCGCAGGAGAGCCTTATATGATCGAGATCAGGTGCCCTCAGGCGCCGGGCGCCGCCTCCTGCGGCTTGGCTCGCGGCACTGGCCGCGGCGGCCATTCGGCCGCTCCGCCGGCGATGCCGGCCGCCAGTTGGCACGCGTAACCATGATCCTGCGCCGCTGGATTCTCGCAACGCCCGCCCTGCTTCTGGCACGGCCAGCGCGTTCTGCGACGCTCGACGGCGCCCCCGCGCAGGGCGCGCTGCTGCGCGGCGTGGCACCCCCAGGCGCGCGGGTCGCGCTTGATGGCCGCAATCTGGGCGTTTCGCCGGAGGGGCGCTTCGCCTTCGGGCTCGGGCGCGACCACGGCGCGAGTGCCACGCTCACCACCACCCATCCGGGCGGGCGCGTCGAGACGCAGGCGCTCAGCGTCGCGCGGCGGCAATGGGATGTGCAGAACATCTCCGGCCTGCCGCCCGCGCAGGTGACGCCCGACGCCGAGGCGCTGCGGCGGATCAACGCCGAGCGCGACCGGCTGGGCACGGCGCGCGCCGCGGACAGCGCCCTGCCGCATTTCGCCGAGCCCCTCGCCTGGCCGGCGCGTGGCCGGATCAGCGGCATCTTCGGCAGCCAGCGCGTGCTGAACGGCCAGCCGCGGCAGCCGCATTTCGGGCTCGACGTCGCCGCACCGGTCGGCACGCCGATCGGCGCAAGCCTGGCCGGGCGCGTCACGCTGTCAGGCGATTTCTTCTTCTTCGGGCAGTTGCTGGTGATCGACCACGGTCACGGCGTGAACACGCTCTACGCACATCTGAGCGAACGCCTGGTGGCGGAGGGGGAGAGCGTGGCGCGGGGCCAGCGCATCGCGCTGATGGGTGCCACGGGCCGCGTCACCGGGCCACATCTGCATTTTTCGCTGAGCTGGTATCAGCTTTTCCTCGACCCGCAGCCGCTGCTGCCGCGCGACCAGGGGTAGATCCGTGATGAGTGATTTCGCCCGCTACGCCTCGCCGCTACGTCATCAACAGCGATTGCAGGGGGCGGCTGGCAGGGCGGAAAAATACGCGAGAAGCGGTAGCAAGAGCGATTTGCGATCAGATGATTCCATCTGAACGCCTATTGCTCTGACCGCCCGGCGTGCGGTCGCCCTCGCCGAGCGCCTTCTGCATGAACACGACATCCACCCAGCGGCCGAATTTGAGCCCCGAGGCCTTGAGCACGCCAGCCTGACGGAACCCGGCCGAGACATGCAGGCCGATCGAGCCGACATTCTCGGAATCTCCGATCACCGCCAGCATCTGCCGAAAGCCTGCCGCCTCGGCCCTTTCGAGCAACCGCTCGACCAGCAGCTTGCCCACGCCCTGGCCGCGCACATCCTCCCGCACATAGACCGAATCCTCGGCGGTGAAGCGGTAGGCCGAGCGGTCGCGGAACTGCGCGTAGTAGGCAAAGCCGGTGACACCGCCGGCCAGCCCCTCGCCAGGGCTCGATTCCGCCACCAGCCAAGCCCAGCCCTGCTTCTGGACCTTGTCGAGGCGCGCCGCCATCTCGGCCTCGTCGGGCGGGATCTCCTCGAAGGTGCCGGTGCCGTGCAGCACGTGGTGGGCGTGGATGGCGGTGATCGCCGGCAGGTCGGCGGCGACGGCGTCACGGATCAGCATGGGTCAGGCCGCCAGCCGCAGCTCGGCGGCCAGCTTCTCGGCCACCGCCAGCAGCGCACGGTCGCGCCCCGGCGCGGCGGCGAGCGACACGCCCACCGGAACGCCCTCCACCTTCGCCGCCGGCAGCGTCACCTCGCACAGTCCGGCGAGGCCGGCGATGGCGGTAACGCCCATCGTGCGCTCGCGCACCGCCTGCTGCGTCTCCAGCCCCACATCGAGCTTCGGCGCCGGCACAGGAGAGGTCGGGTAGATCAGCACCGCGCCGCCGGCCAGCAGCGCGCGGGCGCGCAGGCGGAACATGTCGCGGAAGGCGCGGCCGGCCGCGGCGCGGGCCGGGTCGGTCGCCTTCGCGGCGGCGAAACGCTCCTGCACCCCCGGGCCGAGCGCCGGGCGCATGGCATTGATCCAGGCGCCGAGACTGGCCCAGGCTTCCTCCGCCTGCGCGGCGCGGAAATGCTCGTAGAACTGGTCGAGCCCCTCGGGCGCCAGATGGATCGACAGGCTCGGCCCGAGCACCCGTTCCGCCGCGTCGAGCACCCCGCTCAGCGCCGTCGCGGTTTGCGGCACGGCGTTGACCCAGGCTTCCTGCACTTTCAGCAGCGGGCCGAGCGCGCCCTCCCCGCCAGAGGGCAGCAGGATTTCGCCGACTCGCCGCAGGATGGAGGCGCTGTTGGCCATCCAGCCCGCCGTGTCGAAAGACGGCCCGAGGGGGCAGGCGCCGGTCAGGTTCACTGCGCCCCAGCTCGGCCGGATGCCAAATAGCCCGCAATAGCTGGAGGGTATGCGCACCGAGCCGCCGGTATCGGTACCGAGGGCGAAATCGACCAGCCCCGCGCCCACCGCCGCGGCCGAGCCGCACGAGGACCCGCCCGGGAAGCGGTCCGGTGCCGCGGGGTTGGTCGGCGTGCCGTACCAGACATTCTCGCCGGTCAGGCCATAGGCGAGCTCGACGGTCTTGGTCTTGCCGCGCAGGTTCGCCCCCGCCTGGGTCAGCGCCAAAATGAGCGGCGCCGTGGCGGCGGCCGGCGCGTGGGTGCGTGCCCAGTCCGGGTTGCCGTAGCCGGTGGTGGCGCCGGCCACGTCGAACAGGTCCTTGACCGCGAAATCGAGCCCGGCGAGCGGACCCTCCGCCGCGCCGGGTAGTTCCACGCGCGGGCCGGGCACGAAGGCGCCGACCCGATCCTCAAAGGCACGCGGCATCGCCTTGTCCCCCAACCATCTTGAAAGGCGGAAATTCAACGGACCTGAAATTGCGGCAGGTACGCGCGAAAGACAACAGGGTCACCCGGGCATGGCATTCGCCGCGCTGAGCGAATTGCGCGGCCGACCTTGATGGTCCCAGTTCGACTCGTCGAGCCAGGCGGCAATGGCGTCCCGCCGCGCCGGCCATTCGGAATCGAGGATCGAGAAGAAGGCCGTGTCGCGCCGCCTGCCCTTCACGACCAGATGCGCACGAAGCTCGCCCTCGAAGACGAAGCCCAGCCGCGCGGCGGCGCGGCGGGAGGGCGCGTTCAGCGCGTTGCACTTCCACACAAGGCGGCGATAGCCGAGGTCGTCCATCGCGTGGCGCATCAGCAGGAACATCGCCTCGGTCGCGGCCCGGCTGCGCTGGAGCCGGGGCGAGAACCAGATATGGCCGATCTCGATCGCCGCATTGGCCGGCTGGATCTCCATCAGCGTGAGCCAGCCCGAGACCGCGCCCGAGCTATGCGGGCGGATCGCCCAGGCCAAAGGGTCGTGCTGGCTGGCAAAGGCCGCCACATGGCGGCGCATCGCGCCTTCATCGGCGAAGGGGCCGTAGCCGAGATAGGCCCAGCCAACGCCCGCCGCATCGCCCGCCGCATCGCCTTGCGCGGCCTGGAACAGCTCCGCCGCATGCCGTACGGCCAGAGGCTCCAGCGTGACATTCGCGCCGCGATGGGGGATGCGCGCCGGCAGCGGCCGGGGCGTGGGATCGACTTCCGGACCGAGGGGGGGGCCGATGGGCACGTCAGGCATGGGTGCGTTCTCCGACAGGCGGCCAAGCATCGGGCAAAGGTGCGGCAGCGCAAGGCGGCGCGTTGCAGCCCTCGGCCGTTTTCGCCTAAGGAACTCCGCATGAGCGCCGACACCCTTGCCCGCCCCGACCAGGCCGCCGCGCCGAACGGCTTCTTCCTCGAAGCCGTGCTGAGCGTGCATCACTGGACCGACCGCCTGTTCTCCTTCATCTGCACGCGCGAGCCGCATTTTCGCTTCGGCGCCGGGCAATTCGCCATGATCGGCATGATGGTGGAGGGCAAGCCGCTGGTGCGCGCCTATTCCATGGTGAGCCCGCCCTGGGAGGAGCACCTGGAATTCCTCTCGATCAAGGTGGCGCACGGGCCGCTGACCTCGCGCCTGCAGCACATCGTGCCGGGCGACCGGGTGCTGATCGGCAAGAAGGCGACCGGCACGCTGGTGCCGGACAACCTCGCCCCCGGCGGCAATCTGTGGCTGTTCGCGACGGGCACGGGCCTCGCCCCGTTCATGAGCCTGATCCGCGACCCGGACACCTATGATCGTTTCGAGCGCATCATCCTGATCCACACGGTGCGCGAGGTGGCGGAGCTCGCCTACAGCGACCTCATCGAACGCGAGCTGCCGAACCATGAATTGCTCGGCGAGATGGTGCGGGAAAAGCTGGTCTACTGGCCCTCCGTGACCCGCGAGCCGTTCCGCAACCAGGGCCGACTGACCACGGCGGTCGAGCACAACACGGTCGGCGCCGCACTTGGCCTGCCGCCGCTCGACCCGGCGCGGGACCGCGCCATGATCTGCGGGTCGGAGGCGATGAACGCCGAATTGCGCGCGCTGTTGGAAGCGCGGGGCTTCGAGGAAGGATCGAACAGCACTCCCGGCTCCTATGTGGTGGAGAAGGCCTTCGTCACCAGGTAACCGTTTGGTGACCACTGGTCTTTCCTTGCACCGGCGTCGCCGCCACCGTAAGGCAGGTGTTCGTCAAACTGCCGCAAAGGCCATCAGAGCCCCGAAGCGGCCCTTAGGGAGCGATCGAATGGCCGAGGTAACAACTACAGGTGCAAATCGTCGCGGCTTGCTCAAGGCAGCCGCCGTGGGCGCCGCCGGCACCGCCATCCTGGCCACGCCGAACGTCAGCCGCGCCCAGGGCGTGCTGCTGCGCTTCCAATCCACCTGGCCGCAGCGCGACATCTTCCATGAGTTCGCGCAGGATTACGTGACCCGCGTGAACACGCTGGCCGGTGGCCGGCTGCGCGTCGAGTTGCTCGCGGCGGGTGCGGTGGTCGGCGCCTTCCAGCTGCTCGATGCGGTATCGGCCGGCACGCTCGATGGCGGCCATGGCGTGACCGCCTATCACTGGGGCAAGAACCCGGCCTTCAGCCTGTTCGGCACCTCGCCCCCCTGGTTCGGCGATGCCAACCAGTTTCTCGGCTGGTTCTACCACGGCGGCGGCGAGGCGCTGTATAACGAACTGATGCGCGACATCACGCGCGTCAACATCACGGGCTTCCTGAGCGGCCCGATGCCCAACCAGCCGTTCGGCTGGTTCCGCACCAACATCGAGCGGGTCGAGCAGCTGCGCGGCCAGCGCTATCGCACTGTCGGCCTCAATGCCGAGGTTTCGACCAACCTCGGCATGGCGGTGGTGAGCCTGCCGGGCGGCGACATCGTGCCTTCGCTCGAGCGTGGCGTGATCGATGCGGCGGAGTTCAACAACCCGACCTCCGACCGCCTGCTCGGCTTCCCCGACGTGGCGAAGAACTACTTCCTGCAATCCTACGGCCAGCCTGTGGAAAGCTTCGAAGTGCTGTGGAACAAGGGCAAGGTCGATGCCCTACCAGCGGACTTGCAGCAGGTGCTGCGCATCGCCGCCGAGGCCGCGAGCTCGGACATGCTGTGGAAGGCGATGGACCGCTACCCGCGCGACCTGGCCGCGATGGCCAGCCAGCAGGGCGTGCAGGTCCGCACCACGCCGCGCCCGATCCTGGACGCGCAGCTGCGCGCCTGGGATACGGTACTGACCAAATACGAGGCCGATCCGTTCTTCAAGAAGGTTTGCGACAGCCAGCGTGACTGGTGCCGCCGCGTCGGCGCCTTCTTCCTGCGCAACACGGCATCCTCGGCCGTGTCCTACAACCACTTCTTCAACCGCTGAACCGGGCCTTCTGGCCCGGCAGGGCCGGTCCGGCGAGAGCCGGGCCGGCCCTTACCACTTTGCGGGGGCGATGCCATGAGTGACCGCACAACCGTCCTGCTGCTTGTCGCGGTCGTCGTGGCGGCGATTGTCATCGGCATCGTGTTCTGGGACCGCAAGGGCGTGCAGCGCATCCTGCTCGGCATCGACAAGCTGAGCACGCTGGTCGGCCAGATCGGCGCCTGGGCCGTCGTCATCCTGACCGGCGTCATAGTCTATGACGTCACGATGCGGCGCTTCTTCTCGGCGCCCACCACCTGGGGCTACGACGTGGCCTATATGCTCTACGGCACGCTGTTCATGCTGGCGGGCGCCTATGCGCTCAGCCGCAACGGCCATGTGCGGGGCGACTTCCTGTATCGCAATTTCAGCCCGCCCTTGCAGGCGAAGTTCGACCTGACGCTCTACCTGCTGTTCTTCTTCCCCGCCATCGTGGCCTTCATGATCTCGGGCTACCATTTCTTCGCGATGTCGATGGGCCAGAATGAGCGCAGCATGTTCAGTCCGAACGGGCCGATCATCTGGCCCTTCAAGGGGCTGATCCCGATCGTCGGCTTCCTGCTGCTGCTGCAAGGCCTGGTCGAGGTCGTGCGCTGCGTGCAGTGCATCCGCACCGGCGTGTGGCCGCAGCGGCTCTCCGATGTCGAGGAGTTGGAAAAAACCATCCTCGCCGCCGCCGAGGCCCGTGGTGCCGAGGCGCTGGCCGCGGAGATGGCGCGTGGTGGCGAGGCCGCGATGGTCAACCTCGCGCAGAGCGCCGAGGCGACTGCATCGCGCGATCCCGCGCCACGCCATCCGCATTCCTGACAGCGGGAAACATAACGATGAGTGACGCCGCGCTGGGCATGACGCAGCTTATGCTGTTCCTGTTCTTCATCATGCTGGGCTTTCCCATCGCCTTCACGCTGATGGCGATGGGCCTGTTCTTCGGCTATCTCGGCATGCAGGAACGCGTCTTCGACCTGCTGGTGCAGCGCACCTATGCGGTGATGGCGAACGACGTGCTGCTCTCGGTGCCGCTGTTCGTGTTCATGGGCTACATCATCGAGCGCGCCAACATCCTCGACCGGCTGTTCCGCTCGCTTCAGATGGCGAGCAGGAACATCCCCGGCTCGCTCGCCGTGGCCACGCTCGTCACCTGCGCGCTGTTCGCGACCGCGACCGGCATCGTCGGCGCGGTGGTGACGCTGATGGGGCTGCTGGCCTTCCCGGCCATGCTGCGCGCGGGCTACGATGCGCGCCTCGCCGCCGGCGTGACCTGCGCGGGCGGGTGCCTGGGCATCCTCATCCCACCTTCGATCATGCTGATCCTGTATGGCGCGACGGCAGGTGTCTCGGTGGTGCAGCTCTACGCCGCGGCCTTCATCCCGGGCGTCACGCTGGCGCTGATGTACATCATCTACGCCGTCAGCGTCGGCATCTTCCAGCCGCACCGCGCGCCGCGCCTGCCACCGGATGCGGTGGCGGCGACGTTCGGGCAGATCGCGTGGTCGCTCGCCACCTCCTTCCTGCCGCTGGCGCTGCTGATCGCCTCGGTGCTGGGCTCGATCCTGACCGGCCTTGCGACACCCTCCGAAGCCGCGGCGATGGGCTCGCTCGGCTCAGTGGTTCTCGCCATCGTCTATCGCTCCTTCACCTTCACCAAGTTGAAGGAGAGCGTGTTCCTGACAGCGCGGACAAGCGCGATGGTGTGCTGGCTGTTCGTCGGCAGCTACATCTTTTCCTCCGTCTTCGGCTATCTCGGCGGCCAGACGGTGGTGGAGGAATTCGTCAAGTCGCTGCCGCTCAACAGCTTCACCTTCATGCTGGTGGCGCAGGCGCTGATCTTCGTGCTCGGCTGGCCATTGGAATGGACCGAGATCATCGTGATCTTCGTGCCGATCTTCCTGCCGCTGCTGGATGATTTCGGTATCAGCCCGATTTTCTTCGGCATCATGATCGCGCTGAACCTGCAAACGAGCTTCCTCAGCCCGCCCGTCGCCATGGCCGCCTTTTACCTGAAGGGCGTGGCGCCGCCGCACGTGAGGCTCGAGGACATCTTCAAGGGCTGCATGCCCTTCATCTATATCGTCGTGCTGTGCATGGCCATGATTTACATCTTCCCGGGCATGGTCACCTGGCTGCCCGAGAACCTCTATGGCGGCGTGCAGACCCCAGCCGGTGGCGTGCCCTCGGCGCTTGATGCGCCGCCCCCCGGCGGGTTCCAGGAGATGGAGGAAATCCCCCTCCCGGCCCTGAATTGACGCCCGCGTGACCTTCCAGCCCGAAGCCGCGGCACGCTGGCTGGCCGAGGCGATCGAGACCGGCAACCCGCTGCGGGGCCTGCCGGACGACCTCGCACCGCCCGACCAGGCAGCCGGCGAAGCGGTGGCCATCGCCGCACTCGATTTGATCGGCATGGGCGCCTGCGGGGTCCGCCTGCTGCGCCTGCCGGATGGCACGCTGCTGGCGGGGCCCATGCTGGAAGGCCGGCTGGTCGCACCGAGCGCGCCAATCGCCCGCGCCGCGCTGCGCCATCCCGATCTGACTGCCGCGGCCATCGGGGTGCTGGCCGAGGATCTGCCGGCGGAAGGCTACGCGATGCCTCGCTTCGCCGCGCTGCACCCCGCGCTCGACATAGCCGATACGCGCTTTTCCGCCACACCCGCCACGCTGCCGCTGCGCGCGGCCGACCTCGGCGGGCTTGGGCTCGTGGTGGCCGGGCGGCCGCGCCCGCTGGAGCCCGGATTGATGCGCGTGCTGATCGGCCCCAAGGGCGTGCGACGCGTCGGGCAGCCGGTGGATCTGCTGGATGCCTTTGCCGCCGCCGCCCACGCCGCGCGGCGCCTCGGCGGGCTGCCTGCGGGGGCGCTGCTGGTCGTGGCAGGGCTCAGCGCGCCGATGCCGGCCGAGGGGCGCGTCGCGGCCGATCTCGGGCCACTCGGCAAGGTGGAGGTCGGCTTCGTCTAAGCTGCCCTGAATCGCGCCGCGGTCAGCGCATCCTCGCGCAACGCCGTGATGAGCGCCGCGCGCGCCTCCTCGGTCTGGGCCAGCGCCACTACGCGCTTGAACCAGGGCAACGTGCCCCGCACCCGAGCCTGGAACAATTCATCCAGCGCCACCGCCACCGGCGTTCGCCCGACGCAGCAGGTGCAGGCGGGGGCATGCGCGCTGGCAGCGTCGAAATCCCGCAGCGCCACCGTACCCGGCGCAACGGCCAGCGCCGCCGTCAGCGCGACTTCGCTCTCCAGGATCGCCAGGGGGATGCGGGCATCGACGGACCAGGACATAGACTGGACATAAGGATATGTTTATGTCATTTGCAAGCCCATGGATCTCCTGCTCACCCAACTCCGCGCCGCGGCCGAGCCAACAAGGCTGCGCCTTCTTGCGCTCTGTGCGCGGGGCGCGTTGTGCGTGAGCGATTTATGCGCGGTACTCGGCCAATCCCAGCCCCGCCTCTCACGCCATCTGAAACTGCTGGTCGAGGCACGGCTGCTGGAACGTATCCCCGAGGGCGCCAACGCCTTCTTCCAACTGCCGGCCAACGCCGATGTGGCCCGGCTGATCCTGGCCCGGCTGCCGGAGGATGACGCCCGCCTCGCCGCAGACCGCCGCGCCGCCGCACGACTCGCGGCCGAACGCGCCCGCGTGGCGTCCGACGCCTTCCGCCGCGACGGCATGGATTGGGACGAGGTCCGAGCGCTCGACCTGCCGGCCACCGCCATCGAGGCCGCGATTCTCGCCGCCCTGCCGGCACGGATCAGCGCGCTGCTCGATATCGGCACCGGCACCGGGCGTCTTTTGGAACTCGCGGCCGACCGCGCGAACCGCGCCATCGGCGTGGATGCCAGCCGCGACATGCTCGCCCTTGCCCGCGCGCGCCTTGCCGAGCGCGGCCTGGCCGAACGCTGCGCCGTGCGTCAGGCCGACATGTACCGCCTGCCCTTCGCCGATGCGTCCTTCGATGTCGTGACGCTGCAGATGGTGCTGCACTACGCCGAGGACCCCGCCGCCGCCATCGCCGAGGCCGCGCGCGTGCTGCACCGTGATGGGCTGCTGCTGATCGTCGATCTGGCGGCGCATGAGCGGGCGGAGACGCTGCGCCGCCACGCGCATCGCTGGCCCGGCTTCGACGATGCCGCGATCGCCGGCTGGCTGGGCGCCGCCGGCTGCACCGCGCGCGGTGCGACCAGCCTGGCCGGGCCGCATGAGGTGCGGATCTGGCCCGCCCAGCGCACCGCCGCCTTGGCGATTTCTTCACCCGTGACCACGTTCTGATCCACGCCTTCGATTCGGAAAATCAGCACATGACCAGCCGCCCGCATCTGCTCGACGCCTTCGCCAGCCATGCCCTGCTCTGCGATGGCGGCATGGGCTCACGCGTCCAGGCGCTGACGCTCGATATCATCAAGGATTACTGGGACAAAGAGAACTGCACGGAAGTGCTGAACCTGTCCCGCCCCGACCTGGTGCGCGACATCCATCGCGGCTACTTCGCCGCCGGCGCCGACATGGTGCTGACCAACAGCTTCGGCGGCAGCCCGATCACGCTCGAGGAATTCCAGCTGGGATCACGGGCTTTCGAGATCAACAAGATCAGCGTCGAGCTGGCGCGCGAGGCGGCGGAGAGCTTCGCCGATGGCCGCCATCGCTACGTGATCGGCGACATCGGGCCGGGCACGAAGCTGCCAAGCCTCGGCCACATCACCTATGACGCGCTTGAGGCTGCACTCACCGAGCAATGCCTCGGCCTGATCGACGGCGGCGCCGATGCGCTGCTGACCGAGACGAACCAGGACACGCTCTACATCAAGGCCGCCGTCAACGCGGCGAAGATCGCCAAGGCCAAGACCAACTCCGACATCCCGATCTTCGTGCAGGTCACGGTGGAGACCACCGGCACGCTGCTCGTCGGCCCGGACATCGCCGCGGCTGCTGCGGTGGTGCATGCGCTCGACGTGCCGCTGCTCGGCCTCAACTGCGCCTCGGGGCCGCAGGAGATGGCGGAGCATGTGCGATGGCTTTCGCAGAACTGGCCCGGCCTGCTCAGCGTGCAGCCCAATGCAGGACTGCCGGAGCTGGTCGATGGCAAGACGCACTACCCGCTCGGCCCGGCCGAGATGGCGACCTGGATGGAGCGCTTCGTCGTCGAGGACGGCTTCAACCTGATCGGCGGCTGCTGCGGCACCTCGACGCCGCATATCGAGGCGATGGATGCGATGCTGCGCAAGCTGGGTGGCGCGCGCGCACGCCCCGCGCCGGTACTGCGGAAGTTCCACTGGGTGCCCTCCGTCGCCTCGCTGTATTCGGCGACGTCGTTGCGGCAGGAGAACAGCTACTTCTCCATCGGCGAACGCTGCAACGCCAATGGCTCCAAGGCCTGGCGCGCGGTGCAGGAAGCGAACGACTGGGATGGCTGCCTTGTCATAGGGCGCGAGCAGGTGGCCGAGGGCTCCAACTCGCTCGATATCTGCACCGCCTTCGTCGGTCGCAACGAAATGCGCGAGATGAGCGAGGTGATCACGCGCTTCACCTCCAGCGTGAATTCGCCCTTGGTGATCGACAGCACCGAGACCAACGTGATCGAGGCTTCGCTGAAATTGCATGGTGGCAAGCCGATCATCAACTCGATCAATTTCGAGGAAGGCGAAGGTGCGGCGCATGACCGCCTGAAGCTTGCGAAGAAGTTCGGCGCGGCCGTCATCGCGCTGACCATCGACGAGGTCGGCATGGCCAAGACCGCCGAGGACAAGCTGCGCATCGCCGAGCGGCTGGTCGATTTCGCGTGCACGAAATATGGCCTGCCGCAATCCGACCTGATGATCGACCCGCTGACCTTCACCATCGCCACCGGCAACGAGGATGACCGCAAGCTCGGCCAGTGGACGCTGGAAGGTATCCGCATGATCCGTGACAAATTCCCCGACATCCAGATCATGCTCGGCCTGTCCAACATCTCCTTCGGCCTGAACCCGGCGGCGCGGCACGTGCTGAACAGCGTCTTCCTCGACCACGCCGTGAAGGCCGGCATGACGGGGGCGATCGTGCACGTCTCCAAGATCAAGCCGCTGCACAAGATCCCGGCCGAGGAGGTGAAGGTCATGGAAGACCTGATCTTCGACCGGCGCGAGGAAGGCTACGATCCGCTTAAAAAACTGCTCGAGATGTTCTCCGGCCGCAAGGCCGCCGACAACGTCGCGAAGGTGAAGGCCGCGACGGTGCAGGGCCGCCTCAAGGACCGCATCATCGATGGTGACCGCAAGGGCCTAGACGATGAACTCGCCGCCGCGATGGCCGAAGGCATGGCGCCGCTCGCCATCATCAACGACGTGCTGCTCGATGGCATGAAGGTGGTGGGCGAGCTGTTCGGCGCGGGCAAGATGCAGCTGCCCTTCGTGCTGCAATCCGCCGAGACGATGAAGGCCGCCGTCGCCTATCTCGAACCCCTCATGGAACGCGTGGCGGGGCAGGAGAAGGGCATCATCGTGCTGGGGACGGTGCGCGGCGACGTGCACGACATCGGCAAGAACCTGGTTGACATCATCCTGACCAACAATGGCTACAAGGTGATCAACCTGGGCATCAAGGTGCCGTTGAACGACATCGTCGCCGCCGCGAAGCAGCATCGCGCGAACGCCATCGGCATGTCCGGCCTGCTGGTGAAATCCACCGTGGTGATGCGCGAGAACCTCGAGGAGATGTCGCGCCAGGGCATCGACATTCCCGTGCTGCTCGGCGGTGCCGCGCTGACGCGAAACTATGTCGAGGATGATTGCGTGCAGGCATATGCCTGCGGCCGCGTGGTCTATGCGCGCGACGCCTTCGATGGCCTGCACCTGATGGACAAGGTGATGGGCAACGACTTCGAGGGCTATCTCGGCGCCGTGCAGTCAAAGCGCGTCGGCAAGACGCGCAACGAGAAACGCACGCTCGGCACGGCCGATCCGCGCGGCTTCGCGCCCGTCGATATCGCCTACGCCCAGTCTCGCCGGCGCCTCGTCAACGCTCTGTCCGCGTCGCCGGAGCCGCCCTTCTGGGGGGCGAAGGTGATGGAGGCCGATCCGAAGGCGCTCGTGCCCTTCATCAACGAGCGCAGCCTGTACCAGTTCCAATGGGGCTTTCGGAAAGCCGGCCGCTCGCTCGACGATTTCCTCGGCTGGGCGAAGCAGGAGCTGCGCCCGGTGCTCAAGCGCATGCTGGCGCTGACGGCGGAACAGAACATCCTCAAGCCCCAGGCGATCTACGGCTATTGGAAATGCGCCGGCCAGGGCAACGACCTGATCCTGTTCGACGAGGACGGCACGACGGAGTTCACGCGCTTCAACATGCCGCGCCAGCCCAAGGAGGATGGCGAATGCATCGCCGATTTCGTGCGCGACATCGACGATGAGGGGCGCGACGTGATCGGCTTGCAGGTGGTGACCGTCGGCCAGAAGGCCTCCGACATCGCGCGCGAATGGTTCGACGACAACCGCTACCAGGACTACCTGTATCTGCACGGGCTCAGCGTCGAGATGGCCGAAGCGATGGCCGAATACACCCACAAGCGCATCCGCGCCGAATGGGGATTTTCGGGCGAGGATGAGCGCGACATCGAGAAGATGCTGTCGCAGGGCTATCGCGGCGGGCGCTACTCCTTTGGCTACCCGGCCTGCCCGAAGCTGGAAGACCAGGTGCCGCTGCTGCAATTGCTCAAGGCCGAGCGCATCGGCGTCGAGATCAGCGATGAATGGCAGCTCCACCCCGAGCAATCGACCAGCGCCATCGTGCTGCACCACCCGCGCGCCAAGTACTTCTCCGTGTGAAGCGCACAGGCTAAGCAGCGGCGCGAGGTTGAAGGAGCCGCCATGACCACCAGCGCCGTGCAGCGCGTCGCCGCCGGCAGCGTGGCCGTGGCGCTGGGGGTACTCGCCCTCAAAAGCGTCGCCTGGTGGCTGACGGGCAGTGTCGCGCTGTTCGCCGATGCGCTGGAGAGCGTGGTGAACGTGGCGGCCGCCATCGGTGCGCTGCTGGCCATTCGCCTCTCCGCGCTGCCGGCGGATGCGAATCACCCTTATGGCCATTCGAAGGCCGAATACCTCTCGGCGGTGGTCGAGGGCGCGCTGATCATCGTTGCTGCGCTGCTGATCCTGCACCAGGCCTGGGGCGCCTTCGAAGCACCCCGCGCGCCGGAGCAGGCGAGCCTTGGCCTGATCGTCGCCTCCTTTGCCACGGCCGTGAACGTCATCTGGTGCGCCGTGCTGTTCCGCCAGGGCCGAGCCGCGCGCTCGCCCGCCATGCTGGCCGATGCGCGGCATCTGCTGTCGGATGTGGTGACCTCGGCGGGTGTGCTGGTCGGCGTGGCGCTGGTGGCGCTCACCGGCTTGCTCTGGCTCGACCCGCTGATGGCGGCGCTGACGGCGGTGAACATCCTGTGGTCGGGCGCAAGGCTGATGCGCGAGAGCGTCGGCGGGCTGATGGATGAGGCCGTGCCGCCCGAGCTGCTGGCCCGCATCCGCCGCACCGTGGCCATGGAAGCCGCCGGGGCGATCGAAGCGCATGATCTGCGCACTCGCCATGCCGGGCGTACCACCTTCGTCGAGTTCCATTTGGTGGTGGACGGCGCCATGACGGTGATCGAGGCGCACGCCATCTGCGACCGGATCGAGGCCGCGCTGAAGGCCGATCTCGAACCGGCGGTCATCACCATCCATGTCGAGCCCGAGGGCAAGGCGAAGCATCGCGGCGTGCTGGTGCTGTGAGCGCGCTGGCGCTCGCGCCGCCGCCGCCAGTCCGACCAGGCCGGGTGCCGCTGTGGGTCGCCGCCTCGCTGGCGCTGCATCTGCTGCTGGCCGCGGCGCTGCGGTGGCCGCCGCGGCCGATGCCGCAGGCCATGCCGGAACAACCGGTGACGCTGATCTGGGCCGAGCAGGGCGCAGGCGCGGGAGATCCGCAGGACCGTGCGCCCGAGCTCCCGGGCGGCGTTGCACTGCCCCCCGCGCCGCCGCAGGTCGAGGCGCCGCCGCCGCCCCTGGCCGCCGCGCCACCCCTGGCGCCGGTCGCAGCGCCGATCCCGCCCGGCCTCGTGGCGGCTCCGCCCTTGGTCGGGCCGCCCCTCGCCCTGCCCGACATCCCGCCCGCGCCCCCCCTGGCGCGTGCCCCGCCCGCGCCCACCAGCATCGCCATCGCGCCGCCCGTCGCGCCGCCACCGCCGCTAGCGGAGGCAGCTCCGCCTGTGCCGATGCTGCCGCGCCTCGCCGAAGCACCACCACCAACACCCGAGGCCTCGCTCGAATCCCCGCCGCCGCGCCCGCGCAGCGCGCCACCCCAGCCGCGCCGCGCCAGCCCCACCCCCGGGCCCGGCAGCGCTCCCCAAGCCGCACCCCCCATGGCCGCCGCCCCGGCCGAGGCCACGGGCGCGGTCTCGCCGCCGCGGCAACTCGCCGGCATCGGCAATCCGTCGCCCGAATACCCCTATGCCAGCCGCATCCGGCAGGAGCAGGGGCGCGTCACGCTGCGCGTGCTCGTCAGCCCGGCCGGCGGGGTTGCCGATGTCGCGGTCGAGCGCACATCCGGTCATTCCGCGCTGGACCGCGCCGCCGAGCAGGCGGTGCGGCGCTGGCGTTTCGAACCCGCGATGCAGGATGGCCGGCCAGTGCCCGCCAGCGCCGCCATCAGCATCACCTTTCGCCTCGACGGAGACCGACGATGGTAAAGCTCGACATCATCACCACGCGCGGCGGCGATGCCGGCGAGACCTCGCTCGGCGACGGCACGCGCGTACGCAAGGATGCGCTGCGCGTCGAGGCCTATGGCACGGTGGACGAAGCCAACGCCACGCTCGGCGTGCTTCGCCTGCATTTGCATGAGGATCGTGCCGCGGATGCGATGGTCGAGCGCATCCAGAACGACCTGTTCGACCTCGGCGCCGATCTGTGCGTGCCCGGCACCGGCGAGGACCGGCTGCGCGTCACCGATGCGCAATGCGCGCGGCTGGAGGCGGAACTGGCCGAGATGAACGCGGTAATCCCGCCGCTGCGCAGCTTCGTGCTGCCCGGTGGCTCGCCGGGCGCGGCGCAGGCACATGTGGCGCGCACCGTCACGCGGCGCGCGGAACGACTTGTGGTGCATCTGGCGGCGACGGAGGCGATCAACCCGGCCGCGGTGCGCTACCTCAACCGGCTGTCGGACCATTTGTTCGTGCTGTCGCGCCGGCTGAACGACAATGGCCTGAAGGACGTGGTCTGGCGCCCCGGCGCAACGCGCTGATGCTTGAGCGTGATGGCCGCAGGTGCGAAGGCACCGGAGGGCTGGATCACGCGATCGAACAAAGAGTTTAGCGCGGGATGCGTGAACGAAGCTGAACGCATCCCGCTCTAAACGGCTGGCGCGGCCAGCAGCAGCCGGTTCATCCGCTCCATCGCGGCCGAAAGCGCGATGCGGTCCCGCGCCGCCTGCTCGGCCGAGGCACCGCCGGCGGCGACCATCGCCATGATCTCCCCCCAGCTCCGCACGCCATCGACCTTGGCGAGAATCGCGCCCGCGAGGCGCGGCAGGGGCACCGGCACGCGCAGATCATCGAAGGTCACGGTCAGCACGCCGTCCGCACGGAGGTTCTTGGCCAGCAGCGGCCCGTCGATCTCCCGCAGCACCGGCACGGCGGCGTCATCGCCCCAGGGACGCGGGGGCGGCGGCGCCTCGGCGCGGGTCAGGTAGGCGATGTGGATGCCCATATTGCCGCAGGTGGCCTCGGCCAGAGCGGCGCGCTGCACCGGGTCCAGCCCGGCGGTCAGGGCTCGCAGCTTCGGGTCGGTCAGGTAGCTGTCCGGGTCGTAGCGCAGCGGCTCCACCAGCGTCTCGATGCGCAGGCCGGCACCGGCCACGAGGTGTGCCAACTGCGGGATGGTGAAGGCCACGTCGCGCGGGTTCAGCAGCAAATCATACAGCCCCGCGTCGCCGCCCTTCAGATGATCATCGATCCAGGGGTTCTTCTTGAGCCAGGCGGTATCGGGCGTCTGCTTCCACAGCCGTCGCGCGATCTCGACTCGCGCTTGCGGAGATTGATCGGGGGGGGCCAAAAGCCGCAGCGCGTCCTGGAGCATGTACACGCCGGTGCGGCCATGCGGCGCATAGACCATGATGCCCATGCCACCCCCGGGCGCCAACACCGAGACCAGCGCCGCCAGCCCCTCGGCGGGGTCGGGCAGATGGTGCAGCACGCCGCAGCAATCGATGTAGTCGAAGGGGCCGAGGCCCGAACGCGGCAAATCAAGCAGCGAGCCTTCCTCGAAGGCGAGGTTGGTGAGCCCCCGCGCCTCCGCCCGCGCCATCACCAAGCGCTTCGCCGCGGCCGAGCGGTCGAGCCAGGTGACCTGGCCGGGGCGGCCGAGGCGCGTCATCTGCTGCGCCAGCATGATCGTGCCATCGCCCGAACCACCGCCGGCCATCAGCGCGCGCAGCGGCGTGGCGGCGGGGCGGCGCGCGCCGAACACCCAGTGGTCGATCTCCCGCAGATGCGACGGGCTGCCGACGATGAGCCGCTTCGCCTCCTCGCGCGGGTCGCGCGCCGGGTAGGGAAAGGCTTCGTATTGCGCGGCCAGGGCCGCGTCGGGCGCATCACGGGTTGTCATCCGCCGACGCATAAGGGCACGGCGCGAATGGCGGAAGCCGCGGCGTTGCCGGAACCAAGGGGGGCGCGTATCTAGGGCAGCCAATGACCCGTCTCGTCCTGATCCTCGTCGCCTTCCTCGCGGCTGCCGGCCTTGGCCGTGCGGCGGAAGCGCAGCAGCGCCCCGCCCCCCAGCGCCTCGGCGCCTTCCAGGCCTGGACAGCCGCCACGCATCAGGAGAACGGCCAGAAGGTGTGCTACGCTTTCGCCCGCGCCACGAGAAGCGAGGGCGGGCCGCAGAACCGCCAGAACGTGACGCTGACCGTGACGCATCGCCCCGGCGGGCGCGACCAGGTGGCGGTCTCGGTCGGCTACCCCTATCCGCGCGTTGCCGAGGCGCTGCTGACCGTCGGCGCCGGCGAGTTCCGCAGCTACGGCGTGGTGGCGATGAGCGCCTTTTTCCAGAACGGCGCGCAGCTGATTCACGCCTTCCGCAACGGGCGGGAGGCCGTGGTCCGCAGCCCCGGCCCGCCCGGCCGCCCCGCGGTGACCGACACCTTCACGCTGTCTGGCTTCTCGGCCGCCTATGAGGCGATTTCCCGCGAATGCCCGGCGGCGACGCCAGCTTCGCCGCGTAGATGAACCCCATGCCGGGCCCGGCGATGAACCTCGACCTCAATGCCGAAGAACGCGCCCGCATCCTCGCCAAGGCCGCGATCTTCGCCCCCCCACCCGCGACGCTGGCCGACGGGCGGCGCGAGATGGTGGGCATGTCGCGCGAGGAGCTCGAGGCCGAGATGGTCGCGATCGGCGAGAAGCCGTTTCGCGCCAAGCAGCTCTGGCACTGGATCTACCACCAGGGCGAGACTGATTTTTCGCGCATGCCGACCATCGCCAAGGCAATGCAGCCCCGGCTCGCCGAGCGCTTCGTCGTCGGCCGGCCGGGCGTCACCACCGTCCAGACCAGCGAGGACGGCACGCGCAAATGGCTGTTCAGCTATCGCGACGGGCAGGAGGTGGAGACCGTGTATATCCCCTCCCTCGATGAGGATCGCGGCGCGGTCTGCATCTCCACGCAGGTCGGCTGCACCCTGTCCTGCACCTTCTGCCACACCGGCACGCAGAAGCTGGTGCGCAACCTCGGCGCGGCCGAGATCGTCGGCCAATTCATGGCGGCGCGTGACAGCTACGGCGAATGGCCGAGCCCGAAGGACGGCACGGCGCGGCACCTGTCCAACATCGTCGTGATGGGCATGGGCGAGCCGCTGTATAATTACGAAAACACCGCCCGCGCGCTGCGCATCATCATGGACCATGAGGGCATCGCGCTCTCGCGTCGCCGCATCACGCTGAGCACCTCCGGCGTCGTGCCGATGATGGACAAATGCGGCGCCGAGCTGAACGTGAACCTTGCCGTGTCGCTGCACGCCGTCACCAATGAATTGCGCGACCAGATCGTGCCGCTCAATCGCAAATACCCGCTGGAGGAGCTGCTCGCCGCCTGCCGGCGCTATCCGGGGGCGACCAATGCGCGGCGCATCACCTTCGAATACGTCATGCTGCGCGGCATCAACGACAGCGAGGCCGAGGCGCGCGAATTGGTGCGGCTGCTCAAGGGCCTGCCGGCGAAGGTGAACCTGATCCCCTTCAACCCCTGGCCTGGCAGCCCCTACAAGACCAGCACGCCCGAGGCCGTTCGCGCCTTCGCCACCATCGTCGAGGCCGCGGGTTATTCCAGCCCGATCCGCCGCCCGCGCGGCCGCGACATCCAGGCCGCCTGTGGCCAGCTTCGGACGGAAAGCGAGCGCGCGCGGCGCAGCCCGAAATCGGACGCCGCCTGAGCATGCCGCGCGTCCAGGCGGTCGCGCGGCATCCCGCCCACGCCTTCAGCAAGCCTCTGGCGCTGCAAGTCCGGCTGCTCGCCGGGCTTGGCGTCGCGGGCGACGCGCATTGCGGCGCCACGGTGAAGCACCGCTCCCGCGTCGCGCGGGATCCGAGCCAGCCCAACCTGCGCCAGCTTCACCT
>JBBSCP010000010.1:0-31006 GCA_038250135.1 Acetobacterales bacterium | reverse complement strand
CATCGAGGATGCCGATGCGGCAGCCATGCTCACCGAGGCGCGAGAGGCGGTGCTTGCCGCACCAAGCGGCCAGGAGGCAGCGTTGGCAGCGCTGGCCGGCCTCGTGCCGCCGGACAAGTTCGCTGAGCTGCTCAAGCGATTGGTGAAGGATCGCGAACGCCTCGCCGCCGCGCTGCGCGACACGCACGATCTGCCAGGGCTGCTCGCCGCCATCGCTGTTCATCTCGGCCTTGAGGACGGCGCGCATGAGGGCGTGCTGATCGACGAAGCCTGCGACGCTGCGCCCGATCTCGTCGCCATCGCGCGGCTGAAACAGGCGAGCCGAACCGAAAGCGATCGCGGGCGTGGCGATCGGATGATCGCGTGGCTGTCGCTGGACGCCGAGCAACGGCGCGCGCGCTGGGACGGATGGGCGGACATCTTCCTGACGGATAAAGGGCAGCCCTATTCGGCCAAGTTTCTCGCCACCAAAGGTGGCCTCGGCATCAGTCATCCCCGCGTGCTGGAGGCGATGCAGGACGAGGCCACGCGCGTGGCCGATGTCGAAGGCAGCCGCCGCGCCACGCGCCTGCTTGCCGCCACGCGCGCGTTGCTCGGCCTCGGTGCGCCGGTGCTGCAAGGCTACGCGGCGCGCAAGGCGGCGGCGGGGCTGATGGATTACGACGATCTGATCCTCGCCGCGCAGCGCGTGCTGCAGGACCCCGGCAGCGCCTGGGTGCTGTTCAAGCTCGACAACGGGCTCGACCATCTGCTGCTGGACGAAGCGCAGGACAGCAACCGCGCGCAATGGGGCATCGCCGCCGCGCTGACCGAGGAGTTTTTCGCCGGCAACGAGCGGTCCCGCTCGATCTTCGCCGTGGGCGACACGAAGCAATCGATCTACGCCTTCCAGGGCGCCGATCCGGGCGGCTTTGCGCGATGGCAGGCGAACTTCGCCGGGCGTGCGGCAGGGGTCGGCGCCGCGCTGCGCGACGTGCAGTTGCAGGTCTCCTTCCGCTCCACCGCGCCGGTGCTCGCACTGGTCGATGCGGTGTTCGCCGAAGGCACGGCGCGCGACGGCGTGGTGGCGCCGGGCGAGACGCTGACGCATCGCGCGGATCGGCTCGGCCAGGCGGGCGTGGTGGAGCTCTGGCCGATGCTGGAAGGTGTGGAGGCCGTCGCGCCGCCGGCCTGGGAAGTGCCCGAATCGCCCGAATCCGCGACCGGCCCGGATGCGCTGCTGGCCGAGGCGATCGCCGCGCAAATCAACCACTGGCTCAGCCACGGCGAGGCGCTGCCAGCGCGCGGGCGCACCATGCGCGCGGGCGACATCCTGGTGCTGGTGCGCAAACGCAGCGGCGCGCTGCTGCCGCGCCTGGTGCGCGCGCTGAAGCGCTACGGCGTGCCCGTCGGCGGCACGGATCGCATGGTGCTGGTGGAACAGCTCGCGGTGCAGGATCTGCTGGCGCTCGGCGATGCGGCCCTATTGCCGGAGGACGATCTGCAATTGGCGGCGGCGCTGACCTCCCCGCTGATCGGGCTCACTCAGGAACAGCTGATGGCCCTTGCCGCGCCGCGGAAGGGCAGCCTTTGGGCGGCGCTGGCGGCGGAGCGCGGGCGCGACACGCCGGAGGGGCGCGCGGCGGATTTCCTCGCGCGGTTGATGGCACGCGCCGATCTCGTCACGCCGCATGCGCTGTTCGCCGAGGTGCTGGGCGAGCATGGCGGGCGCGCGAAGCTGCTCGCGCGGCTCGGCCCGGATGCGGCGGACCCGGTGGATGAGTTCCTCAACGCAGCACTCGACCACGGCGCACGCCACCCGCCGAGCCTGCAGGGTTTTCTGCATTGGCTGCGCCGCGGCGGCGCCGAGGTGAAGCGCGAGCAGGAAGGTGCGGCGGATGCCGTGCGGATCATGACGGTGCATGGCGCCAAAGGATTGCAGTCTCCGGTGGTGATCCTCCCCGACACCGTCAGCGCCGGGCGCGACCGGGGCGATGTGCGCTGGCACTTGCCGGAAGACGGCCCACCCTTGCCGCTTTGGGCGCCGAACAAGGACCATCACGCGCCCGCCTATAGCGACCTTCTGGCCGCCGAGAAGGATTCGCGGGCGGAGGAGGAGCACCGGCTGCTGTATGTCGCGCTGACCCGCGCCGAGGACCGGCTGCTGGTCTGCGGCTGGCAGAAGAAGGCACCCAAGGATCGCGATTGGCGGGAGGGGTGTTGGTACGACCTGATCGCCCGGGGATTTTCCCGAGCTGAGGCCGCGCCGTTCGCGCCCGAAACCTTCGGCGCGCCGGCCGAGGCGCGGTTCAAGGCGACCACGCTGAAGCGCATGGTAACCGCGCAGAGCGCGCCCTCGGCGTCGGATCGCCGCGAGGCGGCGGCGGCGGACAGCACCGCCATCCCCGACTGGGCGCGCCGCCCCGCCCCGCCCGAGGCGATCCTGGACGCGCTCGCCCCCTCCGCGGTGCCGGCGGAGACCGAGACGCCCGCCGCCGCCCCGCATGGCGCGGCCGACCCGACGGGCCGGCGCTTCCGGCGCGGGCGGCTGGTGCACGCGCTGTTGCAGCATCTGCCCGACCAGGCGCCGGCGGATCGTGCGGCGGTGGCCGCTGCCTACCTCGCCCGGCCGGGGCAGGGGCTGGACGCGGACGAACAGGCGGAGACGCTGCGCGAAGTGCTCGGCCTGCTTGCCACGCCGGCCCTTGCCGAAGCCTTCGGGCCGGGTGCGCTGGCCGAGGCGCCGATCGCCGGGCGACTCGGTGACCGGCTGGTGAGCGGGCAGGTGGACCGGCTGCTGGTTACAGCCGAACGCGTCCTGGTATTGGACTACAAGACCAACCGCCCGCCACCCGATGGGGTGGAGGGCGTGCCGCCCCTTTATCTGCGCCAGATGGCCGCCTACCGCGCGGTGTTGCGCAACGCCTTCCCGGGGCGGGCGGTGGAATGCGCGCTGGTCTGGACCTACAGCGCACGCCTCATGCTGCTGCCGGGAGAACTGCTCGACATCCATGCGTTGCCAGCATGACCGCTCGCCAAGGAGAGATCACGCCCTTGCTTGACCCGGGCCCATCCCGCCACGATCTTGCCATCAACGCCCGGCCCCTAACCTAGTCCCGCTGGCCGGGACCCTCTGGAGACCTCCGATGAGCGAACTCACCAAGGCCGTGACGGATGACAGCTTCAAGACCGATGTGCTGGATGCCTCCGGCCCGGTGCTGGTGGATTTCTGGGCCGAGTGGTGCGGCCCCTGCCGCATGGTCGCGCCGATCCTGGACGAGATCGCCAAGGAATACGCCGGCAAGCTGACGGTCGCGAAGGTGAACATCGACGACAACCCGATGACACCCAACGAATACGCGGTGCGCGGCATCCCCACCATGATCCTGTTCAAGGACGGCAAGCCGCTCGACACCAAGGTCGGCGCCATGCCGCGCAGTGCCATGAAGGACTGGATCGCGGGGAAGATTGGGTGAGGGATGACGACCCCGCCGCCGCCTCACCGATGTCGGGCATGATCCGTCGCAGCCTGGCCATTCTCGCCACGCTCCTCCCTCTCGCCGCCACGGCGCAGGAGGGGGAGGTGGTGCGTTCCGAGGCGGCCAGCTTCCGCTTCACCACCTTCGCCACGGGGCTAGAACATCCCTGGGGTGCGGCGGTGTTGCCCGATGGGCGGCTGCTGGTGACGGAGCGGCCCGGGCGGCTTCGGGTGGTGGACCTCGATGGCGGCATCTCCGCGCCCCTCGGCGGCGTGCCGGCGGTAGAGGCGCGCAGCCAAGGCGGGATGCTCGACGTGGCGCTCGCCCCGGATTTCGCAACGACACGCGAAGTCTACCTCTGCCACGCGACGCTGGTGCAGGGCGGCGCGCTGACGCGGCTGACCCGCGCACGCCTGGCCCCGGACGCCTCGGCGCTGGTTGGCGCCACGCCGATCCTTGACGCCACGCCGGCCCAATCCGGCGGGCGCAACCATTACGGGTGCCGCATCGCCTTCGGGACGGATCAGCGCCTGTACCTCTCCACCGGCGACCGCCAGGCCGACATGATGCGCGCCCAACGCCTGGATGACCTCGCCGGCAAGGTGCTGCGGCTGGAGCGCGACGGGCGCATCCCGGCCGACAACCCCTTCCTGCGCCAGCCGGGGGCGCGTGGGGAAATCTTCTCCTACGGCCACCGCAATCCGCAGGGGATGGCGCGCAACCCCTGGACTGGCACGATGTGGCAGGCGGAATTCGGCGCCCGCGGTGGCGATGAGATTAACCTGCTCCGCCCCGGCTCGAACTACGGCTGGCCGCTGGTCACGCATGGCGTGAACTACAGCGGCGCGCCGATCGGCCAGGGAAAATCCGCGCCGGGGATCGAGGATCCGGCGCGCTTCTGGACGCCCTCGATCAGCCCCTCGGGCATCGCCTTCTACACTGGCAGCGCCTTCCCCGGCTGGCAGCGCAGCCTGTTCATCGCGGCGCTCAACCCGCCAGGATTGGTGCGCCTCGCGACCGAGGGGGATCGTATCGTGGCGGAGGAAAGGCTGCTGTTCGAGCGGCGGATCAGGATGCGCCAGGTGGTGGTGGCGGCCGATGGAGCTTTACTGATTTTGACGGATGAGCCGCGCGGCCGCATCCTCCGGTTGGGACCGTCGTAACAATTTAACGATTGAGTCTTGCTTTTTGTCCCAGCTCCGCGTGAGAGTGGGGCCGCATGATCTTCGCCTCCTTCGAATTCCTCTTCCTGTTCCTGCCGATCTTCTTCGCGGCCTATACGTTGACGCCCGGCCCGGCGCGCAACGTGACCATCCTGCTGTTCTCCTGGGGCTTCTACGCCTGGTGGCGCGTGGATTTCCTCGGCCTGCTGGTCGCGGTCACGCTGTTCACCTTCCTGATCGCCCGCGCCATGGGGCGCGTCGCGCATGACAGCCCGCGCGCCGGGCGGCTCCTGTGGTTCGGCATCGTCGTCAACCTGGCCGTGCTCGGCTATTTCAAATACGCCAATTTCGGCGTCGGGACCTTCAATGACCTGCTGCGCGGGATTGGCCATACGCCCATGGGCTGGGCCGAGATCGTGCTGCCCATCGGCCTGTCCTTCTATGTGCTGCAATCGGTCAGTTACCTGATCGACATCCGCCGCGGCGACATCGCCCCGAGCCGCAGCTTCCTCGACTACGCAGCCTACAAGGCACTGTTCAGCCAGCTCATCGCCGGGCCCATCGTGCGTTATGCCGACATCGCGGCGGAGTTGCGGGAACGGCGCTACACCCTCGAGCAGTTCGGCGCCGGGGCGCGGAAATTCATGGTGGGCTTCGCCATGAAGGTGGCGCTGGCGGATACGCTGAGCCCGCTGGTCGATGCCGCCTTTGCCCTGCCGCAGCCGACGGCCGGCGATGCCTGGATCGGCGCCATGGCGTACACGCTGCAATTGTTCTTCGATTTCGCGGGCTATTCGCTGATGGCCATCGGGCTCGGCCTGATGGTCGGCTTCCACTTCCCGCGCAATTTCGACAATCCCTACCTCGCCGCCTCGATCCAGAATTTCTGGCAGCGCTGGCACATGACGCTGTCGAGCTTCCTGCGGGACTACCTTTATGTCTCGCTCGGCGGCAACCGGCACGGGGTGCGGCGCACCTACCTCAACCTGATCGCGGTCATGGCCATCGGTGGCTTCTGGCATGGCGCGAGCTGGAATTTCCTGATCTGGGGCCTGTGGCATGGCGGCCTGCTCGCGGCCCATCGGCTTTGGTCCACACGCAACCAGCGGCGCGTGGCGGGGGGCTTTGCGGGTCGGCGGAGCGAGGAGCGCCGTGACGCCTTCGCCGCGCCGTTGCCCGCCACCGGTGAACGGCGCGCGGGCGCGAACCGCCGGATCGAGTCCGGATGGCGCCCGCCCTGGATTCTCGGCCATGCCTTGACGCTGCTGTGCGTCCTGCTCGGTTGGGTGGTCTTTCGGGCGCATGATCTCGCGGGCGCGGGGGCGATGTATGCCGGCATGTTCGGCCTGAACGGGCTGGCTCTTTCGGATGAGCTCGCCTGGCAGCTCACCGCGGACCGATTCTGGACGCTGCCGATCGCCATCCTGTTCGTGTACCTGCCGCTGCTGCGCGGCGCTTTGGCAGGGCGCGGCCTGTTGCCAGACCCTCAGGGCGCCGGCGCGGCGGCCGCGCTGGCGCGGTTGTGGTGGCTGAGCTGGCCGCTGCTGGCCTTCCTGGTGGCGGTGGTGCTGCTCTACAGCCGCGCCGCCGTGCCCTTCCTGTATTTCCAGTTCTGAGCGCCCGATGACCAGCCCCGATGTCCTCGCCCGCCGCGACCCGGACGGCCCCGACTTTCCGGGGCGCCGGCTGGCCGAGCGCGTCTTCGGCCTGGCCACCATCGGCATCCTGGCACTCGGCCTGTGGCAGGGCGTGGCCGCCATCGCCACGGCCCCGGCGCAGCGGCGCCTCGCCGAGGTGCTGCGCCTCGACGCCTTTCTCGCCGGGCGGACGGCGGCGGCGGTGAACCATGTCATGGCGCATGACCTGCCGGCCGATGGCCTTCTGCGCGCCATTGGCGGCGTGCTGCGGTGGAAGATTTTTGGCGCCGGCGGCACCCAGGTCCTGCCCGGCTGCCATGATTGGCTGTTCCTGGCCGAGGAGATCCGCCCCGGGCCCGGCGCCGCGGCCGCACTGGCCGAGCGCGCCGCGCTGGTCGGCGCCGTTGCGGCGCGGCTGGCGCGCCAGGACATCGAGCTTCGCGTCGCCGTGGTGCCGGACAAGGCGAGGATGCTGCCGGGAGCACGCTGCGGCGTGCCCTATGCCGCGCAGGCCAGGGCTCGGCTGCCCGCCTTTCTCGCCGCGCTCGCCGCCCAGCGGATCGAGGCGGTGAACCTTGCTGCGGCTTTGGGCGACCAGGGCGAGGGATTGTTCTACCGCTCCGACACGCATTGGAACCAGGAAGGCGCGCGCCGCGCCGCCGCCGCCCTGGCCGCTGCCCTGCCCGAGGGCCTGAATAGGTTGAGCGAATTCCGCACCGAAGCCGCGCTCGATGAGACCAACGGCCCGGGCGACCTGCTACGGCTGATGAGCCTCGACCGCGTCCCCAACCGGCTGCGGCCGCGCCCGGACCGGGAGTTTGTCGAGACCACCAGCGCCATCGAAGCCGCTGAGGCTGGTTCGATCCTCGACGACGCGCCGATACCCGAAATCCTGCTGCTCGGCAGCTCCTTCTCGGTCAACGCGAATTTCCATGGCGCGCTACAGCAGGCGGCGCGCGCGCCGGTGGCGAATCAGGCGCTCGCCGGCGGTGCCTTCGCCCGCGCCGCCGTGCAGTATTTCGCGAGCCCCGCCTGGCGAGAGACGCCGCCCAGGGTAGTGCTGTGGGAGATGCCGGAGCGCGTGCTCAACCAGCCGCTTGGCCCTGATGAACGCGCGCTGCGTGCCTGGCTGGATGCGCCCGCGGCACCTCCCTGAGAAGCCGGGATGGCGACGACGGGCAGGCGTCGCTATATCGAGACAGGCCTGCCTTGAGGAAACACACCCCATGCCCCCCCTTTCGCCCTTCTTCGGGCTTCGCTGAGCATGGGCACGGTCCTTGTCACCGGCGCGGCCGGCTTCATTGGGGCGCATCTCTGCCAGGCACTGTTGGCGCGCGGCGATCAGGTGATCGGGCTTGACAACCTCAACGCCTATTATGACCCGGCGCTGAAACAGGCGCGGCTCTCGGCGCTGACCGGGCAGGCCGCGCCGGGCGCCTTCGCCTTCCACCGGATCGACCTGGCCGACAGCGATGCGATTCTGGCGCTGATGCGCACCGAGCGCGGCATCGACCGCGTGGCGCATCTGGGCGCGCAAGCCGGCGTGCGCTGGTCGCTGGAGGCGCCCTTCGCCTATGCCGCCGCCAACGTCACCGGCACACTCTCGATCCTGGAAGGCGTGCGCCGGGCGGAAGGGCGGATCCGCCACACGGTCTATGCCTCCACCAGTTCGGTCTATGGCTCGCGCACCGATGGCCCGTTCCGGGAGAGCGATGCGGCGGACCGCCCGGCCTCGCTCTATGCCGCGACCAAGCTGGGTGCGGAGATGATGGCGAAATCCTATGCCGATCTCTACGCGCTGAACCTGACGGGGCTGCGTTTCTTCACCGTCTATGGCCCCTGGGGCCGGCCCGACATGGCCTATTGGCTGTTCACCGAGGCGATGCTGAAGGGCCGCCCGATCGCGCTGTTCAACCAAGGCGACATGCGGCGCGACTTCACCTACATCGACGACATCGTCGCCGGCGTGGTGGCGGCGCTGGACCACCCGCCGGCGGCGCCGGCGCACCGGCTCTACAACATCGGCAACAGCCATCCCGAGCAGCTGCTCGACATGGTTTCGATGCTCGAGGAATTGCTCGGGGTGCAGGCGATCCGCGTGCTCAAGCCGATGCAGCCGGGCGACGTGCCCGCCACCTTCGCCGACGTCTCGGCCATGCGGCGCGATTTCGGCTGGGCTCCGACCACTGATCTTCACACCGGGCTTGGCCGATTTGTGGCGTGGTGGCGGGGCCATTTCGGCTAACGTCGGCATCTGCCAGCCACCAACTAAAACCAGCCACCAACTAAAACCAGCCAGCAACTAAAAAAGGAATGCCAGGAATGACCCCCTTCTCTCGCCGGAGCCTGTTCGGCGCCGCTGCCATCCTCGCCACGCCGCTGTTTGCCACGCCGCGCCTGGCGTTCGGGCAAGCCGCACCGGCCACCGGCCCGCATATCCATGCGCAGCTGCCCTACGCTTTCGACGCGAACGAGGCCGCGATCGATGCACGCACGATGGAGCTGCATTGGCGCTTCCACCATGGCGGACAGGTGACGAACCTCAACAACGCGCTGCGCGAACACAGCGCGCTGCAGGCGATGCCGCTCGATCAACTGCTGATGAACCTCGGCCAGGTGCCGGAGGCCGTGCGCACCGCCGTGCGCAACAATGGCGGCGGGCATGCCAACCATACGATGTTCTGGCAGATCATGGGCGGGCGCGGCGGTGAGCCGGCCGGCACCCTGGCGGCCGCCATCACCCAGGATTTCGGCGACCTCGCCACCTTCCGCACGCGCTTCAACGCGGCGGCGAACGGCGTGTTCGGCAGCGGCTGGGCCTTCGTCACCGTGACGCGCGAGGGGCGCCTTGCCATCGTGACGCGCCCAAACCAGGACAACCCGCTGTTCGATGGCCAGCGCGTGCTTTTGGGCAACGATGTGTGGGAGCACGCCTATTACCTGCGCTACCAGAACCGCCGTGCCGAATATTCGACCAATTGGTGGAACGTGCTCGATTGGGCGAAGATCGGCGAACGCTACGACGCGGCGCGGGCCGGAACCCTGACGGTGTAGAGCTAATGGGAGCGCGGCGGCCTCACAGCACCAGGTCGCCGCCCTCGAACCCCGCCATCCGCACGCCCCACAGCAGCATGCCGTCACCGCCGCCAAGGTCGATCCGTAGCCCCTCCGCGACCTCCGTGGCGCGCGTGAGCACCTGCGCCGCGGTGAAGCCGAAGCCGATCAGCGCCAGATGGTCTTCCCCGGTCGTGAAGTCCTCGATCCGATCGAAGCCGTCGCCGCGGCGCAGCACGAAGTGGTCGGCGCCGCTGCCGCCGGCCAGCGTATCGGCACCGCGCCCGCCCTCGATCACGTCATTGCCACCCAGCCCCTCGAGCCGGTTGGCGGCGGCGTTGCCGAGCAGCTGGTTGGCGCCGGCATTGCCGAGGCCAAAGCGCCCGGCCTCGCCCAGCACCAGGCGTTCCACCGCGAAGGGCAGGGTGATGGCCAGCGCCGTCTCGACGAGGAGCGTGTCGAGCCCCTCATTGTTCTGCTCGATCACCACATCGCCCGTGCTGTCCACGATGAAGGTATCGTCGCCCGTGCCGCCGAGCAGCGTATCCGCCCCGGTGCCGCCATCGAGCCGGTCATCGCCGCCGAGGCCCAGAAGGCGATCATTGCCGCCGCCGCCGCGCAGCCAGTTGCCGGCCTGGTTGCCGGCCAGCGTGTCGGCGCCGCTGCCGCCGATCGCATTCTCGATGAGCGAGGCGCCATTGCCCTGGTGCAGCAGCGCGTTGAAGACGTTGCCTCGCGCCAGTGTGCCGTCCCGCGTATCGAGCATGGCGAGCTGGCTGCGCGACGTCACCGAAAAGCCGCCGGGGGCGAGATCCACCACCACGCCACCGGCATAGTCGGAGAAATCATAGGTGTCGTTGCCGCCGCCATCCCAGACGGTGAGGAAGACCCGTGCCGAGGCGCCGCCGCCCGGGGCGCCCTGGCCGACGCCGTCGATGAAGGTCTCGCCGGTGGTCGCACTCCAGCGCCACACCGTGTCGCCGGCGCGCAGGCTGTAATCGGCGCCGTAGAGGTTTTGCAGGGCGGCGATGTCGAGCATCATCCAGCCCTGCGGATAGTCGAAGGCGCCATTGGTGTAGCCGGTGTTGAGCGCCGCGCCGATCTTGCTGCGATAGCTCATCACGGTGAATTCCAGGCTGTCCCAGGATACGGGCACGGCGCCGAAACCGTTCGAGTTTTCGTGCGGGTGCTTCAGGCCGAGCGCGTGCCCCACCTCATGCACCGCGACAAGGAAGGCGTAGTTGCCGAGCACCGGTGCATCGAAATTGTGCCGCTGGCCGAACCAGACATCGCCGCCCTCGCGCCCGTTCGGGTAGTAGGCCCAGGCGGTCGAGGGCACCGAGGATCTGGCGATGCGGATATCCGCGAGGTTGTCCTGCGTCGCCTCGATGATGGCGAGGTGGGTGAAGCCGGTGAGGTGCGGGCCCGGGCTGGTCGGCCCGCCGGACGATTCGCCAAGCAGGATATCGCGGATGGCACCGCGCATGGCGCTGCTGACCGGCGCGTAGCCGCGCTGGGTCTCGCCATTGCCATAGCCCCATTCATAGTCGCCCGCGCTGTCGGTGAAGGCGAAGGACACAGGGTCGGACTCGCTCCAGGCGAAGCCGCTCTGCAGGCCATCGACCTCGGCGACGCCCGAAAGGGCGAAGTGGAAGCGCGGCGCCGTGGGCTGGGGGCTGTCGGCCACCCAGCGCGCAGGGCTCAAGTCCGCGCTGTCTCCCGGCCCGGATCGGGCCAAGCAGAGCCAGCACATGGGAGGTATCCGGAGAACCGGTCTTCGGTCCGCTACGCCATCCGGGGCTGCATCTTGCCGCGAGGAGGACGTTCGGACCAGCCCTCCGCATGTTGCGGGGCCTGTCGCGGGCCTGGGGTGCAGGCGCCACGGGCAGGTTTATGCCGGGTTGGGGTGAAGATGGGGTGAATCGTCGGCGAGTTGGGCCCCCGATGTTGCGGGGCGCGCGCAACCGGGGTAATCGCGCGGCACGGTGATGGGGCGTCGCCAAGCGGTAAGGCAGCGGTTTTTGGTACCGCCATTCCCAGGTTCGAATCCTGGCGCCCCAGCCAGCGCCTTCCGCCGCTCCTTTGGCGTGGCATGACCCAGGTGTTGCGACCCCGCCTCGGTCTTGCACGTCATGGCTGTGTTCACGTGGTCGTGCATGCGGTTCAGGGCGGTGTCGCCCCGACGGCGGGGCCTGACGACCACATGCCGCGCTATTCCAAGATCGGCTCACGCCGAATTAACGTGAGCGGGTTTCGCCCCGTAGATTCAATGGTTTCTAGCGAGAGATCCGTTCTGATGGAATCAGCTGAGCACATTTTTTGCCCTAGGTTCAACGGGTTACAAAGCGCGGGAGTGGACGCATCCCGCTCTCAGCTGTGCTATTTTCGTCACAGGAATGTAAGTTCGTGGCGTTGCGCTGGCGCAGAGCTTTCCCGCACGGCGTCCTTGAGGCTATTTTCGTTTACTTGACTGACATGCTCGGTGACGGCTCGTTGCCGTGTCGCTCGGACGGAGAAGTGACGTGAAGAATTTTCGAGGCTCTCTTCTGGCGGCAGCGATGCTTGCCGCTCCCCTGGCGGCGCAGGCTCAACCCGTGAGTGGCTTTTATGTTGGCGCGGGCGCCGGCGTGAACTGGCTCATGGAAAGCGACGTCGAACTCTCCAACCAATTCCGTGGCGCCTTCCCGACGAGCCGCGTTGGTACAGTCGATTTCTCCACCGGCTTTATCGGTGTGATCAGCGCGGGCTACGGCTTTGGCAACGGTTTCCGCGCCGAGATCGAGGGTAGCTACCGCGCCAATGAAGTCGACAGCGGCAGCGGCTACACCGGCACGCTCACAACGCCGACCCGCGCGACCGGCGATGCCTTTAGCTACGGCGTCATGGTCAATGCACTGTACGACTTCGACCTGGGCGCCGACTCCTTCTTCCACCCCTACCTTGGCCTGGGCATTGGCGCGCAAGTTCATCACTACGATGACGTGATCACGCGCGGCGCCAACGGTGCCGGCGTATTCGTCAACGACGGCGAGTGGCTGTTCGCCGCTCAGGCAATCGCCGGTGCGGCCTTCCCGATCGCTGCAGTCCCCGGCCTGTCGCTCACCGCGGAATATCGCTTCATGGGCACGCAGCAGGCCAGCTTCGGCACGCGCACGGCGACCACGCCGAACGTCGTGACGCGTGGCTCCGCTGAGGTGGACAACTACAACCACAGCCTGCTCGTCGGGCTCCGCTACGCCTTCGGTGTGACGCCGCCGCCGCCGTCGGCCGCGGTGGCGCCGGCCGCCGCCCCGGCCCCGGCCCGCACCTTCCTGGTGTTCTTCGACTTCGATCGCGCCGACCTGACCGACCGCGCCCGCCAGATCATCGCCGAGGCGGCAACCAACTCCCAGCGCGCCGGGACGACCCGGATCGAGGTCTCCGGCCATGCCGACACAGTCGGCACGCCACAGTACAATCAGGCCCTCTCGGTTCGCCGCGCCAATGCGGTGGCCGCCGAGTTGGAACGCCGTGGCGTACCGCGCAGCGCGCTCACCATCCAGGGCTTCGGCTTCACTCGCCCGCTGGTGCCGACCGGCCCGCAGGTGCGTGAGCCGCAAAACCGCCGCGTCGAGATCGTCCTGCGCTGATCCTTCAGCACAGCCGAGTTTGAGCCAAACTGGTCTGAGAGAGGGCGCCGCAAGGCGCCCTTTTTCGTTTTCGGGTGCCGGATTGACGCGCGCCCCATCGCCATGCGCCGATGCACGCAACAGGGGAGGGTGCACAGCGCCATGGCGGTCATCGCCAGCACGGCCGATCCACGATCGGACAGCTTCCGCGTCAATGCGGCGCAGATGGCGGCCCTGGTCGCCGCACTCCGCAGCACCGTCGAGCGGATCCGTGAGGGCGGCGGGGAGGTCGCGCGCAAGCGCCATCTCGACCGTGGCAAGCTGCTGCCACGAGAGCGCATCCGGGTGCTGCTGGACCCCGCCTCGCCTTTCCTGGAACTCTCCCAGCTTGCCGCCCAGGGGATGTACGGGGGTGAGATCCCGGCTGCTGGCCTCATCACCGGGATCGGTCGGGTCGCGGGGCGGGAATGCGTGATCGTTGCGAACGACGCCACGGTGAAGGGCGGCACCTACTATCCCATCACGGTGAAGAAGCACCTGCGCGCGCAGGAGATCGCCGAGGCGAATCGTCTGCCCTGTCTCTATCTGGTGGATAGCGGCGGCGCGAACCTGCCCAACCAGGACGAGGTCTTCCCCGACCGCGACCATTTCGGCCGCATCTTCTTCAACCAGGCGCGCATGTCCGCCGCCGGCATTCCGCAGATCGCGATCGTCATGGGCAGTTGCACCGCCGGCGGCGCCTATGTGCCGGCGATGGCCGATGAGGCGATCATCGTGCGCAACCAGGGCACCATCTTCCTGGCCGGCCCGCCTCTGGTGAAGGCCGCGACCGGCGAGGTCGTGACCGCTGAGGATCTGGGCGGCGCCGAATTGCATACCCGCACCTCCGGCGTCACCGACCACTTGGCGGAAAGTGATCCGCACGCGCTGGGCCTCGCCCGGCGGATCGTGGCCGGGTTGAACCAGGTGAAGCCGCGCGGCATGGATGACCCGATCGCGCCCCGCCCGCCGCTGTATCCGCCGGAGTCGATCGGCGGCGTGATCCCCGCCGATCTGCGCGAGCCCTATGATGTGCGGGAGGTGATCGCCCGGCTGATCGACGGCAGCGAGTTCGACGAGTTCAAGCCGCTGTATGGCACCACCCTCGTCACCGGCTTCGCGCGGCTGAACGGCTACCGAATCGGCATCGTGGCGAATAACGGCGTGCTGTTTGGCGAAAGTGCCCGCAAGGGCGCGCATTTCATCGAGTTGTGCGACCAGCGCGGCGTTCCGCTGGTCTTCCTGCAGAACATCACGGGCTTCATGGTCGGGCGCAAATACGAGGCCGGCGGTATCGCCCGCGATGGCGCTAAGATGGTCTCGGCGGTGGCAACGGCGCGCGTGCCGAAATTCACGGTCATCATCGGCGGCAGCTTCGGTGCCGGCAATTACGGCATGTGCGGCCGCGCCTATGGCCCGCGTTTCCTGTTCATGTGGCCGAATGCGCGGATCGGGGTGATGGGCGGCCCCCAGGCGGCGAGCGTGCTCGCCACCGTCCGCCGCGACGGCATTGAGTCCCGCGGCGGCCAGTGGAGCACTGAGGAGGAGGCCGGCTTCAAGGCGCCGATCGAGGCGCAGTACGAAACCCAGGGCAACCCCACCTATGCCAGTGCGCGAATCTGGGATGATGGCGTGATCGCGCCGGAGGACACGCGGATGGTCCTCGCCCTCGCCCTCTCCGCCGCCCGCAACAACCCGGTGGCCGGCTGGGATGAAGGGGGGGCACGCTTCGGCGTGTTCCGGATGTGAGGGGGATGTTTGGAGCCCCCAAGCGCCGGGCGCGGCCATCCGGCCGCTTGGCTCGCCGCACTGGCGGCGGCGCCCATTCGGGCGCTCGGCCGGCTTTGCCAGCCGCCTGGACCGGACCACATCGATGACAGCCTTTGCCAGTGTCCTCATCGCCAACCGTGGCGAGATCGCCTGCCGCATCATCCACACCGCGCGGCGCATGGGGCTGCGGACCATCGCCGTGTTCTCCGATGCCGATGCCACCGCGCTGCATGTGGCCATGGCCGATGAGGCCGTGCGAATCGGCCCCGCGCCGGCGCGCGAAAGCTACCTTTCCATCCCCGCGCTGCTTGACGCGGCGCGGATCAGCGGCGCGGAATCGGTGCATCCCGGCTATGGCTTCCTCGCCGAGAACGCCGATTTCGCAGAGGCCTGCGCCGCCGCTGGCCTCACCTTCATCGGCCCGCCGCCGGCGGCGATTCGCGCCATGGGCAGCAAGGCGGCCGCCAAGGCGTTGATGCAGGCGGCCGGTGTGCCCCTCGTGCCCGGCTACCATGGCGAGGATCAGTCCGACGCCACCCTCATCGCGCAGGCCCGGCGCATCGGCTTCCCGCTTCTGGTCAAGGCGAGTGCGGGCGGCGGCGGCAAGGGCATGAAGGTGGCCGAGACCGAGGCCGCTTTGGAGGAGGCGCTGAGCCTTGCCCGTGGCGAGGCGCAGGCCGCGTTCGGCGATGCGCGGCTGCTGCTGGAACGCTACCTGCAACGGCCCCGGCACATCGAAATCCAGGTTTTCGCGGACAGCCACGGCAGAACGGTTTCCCTGTTCGAGCGCGACTGCTCGATCCAGCGCCGCCACCAGAAAGTGGTCGAGGAAGCCCCCGCGCCCGGCATGACGCCTGAACGCCGGGCCGCGATGGGCGAGGCCGCCTGCGCCGCCGCACGCGCGGTCAGCTACATCGGCGCCGGCACGGTGGAGTTCATCGCCGAGGGCGACACCTTCGCCTTCATGGAGATGAACACGCGCCTGCAGGTCGAGCATCCGGTCACCGAGGCGATCACCGGGCTCGACCTGGTCGAATGGCAGTTCCGCGTGGCCATGGGCGAACACCTACCCGACCCGCCGGCGGCGCCCTGCGGCCATGCCATCGAAGTTCGGCTCTACGCCGAGGATCCGACGCGCGATTTCGCCCCCGCCACCGGCATGCTGACCCATCTTGTCCTGCCCTCGGGCGAGGGCATCCGGGTCGATGCGGGCGTGCGCGCGGGCGATGCGGTGAGCGTCCATTACGACCCGATGATCGCCAAGATCATCGCACAGGGCGAGGATCGCGCCACGGCGCTACGCCGCCTGCAACGCGCGCTGGCGGCCACGGAACTCGCCGGGCTGCGCAGCAATCTTCCGCTGCTGCGCGCCATCTCGGCGCATCCGGACTTTCGCGCCGGTGCGGTCGATACCGGCTTCATCGCGCGCCATGCCGCCACTTTGCTCGCGCCCCCGCCTTCGGCCACGCGCGCAGCACTGGCGGCCGCCGTGCTGAGGCTTTTGCGCGATGAGCCGGTGGCGGACGTAGCCGACCCGCACTCGCCCTGGGGCGAGGCCAGCGCCTGGCGCCTCAACGGCATGGGCTGGCAGGATTTCTCCCTGCTCGATGCCGATGCGCCGCTGACGCTGCGCGCATATCTCGGCGGGCGCGTCACGCTCGACCTGCCTGATGGCGCGGCCACCATCGCCGATGCCTCCTGGCACGGCGACTCGCTGCGCTTCACCCTCGACGGCAGGTCCGAGCGCGCCATTGTGCTGCGCGATGGCGCGGCGCTGAGCGTCGTGCACCGCGGCATGACGCAGGAGTTGCGCTGGCACGATCCGCGCGCGCCCTCGGGCGATGAGCTTGCCGCCAGCGGGCGCATCCTCGCCCCGATGCCGGGCCGTATCCTCAGCGTGCACGTGGCACCTGGCGAGGCCGTGGTACGTGGCGCCGTGCTGCTGGTGATGGAGGCGATGAAGGTGCAGATGCGCCTCACCGCGCCCCTGGACGGCACCATCGAAGCGCTGCTTTGCGCGCCCGGCGATTTGGTGGAGGATGGCGCGGAGCTGGTGCGGATGGAGGGTCCCGCTTGACTTGCGCTGGTCCGGCCCGCACTCCTTAGGCAACGAAGCATTTGGGGGGGAAGCGCTTCATGGCGCCGTTCAAGGGTATCGGCCTGCCGAGCGAGAGCGCGCTGCCCACCGTGCTGACCGGCCAGTACTTCGAGGCGCTGGAAAACTTTTGCCGGGTTTTCCGGCCGCGGCTCGGCGATACGATGGTCTTCCTGGCCGACCGCAACCTCGACCCGCAGGTGATTGCCGCCATCTCGGGGCTGGCGCGGGCCAATGGCGTGCGCCCGGTGGTCTATATGGCCGACACGACGCAGGTGCTCGAAGTGCCGGACAGCGTGAAGCCGCTGCTGGAGAGCGCGAGTTTCGTCGTCTCCACCTGGTTCTGCTCGATCATCGATCCCTTCTGCATCGGCCTGCGCAAGAAGGGGCAGCGCTGGGTGAAGATCACCTATTTCCGCAGCCTCGACGCGCTGAAAACCCCGCAGGCGCGCTTCCCCATCGACATCGTGGGCGAGATCATCCGCGGCACCGCTGTTCGCTATCCCACCGGCGTGCCCTTCGACCTGAAATTCACCGACCCGCGCGGCACCGACCTCACCATCGGCTTCACGCCCGAGATGCGCGAGGGCCAGCTCAAATCGAACCGCTGGCGCGGCAAGATGACGCCAGACGAAAACGGCGCCTATGTGCATTACCTGCCGACGCACGGCCCGAACCTGTATGACCGCACCAGCGTGGACAATGACGAACACCTGATCGTGCCGGTGAACGGCGTGGTGTATCCGGAATGGGCGGTCGGCTTCGCGCAGCCTTTCGAGGAAAAGGTCGGCGTGGAGTTTCGCGACGACCGCATAGTCGCGGTACATGGGGCGACAAAGCTGGCGGAAGTTTTCCGCGACATGCTGGTTGGTGGGCGGTTGATCGAGCTCGGTTGCGGTTTCAACCCGAAAGCACCACGCCGGAACATCTATCCGGCCGGATCGAACAGCCCCGGCGCGCTGCATTACGGCATCGACCTGATCAAGCCTTGCGACTACATCCGCCGCGTCATGCCCGAATGGGAGGAGCCGCCGGTGCACATGGACCTCGTCGCCTTCGACACCACGGTCACGGCCGGCAACACGCCGCTCATCACCGAGGGGTTTCTCGAATCGCTGCGCGACCCCTCGGTCGTCGAGATGGCGGCGCGCTACGGCGATCCGGTCGATCTGCTCGAAGCGTGGCCGGACTGAAGAACGCTCAGGGAGGAAACACCAGCATGAACATCCGCATCACACGCCGCGCGGCACTTGCACTGCCGCTCAGCGCCCTTGCCGCGCCGGCGCTCGCACAGACCCGCAACGTGCGCTTCATCGTGCCCTATCCGCCCGGCGGCAGCACCGACACCACCGGGCGCGTCATTGCGCCCAAGGCGGCCGAAGCGCTTGGCCAGAACTGGGTGATCGAGAACCGCTCCGGCGCCAACGGCGTGCTGGGCGCCGAGGTCGTCGCGCGCAGCGCGGCGGATGGCAACACGTTGCTTTACTCGAACGAGGTACTGACCGTGCTGCGCTTCGTACAGCGCGCCATGCCGGTCGACGTGCAGGCGGACCTCACGCCGATCGCGCGCACCGTCTCGATCCCCTATGTGATGATCGGCGCGTCGAACCTCGCCCCGCGCGACATCGCCGCACTGCTCGCCGCGCTGCGCGCCGCGCCGCAGAGCTTCTCCTTCGCCGGCTCCTCGCTCGGCTCGGTCGGGCAGTTGGCGACGGCGGCGCTGAACCAGCGCCTGGGTATCGAGACCACCTTCGTCTCCTATCGCGGCACGGGCCCGGCGATGAACGATCTCGTTGCGGGGTCGGTGTCCCTGTTCATCGCCCCCGTCGGCGTCTCCATCCCGCTGATCCGCGACGGCCGCGCGCGCGCCTACGCCACCACCACCGCGACGCGCCTTGCTGCGCTGCCCGAGGTGCCAACGCTGGTCGAGGCCGGCTTCCCGGACCTGGTCTATGAGGGCTGGTGCGGGTTGTGGGGACCGCGCGGCCTGCCGGCCGAGATGGTCGCGCGCCTCAACGCCGCGGTGAACGACGCGGCGGCCGATCCCACCAATGGCCCACGCATGGCCGCCCTTGGCCTGACGGTGCTGCGTGAGACGCCCGCCGAATTCGAGCGCATCATCGCCGCCGAGATCACCCGCAACCAGGCGCTGGTCGCCGCCGCGCGGATCCAGCCGGAATGAGCGCCGTGATCGCCCGCCGCAGCCTGCTGGCCGCTGCCCTCGCCGCGCCCTCGGTCGCGCGCGCCCAAAGCTGGGCACCCGATCGCCCGATTCGAGTCGTCGTGCCCTTCGGCGCCGGCGGGCCGACCGATGTCGTCGCGCGGCTGCTGGCCGAGCCCGTCAGCGTCGCCCTCGGCCAACCCTTGGTGATCGAGAACCGGCCCGGCGCGGGGGGCAATATCGGCACGCGGATCGTCGCCCAGGCCGCGCCGGATGGGCAGACGCTGGTGCTCAACGCCTCCTCGCCGCTGGTCATCAACCAGTTCCTCTATCGCGACCTCGGCTACGATCCCGCGACGGCCTTCGCGCCCATCTCGCGCCTCACCACCGGGCCGCTGCTGGTGATCGCCAACCCCGCCGCGCCCTTCAACTCGGTGGGCGAGCTGTTGGCGGCGGCGCGGGCGCGCCCGGGCGTACTGAACTATGCCTCGGCCGGCAATGGCACGGTGCCCCATCTCGCGACCGAGTTGTTCCAGCGCGCCGCGGGGGTGCAACTCACCAACGTCACCTACCGGCAGACGCCAGACGCGACGCAATCGGTGATGCGGGGCGATACCTCGGTGTTCTTCGACAGCCCGCAAAGCATCCGCCTGGTGCGCGCGGGCAACCTCAAGGCGCTGGCGGTGACCACGCCGGCGCGCTTCAGCGCCTTCCCCGACATCCCCACGATGCAGGAATCCGGCGGGCCGGAGATCAGCGTCGAGGCCTGGTACGGCCTGCTCGCCCCCGCCGGCACGCCAGCGCCGGTGCTGGCCCGGTTGCAAGAGGCCTTCGTCACGGCGCTGCGCCGGCCGGAGGTCGTCGCCCGCATCGCGGCCCTGGGCTTCGAGCCGGTGGGCGACAGCGCCGAGTCGTTCCGCACCTTCCTCGCCGCCGAGGCGCCGAAATGGCAAGGCGTGATCCAGGGGGCGAATATCCGGATCGAATGAGAGGCGCTCAGAGCCCCTTGAACACCGGCTTGCGCTTCTCGACGAAGGCGCGCGAAGCCTCGTGGAAATCCTCGGTGAAGGGGAAGCTCAGGCTCGCTTCGAGCTGCGCGGCGCTGATCGGCAGGGCGCCGCGTAGCTCCTGCAAGGCGCGCTTGTGGAAGCGGTTCGCCAGCGGTGCGCCCTGCGCGATACGCTCGGCCATGGCTTGCGCCTCGGCCTTCACCGCCTCATCGGCGACCATGCGGGTGATCAGGCCCTTGTCGTAGGCTTCCTGGCCCTGGAAGACACGGCCCTCGATCAGCATCTCGCAGGCCACGGCGTAGCCGACCGATTGCAGGATCGGGTCGAGCTCGCCGTAGGCGTAGTAGATGTTGAGGTTGCGGGCGGGGATTCCGATGCGCGTGGAAGGCCCGCCGATTCGGAAATCCGACATGGTGGCGATGCCCGCGCCGCCGCCCATCGTCCAGCCTCGGCAGGCGGCGACCACGGGGTGCAGGCAGGTGCGGATCGACTGGAAGCTGCGGCTGATCTCGCGGCTGTAGATCTCCTCGCGCTCGGGCGTGCCGCGCTCCACGGCGAAGGCGGCGATGTCGGCGCCGGCGCAGAAGGCTTCGTCGCCGGCACCCTGGATCACCACGCAGCGCAGCGACGTATCGGCCGAGAAGCTCTCCATCGCCTCGGCCAGCGCCATCCACATGGCGAGGTCCAAGGCGTTGCGCTTTTCGGGCCGAGCGATGGTGACGGTCGCGATGGTGCCGGCGCGCGTAACCTGGATCAAGGCGTGGGGCATTTGACGGCTTCTCTGTCTGCGAAGTTCAACACTCAACCGATGAGGCGGCGCGCGGCCAATTCCTCGGCGATCTGCACCGCATTCAGCGCCGCACCCTTGCGGAGATTGTCGGCGACGCACCAGAAAGCCAAGCCATGCGGGACGGAGGCATCGCGGCGCAACCGGCTGACATGCACCGCATCCTCGCCCGCGATCTCGACCGGCGTGGCGTAGCCGCCATCCTCGCGCCGATCCATCACCGCCACCCCTGGCGCCTCGCGCCAGATGGACCAGGCCTGTTTGTCCGTGATGGGGCCTTCGAACTCCACATGCACCGCCAGCGCCTGGCCGATGAAGACCGGCACGCGCACGCAGCTCGCGCTCACGGCGATGTCGGGGTCGAGAATCTTGCGGGTCTCGACGGCCATGCGCCATTCCTCGGCGGTGCTGCCGTCAGTCTCGAAATTGCCGATATGCGGGATGAGGTTGAAGGCGATCTGCTTGGTGAACTGCTCGGCGGGCGGCATCTCGTTCACATACATCCCGCGTGCCTGGGACCACAGCTCGTCCATCGCCTCCTTCCCCTGGCCGGAGACGGGCTGGTAGCTGGCCACGACGATGCGCCGGATGCGCGCCAGATCGTGCAGCGGCTTGAGCGCGACGGTCAGCTGGATCACGCCGCTGTCGGGGTTGGCGATGATGCGGCGCTTGCGCGCGCGTTCCAGCGCCGCCGGGTTCACCTCGGGCACCACCAGCGGCACGTCATGGTCCATGCAGAACTGCGCGGAGGTGTCGATCACCATGGCACCCGCGGCCGCCGCCCGCGGGGCATGCACGCGGCTGACGGCGATGTTCTGCGCGAAGAACACGAGATCGGTGCCGCCGAAATCATGGTTCTCCAGGATGCCGGTGGTCAGCACCTGGTCGTCGCCGAAGGAGACCAGCTGCCCGGCCGCACGGCCGGAGGCGAGGGCGACGGCTTCCCGCACCGCGAAGCCGCGCTCGACCAGGGTTTTCAGGATTTCGCGCCCGACCGCGCCGGGGGCGCCGACAACCGCGACCTTGAAGGACATGCTGGGGTGATCCGCCCGTTATCCGGCAGGGCTTACAGCAAGATCCCGGCAGGGGGAAACGCCCCCCCGACGGCGCCCTACATGGCCCGCACGGATTTCAGGAAGCTGTCCGCCTTGTCGCGCAGCACGCCGGCCTGGCTGGCGAGCGTCGAGGTATCCTGCCGCATCGCGCCGGCGGCGCTGACGGTGCTGTCCGTGCCGCTGCGCACGGCGGCGATCCGCCCGGCCACGGTCTGCGTCGCCTCCGCCACCTGGGCGGCGCTGCGGGCGATCTCCTGCGTGGCGACGCCCTGTTCCTCCACCGCCGCGGCGATGGCGGTGGCGATTTCACTGGTGCGCTCCACCGTGGCGCCGATGCCGCGGATGGCGGTGACGGCCTGCGTTGTCGCCTGTTGCATCTGCGCGATCTGCGCGCCGATCTCCTCGGTGGCCTTGGCGGTCTGGCCGGCGAGCGACTTCACCTCGGAGGCGACCACGGCGAAGCCCTTGCCGGCCTCGCCAGCGCGGGCCGCCTCGATCGTCGCGTTCAGGGCGAGGAGGTTGGTCTGGCCGGCGATGTCGCCGATCAGGCGCACCACATCGCCGATCCGCGCCGCGGCCTCCGACAGCCCTTGTACGGTGGTGTCGGTGGCGCGGCTCTCGGCCACGGCACGGCTGGCCACCGCGGCGGCCTCGGCCACCTGGCGCGAGATCTCGGCGACGGAAGCGGCCATCTCCTCGGCCGCGGCGGCCACGGCCTGCACATCGCCATGCGCCCGCCCGCCGGCCTCGGCCACGGCGGCGGCCTCCTGTCCCGAGGTGGCGGCGGTGCCGGTCAGTGCCTCGGCGGAGGCCTGGAGCCTCGCCGCGGAGGCCGCGACGGATTGCACCACGGCGCCGACCTCGTTTTCGAAGGAATCCGCGAGCCGCACCTTCTCGGTGGCCACGGTCCAGGTGAGCATGGCGGCGCTGTAGGCGCCTTGTGCGTCGTTGATGGTCGAAATCCGCAATTCCAGCACTTCCTGGCCCAGCTTGATGCGCGCCGTGTGCGGCAGGCGCGCTGGGTCGGCCAGCATGCCGCGCTGGTGCTCAGGGCGCTTGTGGAAGATGTCGATGCTTTTGCCGAGCATCTCCTCCGGCGGGCAGGGCAGCAGATGTGCGAGGCGGCTGAGGAGCTTGGTCGACTCGGCGTTCATGTAGGTCATGCGGAAGTTGTTCTTCGGGTCCGCGCTCATCACCGCGGTCGGAAGCTGCTCGAGCATCTGGCTTTGGGCGAAGGCGCGGGAGACGGTGCCGCGCAGCGCTTCGAGCCCGCTGGCCAGCGCGCCGATCTCGTCCTTGCGGGCGGTGTCGGGCACCGGGTGATCCGCCTTGCCGGCGGCGATCTGCGCGACCTCGGCCGAGAGCCGGCGCAGCGGCGCGCCGATGGTGCGCGTGGTGAGCAGGCCGGAGAGCACCAGCATCACGGCGATGCCAAGCCCGGCATAGAGCGAGGTGTCGCGCACCTCCTCGGCGGTGGCTACGACTTCGTTCTGGCGCACCTCCATCACGCGGTTCCCGGCCGCGCCGAGGGCGACGATCTGGCGTTCCACGGCGCCGCGCGCGGGCTCCACCCGCTCGGTCCGCGCCTTGGCGATCTCCTCACCAGCGGTGAGGATCTTCGCGGCGGCCACGCCGATCGCCTGCGCCTTCTCGGCCAGCCGGGCCAGATCATCCTTCAGCCGGGCCGGCGCTTCGAGGGTCTGCAGGCCGCGGCCATGCACGCGCGCCTGGGCGATGCCGCGGCGCACGCGGCGCAACTCGGAGACCTCGCCGGTTGCCAGCAGGCGCTGCGTGCCGAGGCGAACGTCATTGACGGCGGCGTGCACCGTCATCAGCCGCTGGCGTGCATCGTCCTGCAGGTCGGCCGCGAGGTCGAAGCCGATGCTGGCGGCGACGGATTCGAAGATACTGTCGTACTCGCTGGAGCGGGGGAGCAATTCCTCGTCGCGTGCGGTGATCAGCGCCAGACGCTGCTGCGCCACGACTTCCAGCGCCTGGCGATAGGTCTCAGCCGCCTGGCCGGTGGTGCGCGCGGCCTCGATCAGCCCCGGCGCGCCATACGCCGTCGCTGCCGACAGCAAGGTGCGGGAGCCCTCGGCAATCGCGGTGGCGATTCGTGCCCAGGCCGGCGCCTGTCCGGCGGCGTCATGGGTCAGCAGCAGGTCGCGCTCGAACTCAGGCACCTGGCGGAGGCGATCGGCCCCCGACTCGATGGTGCCCATCGTTTCCTGGCTGCGCGCCAGGACGTGCTGCGCTTCCAGGATCGTGCTGGTGCCGCGCCAGGCGAAGCCGACGAGGCCCGCCAGCATCAGCAGGGTGAGCAATGCGGTGGCGGCCAGCTTGCGGCCGACCGACATATTCAGGAACAGGCGCATGGGGTCTTCCCTGGCAGAGGCGGGAAGACTTAGCGCCGAAGCCTTGCCAGCAGGTGAACGCGCCGTGCGTCAGGCGGCGACAAGCTCCTCCGGCACCGCATGACCGGTTTCGCGCAGATAACGTGCGGCACCGGGATGGAAGGGCAGGAAGGTGTTCTTGTTCCAGTTCTCGGCCAGCGTCTCGGACGCCGCGGAGATCACCTGCTTGAAGCGCGCATTCTGGCTCAGCACCGACTTCGTGATCTCGTAGGCAAGATCGTCCGAGATGCTGCGATGGCTGATGGCGAAGTTGAACATGCCCACGACGTTCAGCGGTCTCTCCTGCTTGCGGTAGGTTCCCATCGGCAGCGTGCCGGGCGCAAGTTCGGGGAATTGCGCGGTAAGGCGCGTGACCTCGGCGGCGGTGAAATCCAGGTAGTTCACGTCGGCCTGGACCTCGATCTCGCTGAACGCCGGCACCGGCACGCCTGAGGCGAACAGGAAGCAATCGAGCAGCCCGTCCTGGATCTGGCCTACAAGGTCCGTGGCCGAGCCGTAGCGCACTGCGGAGGGCCGCACGCCCAGCGTATTCAGGATCTGCGGGTAGTAGGTGCCCGGCGTGCCGCCACGCGGGCCGACGCCGACTGAGCGCCCGCCGAGCTGGCCATGCCCGGTGATGCCGCTGCGCTTCAGCGCGATGCCGTGGAAGGGCGTGTCATACATCGGGAACAGCGCGCGGATGTCGCGGAAGCGGTTGCCCTGCGTCCACTCGCCCTGGCCGTTCCAGGCCTGTAGTGCCACGCCCATGGTCACCATGCCGAGCTCGACCTCGCGCCGGTTGACCAGGATGATGTTCTGGTTCGGGCCCTGTGTGGTGCGGAAGGAGATGTTCACGCCCGTGGCCTCCTGCGCGATCTGGCCCCAGGCTGGCCCATACAGCGCATAGGTACCGCCCGGCGCGGCGGTGCCCATGGTCAGCGCGCGCGGCCAGGCGGCGTTGCGCGGCTGGGCGAGGGCGGGGCTGCCCAGCAGGGGCGCACCCGCCCCGAGCAGCGAGGCGGCGATGATCTGGCGACGGCGCATGATGTTTTCCTCCGGTTTGTTGTCGGGCGCCATTATCGCAAGGCTGCCTCATTCGGCAAGCTTCGTCGCTGGAATGGCACTTGCGGGGACTCGGCCGGCGGCTACATGGCTAGGCGATGTTGCACATGATCAAGCTCAGCGTCGGACCCAAGGAAGTGGCGGAACTGGCCGCCATCCAGGCGCGCCGCGCGAAGCTCGACCCGCCCTTGCGCCACCAGACACGCATGGTGCCCAAGCGCATGGCGGAGCTGCTGGATGGCGGCTCCATCTACTGGGTCATCGCCGGCCATGTGCGGGTGCGGCAACGCCTGATCGACATCAGCGAGGATCGCTGGGATGACGGCACGAACTGCGCCGGACTGGTGCTCGACCCCGAGCTGATCTTGGTGGAGCCGCGCCCGCAAAAGCCCTTCCAGGGCTGGCGCTACCTGGCGCCGGAGGCCGCGCCGCCCGACCTGCCGCGCCTGGGGGCCGAAGCCCTTGCCGCGACCGGTGGGCTCGACAGCCTGCCGCCGGCGCTGCGGCGTGAGTTGCAGACGCTCTGCTTGATCTGAGGCGGGCTGATCTGAGGCGGGCTGATCTGAGGCGGGCTGATCTGAGGCGCCGCCGACATGGATGGGATTTCAGCCCAACCCCATCACAGGGAAAGAAGATAGCGCGTATGGAGGTTTACCTGGCGTCGTTCCCCCCGCGCGCAAAGGCCCTTTCGCCATCACGCCTGTGAGGAGTATTGCCATGACCCGCCTTTTACGCCTGCTGCTCGGCGCGGCTGCACTGTGCGCGCCGCTGTTCCTGACGCCCGTGCCCGCCGCCGCCAGCGGCCTGGCCGCGCCCTACCAGGAAGTCGCCGCCGCGCGCAACAACAACACTCAGGCGCGCAGCAGCCGTCGCACGCGTCGCGACAGCGCGCAGGCACCTCGCCGCAACCGCCAATCGGCGCAGCGCAGCAGCACGCGGCGTGCGCGCCCGACTCAAGGCTGAAACTGCCGGTGCAGCGCGCCCTGCTTTCCGGCAGGGCGAACCGCCTTTCAGGCTTCGGCGCCTTGGCGCGGCGCGCCGATCATCGCCAGGAATTCGCGACGCGTGCTGGCATCGTCGCGGAAGGCGCCGAGCATGCGGCTGGTCACCATGCTCACGCCGGGCTTGTGGATGCCGCGCGTGGTCATGCACTGGTGCTGCGCCTCGATCACCACGGCCACGCCCTTGGGCCGCAGCACCTGCTGGATGGTGTTGGCCACCTGCGCCGTCAGCTTCTCCTGGATCTGCAGGCGCTTGGCATAGGCTTCCAGCACCCGGGCTAGCTTGGAGATGCCGACCACGCGGCCGTCGGGGATGTAGGCGATGTGCGCGCGGCCGATGATTGGCACCATGTGGTGCTCACAATGTGTCTCGAGCCGGATGTCGCGCAGCACCACCATCTCGTCATAGCCGTCAGTCTCCTCGAAGGAGCGCACGAGCAGCTCGACCGGGTCGGTCTTGTAGCCAGCGAAGAACTCGCCATAGGCGCGGGCGACGCGGGCGGGGGTGTCGATCAGCCCCTCGCGGTCCGGATCATCGCCGGCCCAGAGCAGCAGCGTGCGGATCGCCGCCTCGGTTTCGGCCCGCGTCGGGCGGGCCAGGCTTGAAGTGGTTTGGCTTGAAGTGGTTTGGCTTGAAGCGGTTGGGTCGGAAGCGGCAGGGGTGGCGAGCGCGGCAGGGGTCAGAATGTTCACGTCCAGGTTCCTATGGCGACGCAGGCGTTGGCATCCTACCTGGCGCTACCGCGTCGGGGCGCCTGTGCTGAAACCAGAAATGGGGCTGTCGCCAGATCGCGCAACTGCCTTCTTGCGGCGCGCGCCGCCCGGCCGACATGCGAGCCAAGAAGGAGACTTTTCGCCTTGAGCATCCTCGCCCTGATCGCCCTGTTCGCGACCGCCTGCCTGTTCGGGGGCATGGCCTTTTTCGCCGCGCTCGTCGCGCCGGTGACCTTCAAGGTGCTGCCGGCTGAGATGGCCGGGCGCTTCGTGCGGGCCGTCTTCCCGCCCTATTACATCTGGGTGATGGCCACCGCGGGCGCGGGCGGCGTGGCGCTGTTTCCGCTCTCCAAGCCGGATTCTGGGATCCTGATGGCCATCGCCGCGCTCACCTTCTGGCTGCGCCAGGTGCTGATGCCACGGATCAACACGCTGTCCGATGCCGCCAAGGCCGGCGATGCGGCGGCCGGGCCTGCCTTCGACCGTGCGCACAGGCTCTCGGTCTGGGCGAATGTCGCACAGTTGGCGGGGGCGGGCGTTGTGCTGGCGGGTTTTGTGATCTGAGGCGCAACGCCACTTTGCGCCGCCCACGCAATGGCTTAAACGTGGCGGCCTGCGCGGCAACGGCCGCGTGCCGATCTGGGAGGAGCCATCCATGAATCGTCGTGCCCTTGTGGGCGCCGCCGCCGCGGCCGCCCCTGTTGCCCTCGCCGGCATTGCCTCGCCAGCCATCGCACAAACCGCGATGCCGGAGGTGCGCTGGCGCGCCCAGTCCTCCTTCCCGCGTGTCTTCGACGTGCTCTACGGCACTTTCGAGCGCATCTGCGCCCGCGTCGCGCAACTAACCGAGGGCAAGTTCCGCATCCAGCCCTTCCCGGCGGGCGAGATCGTCGGCGGCTTGCAGGTGCTGGACGCGGTGCAGGCCGGCACGATGGAGGCCGGCCACACCGCCAGCTACTACTACATCGGCAAGGACGTGGCCTTCGCCCCCTTCACCGCGATGAGCTTCGGCCTCACCACGCGCCAGATGACGTCATGGTTCCGCTTCGGCGGGGGCAATGAGCTCGCGAACGAGCTGTTCAACGGCTACAACATCCATGGCATCCCTGCGGGTGACACCGGCGCCCAGATGGGTGGGTGGTTCCGTAACGAGATCAACTCCGTCGAACAACTGCGCGGCCTGAAGTTCCGTATCACCGGCCTTGCCGGGCAGTTGTTCGCACGCCTCGGCGCCGCGCCGACGCTGATCGCGCCGGCCGACATCTACCCCTCGCTCGAGCGCGGCGTGATCGACGCAGCGGAGTTCGTGGGCCCCCACGATGACGAGCGCGCGAACTATGTGCGCGTGGCGCGTTTTTACTACGCGCCGGGCTTCTGGGAGCCGGGCGCGCGGCTGCACCTCATGTCGAACAAGCGCGCCTATGACGCGCTGCCGGACCTTTACAAGCATGCGCTCGACGTCGCCTGCGCCGAGGCCGATTCCGACATGGTCGCGCGCTACGACCATCTGAATCCGCAGGCGCTGCGCCGCCTGGTCGCCGCCGGCGCGCAGCTGCGCTTCTGGCCGCGCCCGATCCTGGAGGCCGCCTGGCGCGCGAATGAGGAGCTGAACGCGGATCTGGCCCGCCAGAACCCGCGCTTCGCGAAGACCATGGAGAGCTACCTCCGCTTCCGGACCGAGCAGTTCCAGTGGTTCCGCGTGGCCGAGAACAGCTACGACAACTTCGCCTTCACGGCCGCCCAGACCGTACGCTGAGAAGACGGTTCGCTGAGCCCGGCGCCGCGCGGGAGGCCATCGCCCTCCGCGCGGCTTGGCGCTATAGCGGGGCCATCACGCTGGACGCAGGCCCCTGATGGATCTCGGCACATTCCTTTCTGCCCTGCTGATGGGCGTCGTCGAGGGGCTGACCGAGTTCCTGCCGATCTCCTCCACCGGCCACCTGATCCTGCTGGGCGAGGTGCTCGGCTTCCAGGGGCCACCTGGCAAGACCTTCGAGATCTCGATCCAGCTCGGCGCCATCCTGGCCGTGGTGATCGTATTCTGGCCGACGCTGATGTCGCTGCTGACCAAGGCTTGGCGGCCGGGGCCGGAGCGCTTTTACGCGCTGAACCTGCTGTTCGCCTTCCTGCCCGCCGCGGTGATCGGCGCCACGCTGCACGGGCCGATCATGCGCGCCCTGTTCAACCCCCATGTCGTCTCGGTGGCGCTGATCGTGGGTGGTGTTGCGATCATTGCGATCGAGCGTTTCCGTCCCACGCCCACCATCCACTCGGTGCCGCAGATCGGCCCTCTGGCAGCGCTGATCATCGGCTTCGGCCAGGCGCTGGCGATGATCCCCGGCACCTCCCGCTCCGGCGCCACCATCATCACGGCGCTGCTGGTGGGGGTGGAGCGGCGCACGGCGGCCGAGTTCTCCTTCGTGCTGGCGATCCCGACCATGGCCGCCGCCACCGCCTACAGCCTGTACAAGGCGCGGGCGGACCTTGACCTGTCGGGGCTGGGGCAGATCGGCGTGGGCTTCGCGGCGGCCTTCGTGGTCGCATTGCTGGTGGTGCGCTGGGTGCTGCGCGTGATCGGGCGCATCGGCTTCACGCCGTTCGGCTGGTACCGCATCGCGCTGGGCAGTTTCATGCTGGCATTCCTGGCGTTGCGCTGAACGCTTGTGCGGCGCGGCGGCGCCGTTCATCTTGCACCCGCGAATTCGTCCGGATCGGGACCCACCAAATGCGCCGCTTTGCCCTGCTTTGCCCCCTGGCGACCCTGCTTCTGGCCGCGCCGGCCAGCGCGCAGCATTGGAACGATGCCGGCCCTGGGCGCGACCTGCTGAGCTCCGCCGGCTCGGAATTCGACGCGCTGCGCCAGCGCCTGCCCGCCGCGCCCAGCTTCGGCGCCACCGGCTTGGCGCCGCAGGGCGCCGATGCGCGGGGGCCCATCCCGATCCTCGATTGGACGCCACAACCCGCGCCCGCGACGGCCGCCCGTCCGCGCGCCGCACCGCGTCGCGTCGCCCGCCCGCGCCAGGACCCCGTGATGCGCGACCCCGCGCCGCTGCCCGTAGCGAACCTGCCGCCGCTCAACGCCGCGCCGCTGGCCCAGCCGATCAGCCAGGGCGACTGGGAACGCTCCTTCGCCGAGCGCGAGCGGGAACTGGCGCGGCTGCGCGGCATCCTCGTGCAGGACCGCCTGCGCTATGATCAGGCACGCCAGCCACAGCTGCGCTGAGCCGCGCCCCGCTCAGGCGGGGAGCAGCGCGACCTCGTAATCCGCCTCGGTCTTGGCGCGCAGTTCGTCCGCGGTCACGCCGGGCGCGATCTCGATCAGGCGCATCGGCGCCTCGCCCTTCTTGTCGATCGCGAAGACGCCGAGATCCGTCACCACCATGTCCACCACGCGCCGGCCGGTCAGCGGCAGGTTGCACGCGCGGAGCAGCTTGTTGGCGGCGCCGGCATTGTGCTCCATCAGCACGATCACGCGCTTGACGCCGGCGACGAGGTCCATCGCGCCGCCCATCCCCTTGACCATCTTGCCGGGGATCATCCAGTTCGCGAGATCCCCGTTCTGCGCCACCTGCAGCGCGCCGAGGATCGAAAGGTCGATATGCCCGCCCCGGATCATGCCGAAGCTCTGGGCGCTGTCGAAGAAGCTGCTGCTGGGCAGTTGCGTGATGGTCTGCTTGCCGGCGTTGATGAGGTCGGGGTCCTCCTCGCCCTCATAGGGGAAGGGGCCGAGGCCGAGCATGCCGTTCTCGGATTGCAACTGCACGGTCATGCCGCGCGGCACGTGGTTGGCCACCAGCGTCGGGATGCCGATGCCGAGGTTGACGTAAAAGCCGTCCTGCAATTCGCGCGCGGCACGGGCGGCCATCTGGTCGCGGGTCCAGGGCATGGTGCGGTTCTCCTTAGCGCACCATCGGTTCGCTTGAACCGATTGTGCGCTCTAAACGTTTAAGCCTGGGATTCGGCGCCGGCCGCGGCGGCGGCGGGGTGCTTGCGGACGGT
>JBBSCP010000009.1:0-31647 GCA_038250135.1 Acetobacterales bacterium | reverse complement strand
TAGCTGAAATCTGCCTGCGCCCGAAAGCGCGGCAGCACTTCCGGCAGCGCGCCGGCACGCTTCAGAAGCAGCGGGCGCGCGAGGTGCAGGAAAGTCACCACCGCTGCCACCGGATTGCCGGGAAGGCCGATCACGGGCGTGCCGCCGATCAGCCCCATCGCTGCGGGCCGGCCCGGCTTGATGGCGAGGCGCCAGAACACCAGGCTGCCGCCCTGCCCGATCGCCGCCTTCACATAGTCGGCCTCGCCGGTCGAGACGCCGCCAGAGGTCAGCAGCAGATCATGCGTGGCCGCCGCCGCGCGGAGCGCCGCAACCGTGGCCTCGGCATCGTCGGGCAGGATGCCGAGGTCGCTTGCCTCCACCGGCAGGCGCGCCAGCAGCGCCAGCAGCGTGAAGCGATTGGAATCATAGGTCTGCGCCGGGCCGAGCGGCTGGCCCGGTTCGGCCAACTCATCTCCGGTGGAGAAGACACCGACGCGCAATAGCGGCCTCACGCTCAGCCGCGCGAGGCCCAGCGCGGCAGCAAGGCCGAGGTCCGGCGCGGTCAGACGTCGCCCGGCTGGCAGCGCCTCGGCGCCACGCGCCACATCCTCACCGGCCGGACGGCAATTGGCGCCGCGCTTCAGGCCGGACGGGATCGTGACCGCGCCGCCCACCTCCGCCGCATCCTCCTGCATGATTACCGTGTCGGCGCCCGCCGGCATGGGCGCGCCGGTGAAGATGCGCGCGGCTGCGCCGGCCGGCAGCGGCCCCGCCGCCTGCCCGGCCTGAAGGCGCAGCATGACGGGCAGCAGCGTGTCGCCAGATGCGGCGAGGTCAAGATGGCGAAAGGCATAGCCATCCACGGCCGAGTTGAAGAACGGCGGCAGCGGCCCCGGGGCATGCAGCGCCCCGGCCAGCACGCGGCCCAAGCCAGCGCGGAGCGGCACTGTTTCGGCGCCGTCAATGGCTGGGATACGTTCGGCGATCAGCGCCTGCGCGTCGTCCACCGACAGCAGCTTGCCTCCGAAAGCGAAACAATCGTCTGAAAGCTGCGCCATCAGCCCCGCCTCCGTTCAGCCCGCACGAAACGCCTCGATTGGCGCCGCGTGCCGCACCACCAGATCGGCGATCGCCTCGATCTCGTCCAAATGGGCGTAAGGCAGCTCGGCCGCTGGCGCCAGATCGGCGGCGATGGCGACGATGGCGGGATCCTCCTTGTGCAGCCAGGGCTTGCCATTGGCGGCGCGGTGCACCTCGATTTTGGGGTGCCCGTCGCGCTTGAAGCCCTCGACGATCACCAGATCGACGGGCGAGAGCAGCGCCAGCAACGCGGCCAATCCGGGCTCCGGCGCGCCGCGATGCTCGGTCATCAGCGCCCAGCGATTGGTGGAGGAAACCAGCACCTGCCGCGCGCCGGCGCTGCGGTGTTCGAAACTGTCCTTGCCGGGCCGGTCGACGTCGAAGGCGTGGTGGGCGTGCTTCAGGGTGGAAACGCTCGCCCCTCGCGCGTTCAGCACGGGGATGAGGCGGGTCAGTAGTGTGGTCTTGCCCGCACCGCTCCAGCCGGCCAATCCGATCAGGCGCATCGAGCCCCCTCAAACGAAAAGGGCCGGCCCCGGGCGCGCCGGGGCCGGCCCATCGCAGTGTCGCGCTTGGATCAGTCGGCGCCGGCTGCCTTGGCACTGGCCGGGCCGACGATGGTGCTGCGCGCCTTCGCCATCTCCTGCTCGACCCAGAGGCTGTGATGCTCCTTGGCCCAGTTGAGGTCCACATCGCCAGAGCCCATGGCGTCGAAGGCGCCCTCCATGCCGAGCGAGCCGATGTAGATGTGGCCGATCATGGCCGCGATCATCAGCACCGAGACAACGCCGTGGATGATATGCGCAAGCTGCATGTTGCCAATGTCGGTGCCCCAGAAGGGGAAGATCAGGATGTAGCCGGAGATCGCCACGGCCGCGCCGCCGATCACGGTGATCCAGAACACCATCTTCTGCCCGCCATTGAAGCGGCCCGCCGGCGGATGACCCTGGCCGAGCAGCCCACCACCAGCCTTGAACCAGGCCAAGTCCATGGCGTTCGGGACGTTGTCCTTCACCCAGATCAGAAACAACAGCACCACGCCGAGCGTGAAGGGGAAGGAGAGGAAGTTGTGGGCGTACTTCCCCCATTCGCTGACCAGCGTGAAGTTCTCCGGCCCGACCAGCGGCAGCAGCAGGAAGCGGCCAAAGGTCAGGTTGAGGCCAGACAGCGCAAGTACGACAAAGCTGCTCGCGGTCATCCAATGCGCCACGCGCTCCAGCAGCCCGAAGCGACGGATGGTGCGGCCGGAACGGCCGGCATCGATGTGGATGCGGCCCTTGCTGAGATAGAACAGCGTGATGATCGCCATCATGCCGAGCACCGAGACGCCGCCGATCCAGGTCAGCGTCACATTGTGGAATTCCCGCCAGCTCATGCCCGCGGGCTGAATGAGGCTGCCCGCCTGAACGTCCGGGATCGTGATGCGCCCGGCTAGGCGGCCGCCGGTCAGCGCCTTCTGCAATTCCAGCTCATCCGCCGTGGCGGTGGCGGAAACCGGGTTGGTCGGCGTGCCGGTTACCTGCGCGAAGGCGGGCGCAAGGCCCAGGCCCAGCGCCAGCAGCAGCGTCACGAGCAACATCTTGGTCTTGGTCATGAGCATCTCCCCCGGTCTGACGGATCAGACGCCGACCGTCTCGCGATAGGCGGTGCGCCAGCCCCAGGCGCCGGCCCCGTAGCCGCGGCGCTGCACGCGCTCACGGTAGATGGTGGCGATCATCGCGCCGTCGCCGGCGAGCAGCGCCTTGGTCGAGCACATCTCGGCGCAAAGCGGCAGCTTGCCCTCTGCCAGACGGTTGGAGCCGTACTGGGTGTATTCCACGGTGGTGTTGTCCTGCTGCGGTCCACCGGCGCAGTAGGTGCACTTGTCCATCTTGCCGCGGCTGCCGAAATTGCCGACGCGCGGGTATTGCGGCGCGCCGAACGGGCAGGCGTAAAAGCAGTAGCCGCAGCCGATGCACAGATCCTTGTCGTGCAGCACCACAGCGTCGGCCGTGGTGTAGAAACACGACACCGGACAGACGGCGGCGCAGGGCGCGTCGGTGCAGTGCATGCAGGCCATGGAGATCGAGCGCTCGCCGGGCTTGCCGTCATTGATCGTGACGACGCGGCGGCGGTTGATGCCCCAGGGCACCTCATGCTCGTTCTTGCAGGCCGTGACGCAGGCGTTGCATTCGATGCAACGGTCCGAGTCGCAGAGGAACTTCATGCGAGCCATTGTGTAAATCCCTCCCGTTCTCAGGCTGCAGCGATCTGGCAGAGCGTGACCTTGGTTTCCTGCATGAAGGTCACCGGGTCGTAGCCATAGGTGGTCACGGCGTTCACGCTTTCGCCGAGCACGATCGGGTCCGTGCCCTGCGGATAGCGCGACCGGTGGTCCTGGCCCATGAACTGGCCGGCGAAGTGGAAGGGCATCCAGGCGACGCCGCGGCCGACACGCTCGGTCACCATCGCCTTCACGCGGGCACGGCTGTTGTTTTCGGGCCCAGTCACCCAGACCTGCTGGCCGTCACGGATGTTGCGCGCGGCGGCATCGACCGGGTTGATCTCGACGAACATTTCCTGCTGCACCTCGGCCAGCCATTTGTTGCTGCGCGTCTCCTCGCCGCCGCCCTCATACTCCACCAGGCGACCGGAGGTCAGGATCACCGGGAAGTTCGGCGCCACGGTATGGCTGCGGTTCTGCACCGTCACGCCCAGATGCGGCATGCGGAAGCCGCGGCGATCGGGCAAGGTCGGGTATTGCGCGATCAGATCGGTGCGCGGCGTGTAGATCGGCTCACGGTGCACCGGCACGGGGTCGGGCAGGTTCCAGGCCACGGCGCGGGCCTTGCCGTTGCCGTAGGGCACGCAGCCATGCTCCATCGCCACGCGGATGATGCCCATCGAGAGGTCGGTGGCCCAGCTGAAAGTGCCGCCATTGCTCTCGATCCAGCCCTTCTCCTCGGCCGTCAGATCGTCATACCAGTTGAGGCGCTTGAGCACGGCGACGGTGAATTCGGGGTAGCCGTCGGTGATCTCCGATCCCTTGGAGTAGGAGCCCTCGGCCAGCAGCGTCACGCCATTTCGTTCGACACCGAAACGGGGACGGAAAGTGCCGCCGCCGTCCTTCACGTGCAGATTCGTGTTGTAGAGGATGTGGCTACCCGGGTGCTTCCACTCGGGCTTGCCCCAGGCCGGCCAGGGCAGGCCGTAGAACTCGTTCGCCACCTCGGTGCCGGCACGGCCACGCAGCGTTACCAGGTCGAACTTGTCCTGGTTCGCCATATGTTGCTTGAGCCGCTCCGGCGACTGGCCGGTATAGCCTGTGCTGATCGCACCGCGGTTGATCTCGCGCAGGATGCTCTCGGCGGTGGGCGCGTTGTCCTTGATCTCGAAGGTCTTGAACATCTCCTCGCGCATGCGGATCGGCAGGTTGCGGCGTTCTGCCGCAGCATCGAGCGCGCCGGCGAGGCGGTACATCGCCTCATAGTCGTTCTTCGATTCGAAGATCGGGTCCACCACCTTGTCGCCCCATTGGACCGAGCGGTTGGAGGCGGTGCGGCTGCCGGAGCACTCGAACTGGGTCGCGATCGGCAGCAGGTAGGTGTTCTCCTGACGCTGGCCGAGCACCGCGAAGGTGGTCGGGTGCGGGTCGGCGACCACCAGCAGGTCGAGCGCCTCAAGCCCCTTCGCCGCCTCGGGCATGCGCGTGATGGTATTGCCGCCATGGCCGAACACGACCATCGCCTTCAGCGTATCGCGTTGCTGCACCTGATCCTTGGGCAGCAGCACGGCGTCGAAGTAGCGCGTGCTCGGGATGCCAGGCGTGTTCATCATCGCCGGCGTGTCGAAGCGCGCGCGAAGGTTCTCGAAGGGCACGCCCCAGACGCGGCCCCAATGGCGCCAGGCGCCCTCATCAAGCCCGTAATAGGCCGGCAGCGTGCCGACATCGAGGCCGAAATCGGTGGCGCCCTGCACGTTGCAATGGCCGCGGAAGATGTTGGCGCCCGTCCCGTCGGAGCCGACATTGCCGGTGGCGAGCAGCAGGATCGAGAAGGCGCGCACATTCGCCGTGCCGACTGTCTTCTGCGTCGCGCCCATGCACCAGATCAGCGTGGCGGGCTTTTGGGTTGCGAACATCTCGGCGACCTTGCGCAGCTGCGCGCCCGGCACGCCGGCGACACGCTCGACCTCGGCCGGGGTCCACTTCGCGCATTCGGCGCGAATCTCGTCCATGCCGAAGACGCGCTGGCTGATGAAGGTCTTGTCCTCCCAGCCATTGGCGAAGATGTGGTGCAGCATGCCCCAGATGATCGGGATGTCGGTGCCCGGGCGGATGCGCACGAATTCAGTCGCATGCGCCGCCGTGCGCGTGTAGCGCGGATCGATCACGATGAGGTTGGCGCGGTTCTTTTCCTTGCCGCTCAGCACATGCTGGAGCGAGACGGGGTGCGCCTCCGCCGGGTTGCCGCCCATGATGATCATGGTCTTGGAGTTGCGGATGTCGTTGTAGCTGTTGGTCTGCGCGCCGTAGCCCCAGGTATTGGCCACACCCGCGACCGTGGTGGAATGGCAGATGCGCGCCTGGTGATCGACGCTATTCGTGCCCCAGAAGGCGGCGAACTTGCGGAACAGATAGGCGCCCTCGTTCGAGAACTTCGCGCTGCCGAGCAGATAGACGCTGTCCGGGCCGGAGGCGGCGCGGATCGCCATCATCTTGTCGGCGATCTCGCTCATCGCGGTGTCCCAGGTGGTACGGGTCCATCGCCCGCCGACCAGCTTCATGGGGTATTTCAGGCGGCGGTCGCCGTGCACGACCTCACGTACCGAAGCGCCCTTGGCGCAATGCGTGCCGCGGTTGATCGGCGATTCCCAGGCCGGCTCCTGGCCAACCCAGACGCCGTTCTGCACTTCGGCGATCACCGTGCAGCCGACCGAGCAATGCGTGCAGATGTTGCGCACGCGCGTCACGGGCTGGCTGTGGTTGATGACGCCTGTGGCCGCGCCGGCGGCTTGCGCGCGGCCGGCGCCGAGCGTGCCGAGGGCGGCGAGGCCGGCGGCGCCGAGCCCCGCCTGCTTGAGGAAGGAGCGGCGGTCGAGCCCGCCGGAGGACAGGCCTTGGTAGGCGGCGGCCAGGCGCTGGCGTGCTGCCTTGCCTTCGGAGCGCTTGATCAGCATTGCGGGTTGCTCCCTGTTCTTATTCGTAACGGTTCGTGCGGTAGAAGGCCTGCACATGCGCGCTGTCCGGCTTGTACCGGGCGGCGAGGCGCTGCGCCTCATTTTCCTTCTTCGCGTCTCGGGCTGGCACGCTGTCGGCGCGCTGAGCGAGCGCCGGGGCGGCGGCTGCCGCAGCGGTGCCGAGCCCCAGCGCTTTCAGAAAGCCTCGGCGTACGGCCTTTTCGGCCCCTTGTTCGCTCATGGTCTTGTTCTCCCTGGCAGATATTGTCAGGCCGGCAGATCGGCTGCGGCGGCCTCAATCTCGATGACGATGCGCCCAAGCCGGCCCACCGCCCGGTAGAACACCGCCGACTCCGCCGCTTCGAGGTCGGCGAAGAAGCGGCCGGCCCAGGTGCGGATGTGGCATGTGAAGAAGGGTCCGGCCGAGTCGGGGCCGGGACCGAAGGCGCCGGCCAGCAGGCCCGCAAAGGTCTCGCAGAGAAAAGCGATGTGGTCTTCGGGCTCCGGCACGCCAGGGGCACGACCAACGCCCAGGCGCAACAAATCGCCACGCAAATCGGCCAGCGGGCGTTCGTGAAGGAAGCCGGTCAGGTAGTAGCTGGCGTAGGGTAGCAGCTCACCGCGACCCACCCCGATGAAAAGATTGAAGTATTCTCGCTCGGCTGCCGCGGGCGTGGTGGCCTGTGCGGCGGCGGACAATGCGCCGTAGACCTCACCAAGCTCGCCCGGGCCAAAATTCAGAAGACGGAGCGAAGCCAGAAGTGAACCATCGGGCGGGCTGCCGAGCAGACGGCCTAGCAGCGCGAACAGGCGCGCACGCTCTGCATCCACTACATCGATGACGTCGTTTTCCTCGCCCCGCATTTCTGACCTTGCCGTGACGGCGCGAGGCTCCTCAGCCCCAGACGCCTTCAGTCTCCGCTCAAACAATCCCAATTCCGCTAATCTTGCAAGCCTTTGGCGAAAATTGCGAATCTTTCTTGAGTGACTGCTCTGCCCGGCAGGGCGGAGCCATGGCGACGGCGAGGCACCAAGGCCTCTGGTGGGACGGCTTCGGGCGCGGACGGGGCCTCGGCCAGGGCCAGGCGCAGCGGGCTCGGCGGTTCCTGGGGCTCCTCCGGCGGCGCGGACTCGGCGGCTTCTTCGGGAAGTTTGGGCTTGGCGTCGGGGTCGAATCCGATGGCCTGGACAAGCATCTTGCCGACATCACCCAGCAGCTCGCTCGAAAAGCCGTTGGGCAAACCGCCGGGCGCGTTGAAATCCCACTGATATTCAACGCTGTTGATGAAGTCTCGGATCGCCGGGTCGAGGCTCCACATGCGCCGTAGCGCCGCGTTGCGCATCCCCGAGGGCACGCCGGCGCGCAGGAAAGGAGTGAGGTCCGAGGCGACCGTGAGGTCGTCAAGCTTCGGCAGACTCGCGAGGTCGAACTCTGGCGCGCCGGGAATCGGGCAGGCTGCGGGGGGCTTCAGCGGCTCGGCTTCGGCCTCGGCCAAGGGGAGAGGCTCGAGAGCCGCTTCGGGCTCGGGCGCCAGCTTGCGGCGCGACCAGCGGGCGAGGAAGCTTGCGTTCTCCTCCTCGGCGCCGCTCATTCTGCTTCCTCCGGCCCGCGAGCCTGCCGAGCCAGGGCCTCGGGGTCGGCCTGGTCGCGCTTGCGCTTCCAGAAGCCGCGCTCCTTGTGATGGCGGGCGACGAACCCCTCCACCGTGGCGCGCAGCCGGGGCGGCATGGGCAGCGACTCCAACAAATCATTGCCGGCATCGGCGTGCAGATGCGCCTCGCCCGGGTCCACCGTCACGCTGTGAAGAACGAATCCCGAATCGGTCTCGGCGGGGCGCAGGACCACCCAGACCAGCGGCTCGGCAGCCTCCAGATTGTGCTTGTAGTTGCTCGTGTCGGTCGGGTGCAGCGCGACCTCGGCATGGCCCGCGAAGAACAATGTGCGGCCGTCCGGCTCCTGGCGCAGCACGGTCCAGGGCGGCACCTCGGGTGGTTCCTCCAGCACCGAGACGGCGCGCCAGGCGTGTTCGGCCCATTGCGTCACGCCCTTGCGGCGCTCGGCGATGACGGCGACACGCAAGAGCAGGCTATCGGGGTTCACGCGGCCTCACCCTTGGCCTTGAGGGGCAGGCCCGCCACCAGATTCTGCGGCTTCATCCGCAGTTTCTGGGCCAGATCCATGGCGAGGGCCAGATAGACCGGCCGGCCCGCCACGCGTGGCAGCACGCGCGAGGTCTCGGCGAACTCCAGCACGCCGAGCCAGAGAATGCGCGAGAGCCGCGCCTGCTTCACCTTCTTGCCCTGCCATAGGTCGTTGGCGATGCCGGTCGCCTCGGCATCGAGGCCGACATGCCAGGTCCAGTTGTGGTCCTCGATCACGGGCACGGGGCGGATCGTCACCTGCTCACCGATGACATGGCCGATGAAGTGTTCCAACGCGCGCGCCAGGCCATGCTGGCCGGCCCGGTTCTCGGCGATGTCGAGGGCGAAATCATGGGCGTCCGACCGCCCGGCATAAAGGTGGCCATTGTCGTCCGACAGCACGTCGAGCTCCACCTCGCGCGGCGTGGCGCCGGCCTCGGTCAGCAGTTGGCCAATGGTGCCGAAACCGGAATCGGCGGTGCGGTCGGTGAGGAATTCCTCATCGGCCAGCAGCAACGCGCCCTGGTGGATGGCGGCGCGCTGGGGCCGGTAGAACAGCTCGGCGGCGCGCAGCGCATAGGGGTCGCCCACGCCTTCCAGCGCCGCGCGGGTGACGAGGTGGGTCAGCATCTGCAGGAAGATCGGCGGGATGCCGGCGACCCCGCCGCGGTACAGGGCAAGCCAGGCGGCCTCGAGCGAAGGCTCGGCCACCACTCGGTCGCGAAAGCCAAGGAACACCAGGAAATTCTCGCGCGCATCGGCATCCGCCAGCGCGGCCATCTCGGTGGCGCTTACCGCCCGAAGCGGGTCCGCGAGCAGCGAAGCGTGCAGCGCGCGCTCAGCATCGCAGGCCTCGGGCGGGGGCACGAGTTCCGGCCGGGCGCAGAAGGCGCGCCAGAGGTCGGGTGTGCCGTGGATGCGGCCATGCTCATCCCGGTCACATAAATGATGGCCGCTGGCGACCCAGAAATCACCGGGCGCGAGGCCGGCGGGGAGGTTGGTGCTCATGGTTCGAGCCGGGTCAGGTCGGGGCGTTGCACCGGCGCGTCCTCCTCCTCCACCAGGCCAAAGACGGGCAAGGTGGTGAACTGCGTGTGCGGCGTGTCGCGCAGATGCAGCGTGCGGAAACTTTCTCGCGTTTCCCCCTCGCTTGCCGTGCGGGTCACGGCGAGCACCGTACCCAGGGGATGGTCGCAAAGGCTTTCCGCGAAGGCGATTTCCTCCGCTGCTGCGGCGCGCGCGGCGGCGGTGTCGGGAGCACCGTGCTGCGCCCGAATGCGCGCGGCGAGCGCCATCAGCGCCGCCTCCCGCTGGTCGGCGCTGGCCTCCGCCACCTCCACCAGCGTGGACCAGCCGAAGCTGGCAAGGCCGAGGAAGCCCCCGCGAAAGGCCTGGCGGCGCTTGCCGGACATCGATTCCGGCGCCTCCTCCCAAAACTCGAAGCCACCGGCGACGGCCCATTCGCCGGGCTCGGCCGCAGGTTCGAAGATCACGGTATCCGAGGCATCGAGGCGCAGCGTGCGCGGCAATTTCGTGCTCATGCCGGCAAGGCCAGGGATTCGGCCAGCGAGACGACATGCCGCGCACCGTCCCGCTCCACCACCAGATCGCCCGTGCCGGGGTCTAGCCCGCGCCGGCCTTCCCCCATCCCCGGCACGGCTTCGAGGCGCGCGAGATACTTTTCCGCTATCCGCTGAAAACCGCCGGAGAAGCCGGGGCGCTGCCATTCGGCCAGGCCCGCCATCAGGTGTCGCGCCCAGGTGGCGGTAAGGTCGGCCGCGCTGAGTTCCTCCTCCGTCCAGCCTTCATCGCGTAGCGCGGTCTGATGCACGCCGTGGCCGGGCTCCCAGCCGCGTGGGAATTCCAGACGCGCCTCGATGCCGACGACGATCCAATCGGGCACCGCGCCCTCCGCCGTGTCGGGCGGCACGGCGAGGCGGGCGCGGCCGACCTCCCCGCCATTCACCCTGATGATCGCGGGCCAACCCAGGGTGACGGGGACATCCGGCGGCCCATAGGCGCCGAGCGCGTCGCAGAAGGCGTTCATGGCCGCGAAGATCGCCGCGCGCGCGGTGGCGAGCGGCTGCTCCGGCTCCAGCACCACCGCCGCCTCGACCCGCGCGGAGGAGCGCACCCAGACCAGCGTGCCCGCGCCGTGCTTCGGGCCGAGCACCTGGGCGCGCGCCATGGCATCGCCGCCCTCGCGCAGCGCGAAGACGGGGGTGAAGACGCTGGGCAGATCGGGCAGGCCGGTGGTGACGGCGTTCGGCACGGGGGCGTTTTTCCCTCGGTCTCTCGCAAAGGCGCGAGCCTGCGGATATATGCGCGGGGCCTGCCGGGGCCTAGACCCCGGGGCGATCAGGGAAACCGGCCCGACCATGAGCGCGACGACGAGCCCGAAGGGCCGCATCACCTTCGTCTGCACCTGTGAGGACACCATGCCGATCGACGGCCGCGCCGTGGCGCGCGGCTGCGCGACGGCCCAGGGCGGCGAGATGCGCGGTGCGGAACAACTCTGCTTGGCGCAACTCGACCGTTTCATGGCGGCGCTGGCCGAGGACCGGCCGGTGACGGTCGCCTGCACCGCCCAGGCGCCACTGTTCGCCGAGGCGGCCGAGGATGCCGGCTTCACCCGCGACCTCGCCTTCGTGAACATCCGCGAAACCGCCGGCTGGTCGGCCGAGGCGAAGGGCGCGGGGCCGAAGATGGCCGCGCTGATCGCCGCCGCCGCCGTGCCGATGCCCGCCACCGCGCTGATCCCGTTGAAAAGCGAGGGCGTGACCCTGGTGCTCGGCCGCGACGCCGTGGCGCTGGAGACGGCGGAGCGACTGGCCGGCACGCTCGACCTCACCGTGCTACTGACCGGCGCCGAGCCCGTCTCGCCGATGCGCAGTGCCGAATTTCCGGTTGTGCGCGGCCGGGCGAGCGGCGCTAGCGGCTGGCTCGGCGCCTTCGAGGTGGTGGTGGATGGCTACGCCATGCCCCGCCCCTCCTCCCGCGGCGCCTATGAATGGGGACCGGCGAAGGACGGCGCGAAAAGCCAGTGCGACATCCTACTCGACCTGACCGGCGGGGCGCCCCTGTTCCCGGCGAGCGAGGTGCGGGAGGGCTATCTGCGCGCCGACCCCGCCGATGCCGCCGCCGTGGCGCGCCTCGTGGCCCGCGCCCGCGACCTGGTGGGCGAATTCGACAAGCCGCGGTTCGTCAGCTTCGATGCCGGGCTGTGCGCCCATAGCCGCAACAAGCGCACGGCCTGCACGCGCTGCCTCGATGTGTGCCCGACCGGGGCGATCACGTCCGGAGTAGCACCGCAAGGCGCGCGGGGCGGCATCGACAGCGTGGTGATCTCGGCCGAGATCTGCGCCGGCTGCGGCGCCTGTGCGGCCGTCTGCCCGACCGGTGCCGCGACCTACGCCCTGCCCTCCGCCGAGAACCTCGCCAAGCGCCTGCGCGCCCTGCTGCTGACCTACCGCGAAACCGGGGGCGAAGCGCCGCTCGTGCTGGTCCACGATGCCGAGCATGGGGAGCCCCTGATCGACGCCCTGGCCCGACAGGGCGAGGGCCTTCCTGCACGCGTGTTGCCGCTGCGGGTGAACGAGGTCTCCCAGCTCGATCTCTCCTTCTTTTTGGCTGGCTTTGCCTGGGGTGCCGCGCAGATCCGCGTGCTGGGCAAGGGCCGGCGCGGGCACGGGCTGGAGGGCGTGCTTCGCAACATCCACTTCGCGACAGAGGTGCTGGGCGGCCTTGGCGTGCCCGACCACGGCGCGCCACGCGCCGGGATGATCGAGACCGACGACCCCTTCGCGCTTGGCGAGGCGTTGGTCAGCGTGCCGCGCCGCGGCCTGCCCTTCCCACCCGCGACGTTCGCGGCGCTGGGCACCAGCCGGGAGATGCTGCGCCAGGCCGGCCGCGCGCTGGCGGCGGGCATGCAAAAGCCGAGCGCCATCCTGCCGATGCCGGCACTCGCCCCCTTCGGCGAGGCGCGGGTGGAGGTTGCGGGCTGCACGCTCTGTGTCGCTTGCACCAGCGTCTGCCCGACCGGTGCCTTCAGCGCCAACCCCGAGGCCCCCGAGTTGCGCTTCCTCGAAGATGCCTGCGTGCAATGCGGCCTGTGCGTCACGACCTGCCCGGAGAAGGTGATCACCCTCGTGCCGCGGCTCAACCTCGCCCCCGAGGCCGCGCAAATCCGCGTGGTGAAGGCGGAGGAGCCGTTCTGCTGCGAGCGCTGCGCCAAGCCTTTCGGTGTGAAGTCGCAGATCGAGCGCGTCAGCCGCAAATTGCAGGAAAGCGGCCATTGGATGTTCCGCGACGCCAAGCAATTGGCGGTGTTGCGGCTGTGCGAGGATTGCCGGGTGTTTGCCGCAACCGATGGCGGCATCGACCCCTATGCCGGCGACGCGCGCCCGATCACCAAGACCACCGAGGATTGGCAGCGCGAGGCGGAACGCGCCAAACGGGCAGCGGAGGATTGAACGACCAGGGCGCCCCCACGCGCCCGCGACGGCGACTCGATCCCGCCGAACGCCGCGCGGAGGTGATCCGCGCCGCCGCAAGGCACTTCGCGGCGCAGGGCTTCGCCGGGACGATGCGGGACTTGGCACGCGCGTGTGGTGTCGCCGCCGGCCTGTTCTACCGGTATTTCCCCTCGAAGGATGCGTTGATCGAGGCGGTCTTCGCCGACATGCGCAGCCGCTGGAGTGCGGAGCAGGCCAGCGTGCCGAGCGGCCCGGAACCGATCGCCACGCGCCTGCTGGATTTCTACGCGGCCTATCTGCGGCGGAACTCGGACTACAACGGTGTCCGGCTGTTCCTGCATGCGGCCCTGGCCGGGCACGATTTGCCGGTGCGCTACGGCGCGGACCTCGATGCCTGGGTGCTCCGCCCGGTCGCGGCTGCGCTGCGCGTTGAAGCCGGCTTGCCGCCACCCGCGCACCCGTTGCCCCGCGCCGAGCGCGACCTGATCATCGGCTTGCACGGCGGCATCGTGTTCGTCGGTATTCGCCGCCACGTCTACGGCGCCGCCATCAACGATGCGCGGCATCTGGACCTGATCGGCACTGTATTGCGGGCCGTGGTGCCCGGCGCCTTAGTGGAGTTGCGGCGGATTGAGACGGGGCTTGCGCAGGCTTAGTGAACATTCGTTCAATATGGCGTCCCGGGTCGGAGCCTCCCCCATGCCTCGCTTATCTCGCTTGAGTCTCGCCGCCTGCCTGACCGTGGCGCTTGCCGGCGCGGTCTGGGCCCAGGCGGGCCGGCCCTACACGCCCGGCCCGCAGAATGTGGAACTGCCGGCCGATTGGAAGACCCGCTTCATCCGCTACGCCACCATCGACAAGGCCGATCGCAAGATCATCCGCCACTTCTACGTGAACCCGGAGGCCTTCGCGTCGGCTCGCGCCGGCGCACCGGCCTCGTTCGGCACGATCCTGGTGATGGCGGATACGCGCGCACGGCTGGACGCGGCCGGCCTGCCGCTGCTGGACCTCGCGGGGCGGTTCATACCCGAACCGGGTTGGACCGCGATCTTCCTGGCGCAGAAGGAGGCAGGCTGGGGCGAAGGCTACGGACCGGCCCAGCGTAACGGTGAATGGGAGTATGCCCGACTCAATCCGGACCTGACGCGCCATCCCGGCCCGGTGCAGGCGTGCTTCACCTGCCACCTGCAGGCACGCGCGGCCCAGGATTACAGCTTTACCTGGTGGGACTATGCGGCAGCGCGCCGTTAAAGCACGTTTGGTTCAAACGAAATCGTTTGAACCAAAGTCCGTGCTTTAGTTTCAGGTGTTATAGCGCACGAAATCGGTCCAATCGAACCGATAGTGCGCTAGAGCACGATCGATCCTCTCGGATGGATCTCGTGCTCTAGAAACCATTGAATCTACAGCACGAAATCCGCTCACATTGATTCAATGTGAGCGGATAGTGCTGTAGGCCTGGAACTGCCAGGGCGATGGCACCCGCGTTGGGAGCGGGCTAAACATAGTCCTCAGGCGGCAGCCAGCATGCCGCCAAAGGAACGCCGCATGACCCTTGGCAACCGCCAGATCCTGCTCGCAAGCCGTCCGCAGGGCGCCCCCGTACCCGACGATTTCCGGATGGTGGAGGCCGCGCTGCCCGAACCCGGCGAGGGCGAGGTGCTGGTGCGCCACCGCTTCCTCTCGCTCGACCCCTATCAGCGCGGACGGATGGATGATGCCAAATCCTACGCCAAGCCAGTGGCGCTGGGTGAGGTGATGGAATGCGCGGCGGTGGGCCAGGTGGAGGCCAGCCGCGATGCCCGATTCAAGCCGGGCGATTGGGTGCTGGGCGGCTTCGGCTGGCAGGCGTTTTCCTGCCGCCCCGGCAAGCTGCTGATCGCGCTCGATCCCACCGAGGCACCACCCTCCACCGCGCTCGGCGTGCTGGGCATGCCGGGGCTGACGGCCTGGGTCGGGCTGGAGGATATCGGCCAGCCCAAAGCGGGCGAGACGCTGGTGGTTTCGGCCGCCTCCGGCGCGGTCGGCCAGGTGGTGGGGCAGCTCGGGAAAATCCGCGGCGCGCGGGTGGTGGGCATCGCCGGCGGCAAGGCGAAGGGCGATTTCGTCACCGGCACGCTCGGCTTCGACGCTGCGGTGGACCATCGCGGCGACCTCGACGCCCAGCTCGACGCTGCCTGCCCCGCGGGCATCGATGTGTACTGGGAGAATGTCGGTGGCGCGGTGCAGGCGGCGGTCTTTCCGCGCTTCAACGATTTCGGCCGCATGGTGATGTGCGGCATGGTCGCGCAATACAATACGGCCAGCGGTGCGGCCGCGACCGGCGCAGCCCCCGGCCCCAATCTTGGCCCGGTGGTGCGCAAGCGGCTGCGCATCCAGGGCTTCATCGTCAACGATACGGGCTGGCCGCGCTACGCCCGCTTCCGCGCCGAGATGCTGGGCCACATCGCCGCCGGGCGGATGCACTGGCGCGAGGATGTGGCGCAAGGGCTGGCAGCCGCGCCCGCTGCCTTCATCGGCATGCTCGAAGGGCGCAATTTCGGCAAGCAGGTCGTCGCCCTCGAATGAGCGACGCGGCAATCACCGCGCGCTTCGCCAGCCATCGCTTCCTGCTTTGCTTGGGCCTGCTGGGCGAGGTGATGGCCGGGCTCAAGCCGGTCGGCGTGGACTACATGGACAGCCAGCGCGCCTGGCTCACCGGGCTCGGCCTGGATGCGCAGGTGGTGAGCCTGCCGACCGCAGCACCGGTCGCGGCCAATGCACGCCGCGTGGCGGAGGCAGTTCGTGCCGCCCCGGGACGGGTGATCCTGATCGCCCACAGCAAGGGCGGGCTGGAGGCGCTGGCCGCGCTGCTGCGCGATGACGTGGCGGCGCGCTGCGATGGCTTCATCGCGTTGCAATGCCCGTTCCAGGGCTCGCCGGTGGCCGATGCGCTGCTCGGCCGGCAGCAGTTGCGCCTCGCCCTCGACCAGGTGGCGCGGCTGACGGGCCTGGGCAATGGCCGCGGCCTGATGGACCTGACCACGGCAACGCGTCATGACTGGATGATGCGCCATCGCGCCGAGATCGAGGCGCTGATCGCGCAGGTGCCGGTGACCACGTTGGCCACGCAGCTCGATAACCCCGCCGACTGGCGCGACGGGTTCTACGCCGCGTTGTCGCGCTGGATGGTGGAGGAGGGCGAAGGGCCGAATGATGGGCTGGTCCCCGTCGCCTCGGCCCTGCTGCCCGGCGCGCGCCATGTGGTGCTGGCTGGCGGGCATCGCGCGCTGGTCACCGCCGCACCGGGGCGCGACCCGATTGGCGTGTTGCGGGACCAGCTGCTGTTGCTGCCTATTCCTTCGCCACTTCCACCAGCACCAATTCTGCGTCTTCCGTCGCCGTGATGGCGAATTCGGCCTCGTCCACGATGCCCGCACCGTCGCGGGCATTGAGCGCCAGGCCGTTCACCGTCACCGCGCCCTTGGCCGGCACCAGATAGGCGGCACGGTCGGCGCCCAGCTTCTGTATGAGCGTCTGGCCCTTCGCGAGGCTCGCCGCCAGCACCGCGCCATTCACATACAGCGGCAGCGCGCCCGCCTCGGCATCCTGCGGACGGCCCGAGGCCAGCACCTCGAAGCCGGCCTCCCGCGCGGCCTTTGGGAAGGTCTTCGCACCCCAGTTCGGCTTGGCGCCGCGGCGGTCCGGCATGATCCAGATCTGAAAGATCTTCGTCGTGCCGGGTTCGAGGTTGAATTCGGAGTGCATCACGCCGGTGCCCGCGCTCATGATCTGCACGTCACCGGCCTCGGTGCGGCCCTCATTGCCGAGGTTGTCCTTATGGGTGATCGCACCTTCCCGGACATAGGTGATGATCTCCATGTCGCGGTGCGGGTGCGCGCCGAAGCCGGTGCCGGCGGCGATCTCGTCGTCGTTCCAGACGCGCAGCTTGCCCCAGCTCATCCGCGACTCATCCTGGTAGCTGGCGAAGGAGAAGTGATGCTTCGCCTTGAGCCAGCCATGATTGGCACCGCCGAGACTGGCGAAGGGTCGGATGTCGATCATCGGGGCAACTCCTGTCCGTGTTAAGGCAGGAAATAGGGTGGCGGCGCGATCCGTGCAGCGGGCGACAGCGGATCGTCGCCATTCACGGCCTGAATGTCAGCGGCACATCAGCACGGGGATCTCGGCATTCTCCAGCACGTGGCGCGTCACGCCGCCCAGGATGAGTTGTCGCAGGCGGGAATGGCTGTAGGCGCCCTGGCACATCAGATCCGCGCCAAAATCCCGCGCCGCGCCGAGCAGCCCGGCGCCGACCTCGCGCGTTGCGGGCTTGAAGGCGATCGCCTCGGCCTCGATGCCATGCCAGCGCAAATAGGCGCGGATGCCATCGGCCGCCGGGCCGCGGCGCTGATAGTCGTCCGAGTAGAGGATTCGCACGGCGCTCGCCCGGTGCAGCCAGGGCAGCGCGGCAGCGACGGCGGCGGCACTCTCGGCGCTGCCATTCCAGGCGACGGCCACGCGCGTGCCGATGACATCAGGCACGGCGCGCGGCGCGATCAGCACAGGACGGCCGCTGTCGAACAGCACGGCGTGCAGCGCGTCCGACGAGCTGACATCCTCATCGGCCTCGGGATGCGGCACCACGGCCATGTCGTAAAGGCGCGACTGCTGCGCCACCACATCCTCCTCCCGCCCCGGGATCGCCTCGAAGGAAAGCGTCACGCCGGGCACCTTCAAAGCGGTATTGGGGTCCGGCGCCAGGGTCAGGTCGCCATGCGTGGCGGTAAACTTCTCGAACAATGAGAGCACGCGGCCGGCACGCTCGCCGCTTTCGCGTTCGGTCGCGGCCATCATCTCCTCGATCATCGCGCCCGACAGGCCTTCGCCGGCCAAGGGTGCGACGTCGCGCGCATCGACGCGCACATGCAGGCAATGCAGATGCGAATTCCAGATGCGCGCCACCGAGAGCGCGGTGGCGAGCGCCGCTTCTCCCGCGGCGGTTCCGGTCAACGGCAGCAACAGGCGTCGATAGGCCATCGCGCCTCTCCCCTTATTCTCGAGTGAGCCTTCCTGAGAAACTTTATGCACTACATCCGGGGGTCAAGGCCAGCGCGGCGCGTACGGCGAAGCGCGCGTCACCTGCGGCATCGATCCGCTGCCAGGCGATTGGCCCAGGATCGACGGCAGCGGCGCGGGCCAGCACCGCGACATCCGCATCGGATGCATCGAGCCCTTCGGCGCTGCGGGCGGCGACGCGTGCGTTCAACACCGCGCGCGGCGCTTCCAGCCACAGGCCCAGGAAAGGATGCGGCCCGGCGGCGGCCGCAGCAGCGACTCGCATCGCGGGGTCGAGAAAGACGGCGTCCAGCACCACGCTATGCCCGATATCCAGCGCGGCGCGGGCCTGCGCAAACATCTCCGTATGCAAGACGTCGCTGACCTCGGGCGCGTAGGCCGCCTCGGGCAGGCGGGCCTCCGGCGCCACGCCGAAGCGACGCTTGCGGGCCTCGTCGGTGCGCAGGTGCAGCGCGCCGGGCGCCACGCCGAGCAGCGGCGCGAAGTCGCGCGCCAGCCAGGTCTTGCCCGTGCCCTGCAGCCCGCCGATCGCGACCAGCCGCGGCGGGACAGGCCGCGCATAGGCCTCGGCGGCGGCGAGGTAGTGCAGCCCGTCGCGCCCGGCGCGGGCCTCGATATGCGCGCGCACCATGGCGCGCAGCGCCAGCCAGAACGGCAGTGGGCCGAGCAGCGAGGTATCGCCACAGCGCCCCAGGTAGCGGTTCAGCACTCGGTTGGCAGGGCCGCGGCCGCAGCGCTGGTCGAGGTCCATGACCAGGAATGCGATATCGTAGCCGGTATCGGTGATGGCCAGCGCCTCGTCGAATTCCAGCGCGTCGAAGGGCGTGGGGTGGCCCGCCACCAGCACGATATTGCCCAGGTGAAGGTCACCATGGCAGCGCCGAACACAGCCCGAAGCGGCGCGCGCGCACATCGCCGGCGCCACGCTGTCGAGCAGCCGCGTGAGGGTTTCGGCCAGCGCCTCGGCCCGCGCGACCTCAATGCCGGCGTCGTGGCAGGAACGGAGGTTGCCGGCGAGTACCTGGGCCATGCGTCCCGGGCTGTCGAAATTGCGCGGGGCCTCGGGCGCCGCCGCATGCAGCGCGGCAACGGCATCCGCCATTTCATCCAGCATCTCGGGCGTCAGCGCGCCGCGCGCGGCGATGGCAGGCAGGAAATCGGCGGCCGGGAGGGGCGCCATGCGCAGCACCCACTCGACCACCTCGCCCGCGCCATCCAGCGCCAGCGTGCCGTCGGGGGCGCGGGTCACGGGCAGAACGTCGCGGTAGAGGCTGGGCGCGCCCGGCTGGTTCAGCTCCAGCTCGCGCCGCGTAAAGCGTTCCCGCGCCGCCAGCGTCGAGAAGTCGAGGAAGTCGTAGCGCACCGCCTTCTTCAGCTTGAAGGCTTCCTCGCGCCCCACGAAAACCAGCGAGATATGGGTCTCCACCGGCGTCGCATCGCCCGTCAGCCGCGCCAGCAGCGCGGCGACGGGTTGCTGCGCCGGGGGCAGGCTCACGGGCAGGCTCAAGGATACAGCATCTCCAGCGCCCAGCCCTCGGCGGTGCGGTGGAAGACGCGGCGCTCATGCAGGCGGAAGGGCATGTCGCGCCACAGCTCGATGCGCGCCGGCACCAGGCGGAAGCCGGACCAGAATTCCGGGCGGGGGATCTCGCCGAGACCGAAGCGCAGCGTCTGCTCGGCAACGGCCTTCTCCAGCGCGAAGCGGCTTTCCAGCGGGCGCGACTGCTTCGAGGCCCAGGCGCCGATCCGGCTGCCACGGGCGCGGGAGGCATAGTAGGCATCGGCCTCGGCCGCGCTGACCGGTGCGATGCAGCCCTCGACGCGAACGGAGCGCTGCAGGGTTTTCCAATGGAAGCACAGGGCGGCCTGCGGGTTGGCGGAAAGCTCGCCGCCCTTGCGGCTTTCGAGGTTGGTGTAGAACACGAAGCCGCCCCCGGGACGCTCACGATCGACGCCCTTGAGCAGCACCATGCGCGCCGAGGGCCGGCCATCGGGCGTGGCGGTGGCAAGGCAGACGGCGTTGGGGTCGTTCGGCTCGGATGTCGCGGCTTCGGCCATCCAGGCCTCGAACAGCGCGATTGGGTCTTCCCCGGTTGGGCTGTAGGTGGGGGGGCTTTGGGTTGGGGGGCTGTGGGTTGGGGGGAGCGTGTCCACGCTGTTCTCCGGGTCTCGACCGGGTGTGGCGGGCCTGCCGCCCCTTGCCCGGCGGGGGGGCATGTGCCACCACGATGCGCCCTCCGCAACCACAGCCCGGTCCGCAAAACAATGCCCGACGTCGAAACGCTCGAAACCGTATTGCCCAAGGGCAATCTGATGGCGGGGAAGCGTGGCGTGGTGATGGGCGTGGCGAATGACCGCTCCATCGCCTGGGGCATCGCCCGGGCCTGCGCCGCCCAGGGCGCGCAAATCGCCTTCACCTACCAGGGCGAGGCGCTGGAAAAGCGCGTCCGCCCGCTGGCCGAGAGCGTCGGCAGCCCCTTCGTGCTGCCCTGCGACGTCACCGACGATGCCAGCGTCGATGCTGTGTTCGAGACGCTAGGCCGCGAATGGGGCGGCATCGACTTTCTCGTCCACGCCATCGGTTTCGCGGACAAGCAGTTCCTGCGCGGCCGCTATATGGATACGCCGCGCGGCGCCTTCCTCCAGGCAATGGACATTTCCGTCTATTCCTTCGTGAGCGTCGCGCAGCGCGCCGTGCCGCTGATGAAGCCGGGCGGGTCGTTGCTGACCATGAGCTACCTCGGCGCCGAGCGCGTGACGCCGCACTACAACGTGATGGGCGTGGCCAAGGCGGCGCTCGAAGCCTCGGTGCGCTACATGGCGGCCGATCTGGGCAAGGCGGGCATTCGCGTGAACGCGATTTCGGCCGGGCCGATCAAGACGCTGGCGGCGAGCGGCATCGGCGATTTCCGCTATATCCTGAAATGGAACCAATACAACGCGCCACTCGAGCGCAACGTGACCATCGAGGATGTCGGCGGCGCGGGGCTGTACCTGCTCTCCTCGCTCTCCTCGGGCGTCACGGGCGAAGTGCACCATGTGGATTGCGGGTATCACGTGGTCGGGATGAAGAACCCCGACGCGCCGGATATCGCGACCGTCTGAGGGGAGGCTCAGATGCGCCCTGCCCTTACTGCCGCGTGTCAAGACAGTTCTCGCCTGCCTGGCCGCTGCACGCTGAGAGACGCATGAGCCACAATACCTTCGGCCACCTGTTCCGCGTCACCACCTGGGGCGAATCGCATGGCCTCGCCATTGGCTGCGTGGTCGATGGCTGCCCGCCGCGGATCGCGCTGACGGAAGCCGATATCCAGCCCTACCTGGATCGCCGCCGCCCCGGTCAGTCGAAGTTCGTGACGCAGCGGCAGGAGGCGGATGAGGCAAGGATCCTCTCCGGCACCTTCGAGGGCGTCACCACCGGCGCCCCCATCGCGCTGCACATCGACAACACCGACCAGCGCAGCAAGGATTACGGCGAGATCAAGGACCGGTTCCGGCCCGGCCATGCCGACCTGACCTACGAGCTCAAATACGGCGTGCGCGACCATCGCGGCGGCGGGCGGTCGAGCGCGCGCGAGACGGCGATGCGGGTCGCCGCCGGCGCCATTGCGCGCAAGGTGCTGGAAGGGGTGACGATCCGCGGCGCGCTGGTCGCCATGGGCGGCGACTGGATCGACCGCGCGAATCACGACTGGGCGCAGGTCGATCAGAATCCCTTCTTCTGCCCTGACGCCGAAGCCGCAGCGCGGTGGGAAGTGAAGCTGACCGCAATTCGTAAATCCGGAAGCTCGCTCGGCGCGGTGGTGGAAGTGGTGGCGGAGGGCGTGCCACCCGGCCTCGGCGCGCCGATCTACGGCAAGCTCGACGCCGATATCGCCGCCGCGCTGATGTCGATCAACGCCGTGAAGGGGGTCGAGATCGGCGCCGGCTTCTCGGCCGCGAATCTTGCCGGCGAGCAGAATGCCGATGAGATGCGCATGGGCGCAGATGGCGAGGTGCTGTTCGACAGCAACCACGCCGGCGGCATTCTGGGCGGCATCTCGACCGGGCAGCCGGTGGTGGCGCGCTTCGCGGTGAAGCCGACCAGTTCCATCCTCACGCCACGCCATTCCGTGGACCGGTTCGGCGAGGATGTGGAGGTGTTGACCAAGGGCCGCCACGACCCATGTGTCGGCATCCGAGCCGTGCCGGTGGGCGAGGCGATGCTGGCGCTGGTACTCGCCGACCATTTGCTGCGTCACCGCGCGCAGAACCCGGACGCACCCAGCCGCGCCCGCCTGCCGCGCAACTGACGGGACTTCCCGCCGAGCCCGCGACGCCGCACAATCAGCGCAACGGGAGACCCTGATGCCGGATACGAATACGCCTGATCTGCCCCGCCGCATGACCGGCAATGGCGAAGTGGTCGCGACCCAGACGCCGGTCGGCGACAAGGTGATGACCACCACCTGCTACATGTGCGCCTGCCGGTGCGGCATCAAAGTGCATCTGAAGGATGGCCGCGTCCGCTACATCGAGGGCAATCCGGACCATCCGGTGAATCGCGGCGTGCTCTGCGGCAAGGGCAGTGCCGGCATCATGACGCAGTATTCGCCGGCGCGACTGCAGGCGCCGCTGAAGCGCGTCGGGCCGCGTGGCTCGGGCGAGTTCGCCGAGATCAGCTGGGCGGAGGCGATGGAAATCGCCACCGGCTGGCTCGGCCATGTGCGTGCGACGGACCCGAAGCGCCTGGCGTTTTTCACCGGGCGCGACCAGTCGCAATCGCTGACGGGCTTCTGGGCGGCACAGTTCGGCACGCCGAATTTCGCGGCGCATGGCGGCTTCTGCTCGGTCAACATGGCGGCGGGCGGGCTCTACACCATCGGTGGCTCCTTCTGGGAGTTCGGCGAACCTGACTGGGAGCATGCGAAATTCTTCATGATGTTCGGCGTTGCCGAGGATCATGACAGCAACCCGATCAAGATCGGGCTCGGCAAGATGAAGGGGCGCGGGGCGAAGTTCGTCTCGGTGAACCCGGTGCGCACCGGCTATTCCGCGATCGCCGATGAATGGGTCGGCATCCGCCCGGGCACGGACGGCTTGTTCGTGATGGCGCTGATCCATGAATTGCTGCGCATGGACCGCATCGATCTCGACTTCCTCGTGCGCTACACCAACGCGGCGTGGCTGGTGGTACGCAATCCGGGCGGCGCGGATGACGGGCTCTTCGCGCGCGACGCCGAAGGCCGTTCGCTCGCCTGGGATCGCGTGGCACAGCAGGCCGTGCCGGCCGCGACGCCCGACATGCAGCCCGCCATCATAGGCGAGGTGACGCTGGAGGATGGCCGCCGCGCCGTGCCTGTGTTCGAGCTGATGGCATCGCGCTACCTCGGCGCAGAGTATGCACCGGCTGCCGTCGCCGAGCGTTGCGGGGTGAGTGCCGAGCGCATCACGCGCCTCGCCGCCGAAATCGCGGAGGTGGCCTTCAACCAGACCATCACGCTCGATGTGCCGTGGACCGATGCTTTGGGTCGGCGGCACGAGAAGATGGTCGGCCGGCCGGTGGCCTTCCATGCGATGCGCGGCATCTCCGCGCACAGCAACGGCTTCCACACCTGCCGCGCGCTGCACATCCTCCAGATGCTGCTGGGTGCGATCGATACGCCGGGCTCCTGGCGCTACAAATCGCCCTTCCCGCGGCCGATCCCGCCCGGTCCCGGACCGGCCGGCAAGGTGAGCGCACCGAACACGCCCATCGCGGGCAATCTGCTCGGCTTCCCGCAGGGGCCGGACGATCTGATGGTCGATGACGCCGGCAATCCGCTGCGCATCGACAAATCCTTCAGCTGGGAAGCCCCGCTCGGCCTGCACGGCATGATGCACACCGTCATCGCCAATGCCGGCGCAGGGGACCCCTACCCGATCGACACGCTGTTCATGTTCATGGCGAACATGGCCTGGAACAGTGCGATGAATCCGCTCGAGACCATCCGCATCCTGACCGAGCAGAAGGAGGACGGAACCTATCGCATCCCGCATGTGATCTATGCCGACGCCTTCTACAGCGAGACGGTGCCCTACGCCGATCTGATCCTGCCGGACACGACCTATCTGGAGCGCTGGGACGCGATCAGCCTGCTCGACCGCCCCATCGGCAGTTCACACGGCCCTGGCGATGGTATCCGCCAGCCGGTGATCAAGCCGGACCGCGACGTGCGGCCCTTCCAGGAGGTGCTGATCGAGCTCGGCGCGCGGCTCGGCCTGCCGGCCTTCGTGAACGCGGATGGTACGCCGAAATTCAAGGATTATCCCGACTACATCATCAACCACCAGCGCATGCCAGGCGTGGGTCCACTCGCGGGATGGCGTGGCGTCGATGGCGAGAAGTCCGGCGTGGGCGAGCCCAACGCCAACCAGCTCGAAAAATACATCGCCAATGGCTGCTTCTGGCGCCATGAATTGCCGCCCGAGCAAAGCTACTTCAAGCACGCCAACCGCGCCTATCTCGATGGTGCGAAGGCGATGGGGCTGATCGGCGTGGCGAACCAGATCGTCATGCAGATCTATTCGGAGCCGCTGCAGAAATTCCGCCTCGCCGCCGAGGGCCACGGCGCGAAGCAGCCGCCCGCGCATCTGCGCGCGCGCACCAAGACCTACTGCGACCCGCTGCCGATCTGGTACGCGCCGCTTGAGGAGGCGTCGCATGACACAACGCCCTTCCCCTTCTCGGCCGTCACGCAGCGGCCGATGGCGATGTATCATTCGTGGGGGTCGATGAATGCCTGGCTGCGGCAGATCCACGGCGCGAACCGGCTGTACATGAGCCGCGCGCGCGCCACCGCGATGGGCATCGCGCAGGATGACTGGGTGTGGGTGGAAAGCCGCGCCGGGCGCGTGAAGGGCCAGGTCGCGCTGATGGAAGGCGTGAACCCCGATACGGTCTGGACCTGGAACGCCATCGGCAAGCGCAGCGGCGCCTGGCAGCTCAGCGAGGACAGCCCGGAGAGCACGCGCGGCTTCCTGCTCAACCATGTCATCAGCGAGTGGCTGCCGGCGCAGGAGGGCTTTCGCAGCGCGAATGCCGACCCGGTGACCGGCCAGGCCGCCTGGTACGATCTGCGCGTCAGCGTCACGAAATGCGCGGCCGATGAGGCGCACGAAACCTCGCCGCGCCCGCCCGCGCAGCACAAGCCGCCGAACATGCCGCCCATTCCCATGATCCTGCGGGAGGGCGCGCCATGACCGAATTGCCGCCTGCCAGTGCGAAGAAGCTTGGCCTCGTCATCGACCTCGACACCTGCGTCGGCTGCCATGCCTGCGCCACCAACTGCAAGGAATGGAACGCCGGCGGGCATTCCGGCCCGCTGCCGGACATGCAGCCCTATTCCGCCGGCGCCGAGGGCGTGTGGTTCAACCGCGTCCACAGCTACGAGGCCGGCGAGGGTGAGGCCGGGCGCACCGTACATTTCCCGCGCTCCTGCCTGCATTGCGAGACGCCCGCCTGCGTCACCGTCTGCCCGACCGGTGCGAGCTACAAGCGCGCCGAGGACGGCATCGTGCTGGTCAATGCCGATACGTGCATCGGCTGCGGGTTGTGCGCCTGGGCCTGCCCCTATGGCGCACGCGAAATGGACGAGGATGAGGGGGTGATGAAGAAGTGCACCCTCTGCGTCGATCGCATCTATAACGAGACGATTCCCGAGGCCCAGCGCCAGCCCGCCTGTGTCATCACCTGCCCGGTCAGCGCGCGACATTTCGGTGATTTGGGCGACCCGGACAGCAAGGTCTCGAAGCTGGTTGCCGACCGCGGCGGCTACGACCTGATGCCGGAGATGGGCTACCAGCCGACCAACAAATACCTGCCCCCGCGCGAGCGGCCGAAGGTGAACCCGAACACGCTTGCGGAATCCGTGCCGACGCCGCTCGACATCAAGAACCCGCTGATGCGCTGGCTGGACCGGGCGCTGAGCCGATGAGCCGTCCGATGGTTGGTGCGCCGAAGGTGCGCAAACCTGAATCGGCCGGCGCGGCCGGGGGTCGCACAGGCAACGCGGCCGGAGGTCGCCCATGCAACGCGGCCGGAGGTCGCAAACATTGAACCCCGCACCTTCGATTGTTTTCTTCACCACCGCGTCCGGCGCCGGCTACGGGCTGCTGTTCTGGCTGGCGGCGCTGCGCCCGCTCGGCCTGACGCCAGAGGGCCGGGGATTCGGGCTTACGGCGCTGGCGCTCGCGCTCGCGCTGATTACGGCGGGGCTGCTCTCCTCCACGCTGCATCTCGGCCATCCCGAACGCGCCTGGCGCGCCGTGAGCCAGTGGCGTTCCTCCTGGCTGTCGCGCGAAGGCGTGGCCGCCATCGTGACCTATGCGCCGGCGCTACTGCTCGGTCTCGCGATCTATGCAGGCTGGTCGGGCCTGGCTTTGGTCGCCGGGCTGCTCGCTGCGGTCGGCGCGGCCATCACGGTGTGGTGTACCGGCATGATCTACGCCTCCCTCAAGCCGATCCGACAGTGGCACCACCCGATGGTCGCGCCCGGCTACCTGGTCTTCGCTGGCTTCTCCGGTGCAGCGCTGCTCGCCGCACTCGGCGGGTTCTGGGGGGAGGCCCAGGCCGCCGCATTGATCGCCGCGCTGTTCGGCGCCGGATCGCTGGCGTGGAAACGCGTCTATTGGAGGCAGATCGACACGCCCCCGGCCGACGCCCCCACCATCGAAAGCGCCACCGGCCTCGGCCGCATCGGCCGCACCCGCCCGCTCGACCCGCCGCACACCGAACAGAACTGGCTGCTGCGCGAAATGGGCTTTCGCATCGCGCGCAAGCACAGCGAAAAGCTGCGGATGCTTGCGCTGGCGGGCTTTGGCCTGGCCGTGCTGTTGTCCCTGATGGCGGTATTCGCCGGCGCCGAGGCGGCCGCCGCGCTGCTGCTGCCCGCCACCTTGGCCGCACTGGCCGCCGTGGTGGTGGAGCGTTGGCTGATGTTTGCCGAGGCGACGCATAGCGTTACGCTGTTCTACACTGGTGCGTGATCAAGGAACTGAACGGTTACTCGTCATGCTGGCTTGACGGCTCCCCCCTTGGGGCTGTTAGAAGTTTCTGTAAAGTTAGAACAGGCTGAACCGATGCTCTTCGCCGATCGCTTGCCTGATCCGACCGACCTCTCGGGCTTCCGCGCCCTGGCGGGGGAACGACTATGGCGCGGGCGCCTCACCCGGATCCGCGCTCAGGCGCAATCGACCTCACTATGCGGCCGCGCCACCCAGCAGCGCCACGCGCTAGAGTTGATCATAGCGCGCCTCGCCGACCCCAAGGCGCTCGCCAGCGCCAGTCCTGCCGAGCGCCGCGTTGCTGGCTTTGCGAGAGAGGCCGCGCAGGTCGCCGCCACCCTCCCCGCGCACGCCCGCCAGCGCCTGCGCGAGCGGATCGAGGCCGGATTGACGGGCGAGGAAACGCTGATCCCCCTGTTCCACCTGCTGCGCACCGCAGCACTTCACCGCCTGCGCGGCTTCGAGGTCGCCTTTTCCGGCCTCGCCGAGGACACGCCCTTCGACCTGCTGATAACCCGCGACGGCATGGCAGCCGAAGTGGCCTGCGAGACGGTCTCCGCCGAGGAAGGGCGGGAGGTGCATCGTGGGGAATGGTGTGCGCTGGTCGATCGGGTGAACCCCGAATTGCAGACCTGGCTCGCCGCCCACCCCGGCCGCTATCTGCTGAAGATGACCCTGCCCGAAGGCATGGCGACCGACGCGCAGGTGGCGGAACTGCACCGCCGCATCGCTACCCTGTTGCAGGACCAGCGGCGGCAGGATTCCAGCGCCGATGCGGTGCTGAAGCTCGATCCCCTGGTGCTCGCCGGCGCGCAGGCCGCCGGGCAGCGCCTGCCGCAGCAACTGCGCGCGGCATTCGGCGAGGAGGCACATCTCGCCGTCACTGCCTCGGCCGCCTCCGGCTCGGTCTTCGTCATGGCGGCGCGCGCCGGGCGGGAAAACTCGATCGCCGGCGCCGTCACCCGCCGTCTTGGCCTCGCCGCCGCGGCTCGGCTCAGCCATGCGCGGCCGGGCATCATCGCGACCTTCGTCGAGGATGTGGACAAGGGCGAGTGGCGCGGGCTGCGCGAGCGCCTCGAACTTGAAGGTGCAGCGCGACGCTGGCTGACCGAGCCGGTGGCGCGGCCCGTCATTGCCGTCTCCTGCGCCAGCCGGATGGAACTGTTCGGCCTGGCACCGCCCGATGCCGCGCCGGAAGGCGAGCTGCGCTTCCGCAACCCGAGCCACCCGCTAGCCAAGCACCTGGCGCTGGCGCCTGCCGTACTCTCCTCCCAATGACCCGTGACGGTAGTTCCGCCTTCACATTTGTCTCGCATTTTTGTACGAGTTAGGTTACGGGGTGTGACCGCGCACGAGGAATTCGATGACCGAACGCGAGCAGACCGCCAAACAAGCCGAGTTGGATCGCCTTCTGAACGACCCCGAAACGCGCATGGATGCGCATCGGGTATGGTTGTTGACCGCTGAACTGGCGGCAGCGCAGGCCAAGGCCCAGGCGCCCGTCAGGCGTTGAAGCGAGGCGCGCGCTAAGCCCGCCGCGCTGCGATCAGGAATTCGCGATTTCCCTCGGGGCCGAGCAAAGGGCTTGCCTCCACGCCCAACACTGTCCATCCCGGAAGCTCCGACCACCAATGGCGGATTCCAGCGCATACACCCTCATGCACTCGAGCATCGCGCACGACGCCACCCTTGGCGATGTTGGGCCCAACCTCGAATTGCGGCTTGATCAGCGCCACAGCCCAGGCGCCGGGCGCCGCCAGAGCCAAGGCGGCGGGCAGGATGGTGCGCAGCCCGATGAAACTGGCATCGCAGACCACCGCGCCGGGCGCCTGCGGCACATGGGTCGCATCGATGTAGCGCGCATTGGTGCGTTCCAGCACAACCACGCGCGAATCGTTGCGTAGCTTCCAGGCGAGTTGCCCATGCCCGACATCCACCGCATAAACCGTCGTCGCACCGTGATGCAGCAGCACATCGGTGAAACCGCCGGTCGAGGCGCCGACATCCAGGGCGACCATGCCCTTCGCCTTCAACGCGAAATGCCGGATCGCATGTTCCAGCTTCACCCCGCCGCGTGACACCCAGGGGTGGTCCTGGCCGCGCACTTCGAGCGGCTGGTCCGGCCGCACCGTGTCGCCGGCCTTGGTGACGCGAGCCTCGCCCGAATAGACCGTGCCGGCCATGATCAGCGCCTGCGCGCGCGTGCGGCTTTCCGCGAGGCCGCGCTCGACGAGGGCGATGTCGGCGCGCTGCTTCACAACCTCTCAGGCCCGCGCTGGCTGGGCCTGCACTTCGGCCACGCCGAGCGCCGCCAGCGCGGTGGCGACGATGTGGCGCGCAGTCAGCCCGGCCAGGTCGTACTGCACCTTCGGCGCGGCGTGGTCGATGAAGCTGTCGGGCAGCGTCATCGGGCGGAACTTCGTCTGGCCATCCAGCAGGCCCTTCCAGGCCAGATGATGCGCGACGAGGCTGCCGAAGCCGCAGACCGAGCCTTCCTCGATGGTGATCAGCACGGGGTGCTCCCGCGCCAGACGCTCGATGAGCTGCGCATCGAGCGGCTTGGCGAAGCGCGCATCGGCGACCGTGCAGGTCAGCCCCTGGGCTGCCAGCTCCTCCGCCGCCTTCAGGCACTCCGCGAGACGGGTGCCGTAGCTCAGGATGGCCACCGAGTTGCCCTCCCGCAGCACGCGCCCGCGCCCGATCTCGATGGGCATGCCGCGCGCCGGCAGCGCCACGCCAGTGCCCTCGCCGCGCGGGTAGCGGAAGGCGCTGGGCCGGTCGTCGATCGCGGCCGCCGTGGCGACCATGTGCATCAGCTCCGCCTCGTCGGCGCAGGCCATCAGCACCACGTTGGGCAGGCAGCCGAGATAGGCGATGTCGAAGCTGCCGGCATGCGTCGCACCATCGGCACCGACCAGGCCGGCGCGGTCCATGGCGAAGCGCACGGGCAGCGATTGCAGCGCCACGTCATGCACCACCTGGTCATAGGCGCGCTGCAAAAAGGTGGAGTAGATGGCGACGAAGGGCTTCAGCCCCTCGGTCGCCATGCCGGCGGCGCAGGTCACGGCGTGCTGCTCGGCGATGCCGACATCGAAGCAGCGCTTGGGGAACTTCTTCGCGAAGGCATCGAGCCCGGTGCCGGCGGGCATGGCCGCGTTGATCGAGACGATCCGCTCATCCGCCTCGGCCTCGGCGATCAACGCGTTCGCGAACACCTTGGTGTAGCTCGGCGGGCCCGGCGGCGCCTTGGCCTGTTCGCCGGTGATGATGTTGAACTTGGCGACGCCGTGATACTTGTCGGCGCTGGCCTCGGCCGGCGCGTAGCCCTTGCCCTTCTGCGTCACGACATGCAGCAGGATCGGCTGGCCTTCCTCCACATCGCGCAGATTGCGCAGCACTGGCAGCAGGTGGTCGAGGTCATGCCCGTCGATCGGGCCGACATAGTAGAAGCCCAGCTCCTCGAACAGCGTGCCGCCAGTCAGCAGGCCGCGCGCATATTCGTCCGCCCGGCGCGCCGCGCGCTCGATCGGCGCGGGGAAGCGCTTGGCCACGCGCGCCATAAGCTCCCGCAGATTGAGGAAGGGGCGCGACGAGATCAGCCGCGACAGATAGGCGCTCATCGCGCCGACAGGTGGGGCGATCGACATGTCGTTGTCGTTCAGGATGACGATCAGCCGCGCCTTGCTGGCCCCGGCGTTGTTCATCGCCTCATAGGCCATGCCGGCCGACATCGCGCCATCACCGATGATGGCGATGACGTGCCGTTCATCGCCCTTCAGGTCGCGCGCCAGCGCCATGCCGAGGCCGGCGGAGATCGAGGTGGAGGAATGCGCCGCGCCGAAGGGGTCGTACTCGCTCTCGCTGCGCCGGGTGAAGCCCGATAGCCCGCCCTCGGTTCGCAGCGTGCGAATGCGGTCGCGCCGGCCGGTCAGGATCTTGTGCGGGTAGGCTTGGTGGCCCACGTCCCAGATCAGCCGGTCGCGCGGCATCTCGAACACCGCATGCACCGCGACCGTGAGTTCCACCACGCCGAGCGAGGCGCCGAGATGCCCGCCGGTTTGAGACACGGCGTGGATCGTCTCCGCCCGCAATTCCCCGGCCAACTGCTTGAGCTGGTCGGCTGAGAAATTCTTCATGTCGGCGGGTATACGGACCCGGTCGAGCAGCGGCGTTGCCGGTGTCTTCATGGAGGTCAGTTCTTTCTTTGGGTCGTGTAGCTGGCGAGGTCACGCAATAGGTCGGCGCTCTCCCCGAAACTGTCGAGATGCACACGCGCCTGGTCCACCAGCCTTTCGGCGTGCAGCTTCGCGCGTTCCAGCCCGAGCAGCCCGACAAGAGTGGCCTTGCCGGCCGCCGCATCCTTGCCGGTGCGCTTGCCGGTTTCCTCGGCGGTCGCGGTGGCATCCAGCAGATCATCGGCGATCTGGAAGGCGGCGCCGAGGTCCCGCCCATAGGCCGCCAGCGCGTGCCGCTGGTAGTGCGACGCCTTGCCGAGAATGGCGCCGGCCTCGGCCGAGAACTCGATCAGCCGCCCGGTCTTGAGCAGTTGCAGCCGGCCGACCGTGGGCTCGTCGAGCGGCTCGCCGGGGCGTTCGGCCAGCATGTCCAGCATCTGCCCACCGCACATGCCCCGCGCGCCCGCGGCGCGGGCCAGGCAGCGCACCAGCTCGATGCGCACGGCGGTATCGGAATGGGTTTCGTCATCGGCCAGCAATCCAAAAGCCAGCGC